>NZ_JACFSE010000002.1:0-343510 GCF_016100545.1 Gilliamella sp. W8128
TCCTCAAAATTTTTTGGTTGTTTGAGTTTCGGACGTTTTGTTGTTTTGTGGTTGTTTCTATACGGTGATTACGTCCGAGTTAAGAGGGTTGACGCCAACCCTCTTTACAATCTCCCGCGGCGACTACGCAAGTGGTCACTGCGTGACTGCCTTCCGCCTGCGTTCGGTCTTAACGCACCGGCTGTGATTTGTTCCTGACAAAACACAGCCTTGGCAAACATCCCTGTTTGCCATGCTAACCTCGCTCAGTTGTCAGCACATTGCGAATGTCGCGCCACAAAATCGTTTTTAACGCCCACTTCGTCAGCGTCAACGCCATTGCCTTGACAGGGCGCAATGATCGTTTAATGTCCTAATGTTATTTTTCTTATCCTCAGCTTTAATACCTAAGAACTAAGAAATAATAGCTAAGGATAGACACAGATTCCGTTGGCGGAGTCCCCTCTATCATCTGTTGCAAAGCCACCATAACCATCACAGTAAACCTTATGGTATCCCTGAACGTTGTTCTCACTCGTCTGATCACTCGTCCAATATCTACCATTTTCGATGAACTGGTTTGCTCGGTCATAGTTATGGTAAAGGGACATTTCCCCCCATTCCGTGAACAATCCTCCACCAATGTGATTCAAGGCACGATTATAAGGTGACGAAGGCGTTGCACCTTCTGCACCTTGACACACATCTTGGCTCTGCCCCCAAGCTGGTTGACAAGTCGCATTAGTTAAATCACTGGCCTTTGGGACACGGTATCCAAAACTATTACATTTAGATGATACAAAAGAATGGGAACCTCCATAGTCACCTCCAACAAACCACTGCTTTAACACAAAACCATATTTGACCACCGCATTACCACTGCTATCACGACCGACTAACTCAAATGTCTGCGGTAAAGATGGTCTGTCGATTTGACCTGAATTATTTGATTGCCATTGCGAGCGTGTAGCAACAGGACCAGTTAGGGTGACTCGAACTCTTGTACTTGTTCCATATGGATAGGTCATAGTAGCAGTAATACCACTATGCGTAACTGGCTTCCAAGATAAGACCTGATTACTACCACCTATACGTAAATTAAAATACAACTTATTAGTACCCGTAGTCGGGAAGTTTAAACCATAAGACGATGGTGTAACTGACTGTGGTAGATAACCCATACGCCAGTCCCAAACGGCATCAGAAAGCCCTTTAGTTCGATATCTGCCTGTGGCTAAAGGGCTTGCAGAACAAATGAATGGCGATGATTCTTTCTTAGGATTAATATAATAAGTGACGCTACCTGACGTAAAATAACTTTCATTAGGCACCCCATAACGTGTTTTTAATCTACCGCTAGTATTAGATAAAGTTAATCTATATGGCGCTTGATCGGTACAAATAGTCAGTACTTCATTACGGGCAACAGGATTATTGTCGTTATCAACAATAGTTAATTTTAAACTACCGGTAGCGGTGATACCATTAACTCCCTGACCATCACCATCATCATCCCCCCAATAATTATACGGTGTGCCAATAAGTGAACTTAATTCAATAGAATTAGTATCCGTTGGTACTAACATACCAATATCTGCAAAACTCTGACCAGCAACAGGTAACTCGATAGGATTAGTTGAACTCGAATTATTGGTTGTGGGAGTAAATGTTCTTCCATCTGAAAGCGATATCCCGAGTAGCGCTTCAGTATTTGTTACCCGGGTACGACCACCATCAAAGGTTAAATAAGGTGCTGAGCCATAAATAATATTGGTCGTTTTTGTGGTTAATGCATAGTTAGAAAAAGAGATAGACTGTAATACAACCACGGTTAATACCAAAACCATCGGCCGGGATAAACAGACTAAACCAAGAAATTTTGAAAAATTTTGCTGAAATTTTGGAAATTGCTGAAATAATAAACTACTGTGAAATAATAAACGGTGTGAGCTTAACTTTAGAAAGGTGAAATTATAGGTTGGGCAGGTTGTGTGTTGTGTGTTGTGTGTTGAAAATTATAATCCATATCAGATATCCTTGTCAATCCAATTTTATGATTTATTTAAAATTTTAAGCCTAACGGCATAAAATTTATCCATTCGTATAAATATGCTATAAAAGTATAGTGATTGGAAAAAACCATGCAACTTTTTTTGGCGGTTTAATTGTTAACTTTTGTAAAGATTAATGTAATATTATGTCTTAATTACTCGCTTAAAACCAATTTCGGAGAAACTTTAGGGGGATTTTTAGGCTTTAAAAACCCCTTTCCTCAAATTTTTTGGTTACTAGCTGATGTTATAACTAACGTTAGCGTTTTATTGGATGGATTTTAGCTTTAAAAACCCCGTTCCTCAAAATTTTTTAGTTCTTTGAGTTTCGGACGTTTGCAGTTTTGTGGTTGTTTCTATACGGTGATTACGTCCGAGTTAAGAGGGTTGCCGCCAACCCTCTTTACAATCTCCCGCGGCGACCACGCAAGTGGTCACTGCGTGACTGCCTTCCGTCTTCGTTCGGTCTTAACGCACCGGCTGTGATTTGTTCCTGACAAAGCACCGCCTTGGCAAACATCCCTGTTTGCCATGCTAACCTCTCTCAGTTGTCAGCACATTGCGAATGTCGCTAAATTAAATACACCAAACTTATTTGCCAAAATACACTTTAATTATTGGAACTAGCTGATGTTATAACTAACGTTAGCGATTTATTGGCGGGATTTTGGCTTTAAAAACCCCTCTCCTCAAAATTTTTTTGGTTGTTTGAGTTTCGGACGTTTTGTTGTTTTGTGGTTATTTCTATACGGTGATTACGTCCGAGTTAAGAGGGTTGGCGCGAACCCTCTTTACAATCTCCCGCGGCGACCACGCAAGTGGTCACTGCGTGACTGCCTTCTGCCTGCGTTCGCTCTTAACGCACCGGCTGTGATTTGTTCCTGACAAAACACAGCCTTGCCAAACATCCCTGTTTGCCATGCTAACCTCACTCAGTTGTCAGCACATTGCGGATGTCGCTAAATAAGAAGCACTAAACTAATTTATAAAAATAAACGTTTATTATCAGTAATAGCTGATGTTATAACTAGCGTTAGCGATTTATTGGCGGGATTTTTAGGCTTTAAAAACCTCTTTCCTCAAGTTTTTTTGGTTGTTTGAGTTTTGGACGTTTTGTTGTTTGATAGCTAGTTTTGCGGTTATTTTTATACGGTGATTACGTCCGAGTTAAGAGGGTTGGCGCCAACCCTCTTTACAATCTCCCGCGGCGACACCACGCAAATTGTTTGTTATTGTTTGTTTTAGTGTCGGTTTAAGGTCATGATGATAAATAATGTTAGTTATAGTTGATCTCCATCATGATTTTGCAAAAAAATTATTTCAATCTTTTAAATTCGCGTTAGGATAGTCATGTAACAATTGGATTTCATTTAAAATTAGTATCATACTGAACCAATACCGTTGGCCTTCACCAATAAAATGGTAAAGCCAAGTTTAAATATTGTGAGGAGGCGTTATGTACAAAAAAATATTAGTTCCGATTGATGTGCTTGAAGATGAACTCACTCAAAAAGTGATCCCTCATGTTGAGTGTTTAGCAAAATTATCCAATGCACAAGTTATCTTCTTTCATACCTTACCGGTTGCATCGGCTATCGTGAATGCTTACTCATTTGGTTTTGATGAGTTTAAAGATCAAGCTACTGTACAAACAGAACAGTGGTTACATCGTTTGATTGATACGATTAATTTACCACGGGAAAATTTATCTTTTTCAATCGCTTTTGGTAATCCAAGAGATGAGATCTTACATATAGCCGAAGAAATTGAACCAGATCTAATTATTTTAGGTTCAAGACGTCCTAATATCTCAACACACTTACTGGGATCAAATGCCTCAGGAGTGGTGCGTGGCGCACAAACATCAGTGTTAGTGGTACGCTAGATTTAATTTAAAATTTACTTCCGAGTAAAGAGGGTTCGCGCAAATCCACTTTACTCGGACGTAATCTCGATATTGAAATTGCTGCCAAACAATAAAACGTCTGAAATTCAATGAACAACGATTTGTTGCAATTACTTGCAGTTTAACTAATTTAGTGGTTAATAAAACTTATCGAAAAAGAGTGATTGATAAGCCATTGAGACAATCGCCCCAAAATAAAACTGACCATCGTTGCTAGATAACTTTATAACACAACTGACTGTTGATTATTACCGTTATATCGGTTTTAATGCTCATCTTTCGCCATGAATCTTAAGAGAATAGTTGCAATGAGAATTATCTTAGCATCGACATCGTTATCACGTAAAAAGGTATTGGAAAAATTAGCCATTCCGTTTGAGTGTGTACCACCCATTTGTGATGAAACGCCTTTGTTAAATGAAGGTGCACAGCAATTGGTGGTGCGTTTAGCTAATGCCAAAGCGCAGTCGTTAGTGGCTAATTATCCTGATAGTTTGATTATTGGTTCTGATCAAGTAGGTGTATTGGATGATCAGATTGTTTGCAAACCACATACCATTGAAAATGCCCAACAACAATTGAGAAATAGCAGCGGTAAAGCGTTTTACTTTTATACCGGAATGACCGTCATTGATACTCGTACTGGCCAATCGCAAACAATTTGTGAACCGTTTAAGGTTACTTTTCGCCAGTTAACTGATGCAGAAATTGATGCTTATATCGCGAAAGAGATGCCATTACAATGCGCTGGCAGTTTTAAATGTGACGAGTTAGGTATCACCCTTTTTGATAAACTTGAAGGTGATGATATTAATTCATTAGTCTGATTACCGCTGATAAAGTTAAATAAAATTATGATCGATATGGGCTGTAATCCACTATTGTTATAATTACTCGAGATACCATTAGTGCAAACTAATCGATTAATCGACCTGAGGACATTTTTAACTTTCTTTGGCTATAATTTGCTACATCATTATCATGAGTAACAATTAATAGTCCTGTACCTTGTTGGTGAATCTCGGTTAATAATGCCATAATTTGTGCGGAGCTTTCTTCATCAAGATCGCTGGTAGGTTCATCGGCAATCACTAATTGTGGCCGACAAATCAGCGCCCGTAAAATAGCAATTCGACGCATTTCTCCTCCCGACATATTCGCGGGATAAGTATCTTTTAAGTAGCCAATTTTAGCCTTTTCAAGCAGCTCCAGCGCATAATTTAAGCTAGATTGGTTTTCCCGTTTAGTTAAATAAAATGGTAAGCGAATATTTTCCAGTGCGGTTAAATTGGGTAATAAACTACTACCTTGTGGAATGTAGCCAATATTTTGATTACGAAATGCTGACACCTGCTTATCATCAAGTTCAAATAAGTTGGTACCATTAATGGTAATTTTACCTTGAGTCGGGGTCAATAACCCAGCAATCATATTAAGTAACGTCGTTTTACCACTGCCTGATTTGCCCATAATAGTGATAAAATCGGTTTGTGCCATTGAAAAACTAACATTATTTACCGCTGAGAAATGTTGCGAACCACGTTGATAATCTTTGCGAAGGTTTTTGACATCCAATAACATTATTCACCCTCTCTTAATGTTTGATAAGTATCAAATTTAGTCAACGATAATGCCGAATAAATACTAGACAGTGGACCAATAATTAACGTCAACATAAATACCATTAATGCATAAATAAATCCGTCAGTAATGGAAATGTTCATACATGGCAAACCTATCGACTGGCAAATCAATAAGCTAAAGGCATAAATCAATACACCAGCAATCACAATACCTGCAATACCACCTAAAGCGCTAATAATAAGCGATTCTCGCAGTAACATTTTAACCAGATCACTACGTGAAGCGCCTAAAATACGTAATAGACTTATTTCACGTTTACGTTCATTAAGTGATGATGAAAATATCACAAAGATGACAATAATTGCCAATACCCAGAAAATTGCCGATAAACTATAGACAATAGTTGAAAAACCAGTTAGCCATTTGGAAATATTACTTAACATGCCTTTGGTCATCACAAAATCAATATTGTAGTCAATAGCATATTTCGGCATCATCTGATTAACAACATCTTTAGGCTGATAATCAGGATCGACTTTAACAAAAATTGATGATACATAGTTAGCAAAGTGTTCAGTATCGCCTTCAATTAGGTTCGCTTCTTTCATCAGTAACTGTGCCGTCGGGATCGTCATAAATACAGAGGTATCAAAGCCCATTCCGGTACTATCCATTTTGGCTGCGACTTTAAATGGATGATTAAAAAACTTAATTTCATCACCGACATTGGCGGTAATTTTGCTACCAACAACAACCTGATTATTGTTCAATGGTTGGTTTAACTGCGTTTGCAACCAAGGTTTGATCACAAAATCACTTTGCTGATCAAAACCAATAAGTTGTACTTTAGACGTACAGCAACCAGCATTCAATGAAGCGATAAACAGTTGGGGGGAGACAGCTTTAACCCCTTTGATTACTTTAATTTTATCCATCAAATCCGCTTTTAGATAAAAACTGCTTGGTTCACCACGTAACAATGCCACTTCAAGATTTTTTTCATAACCGTAAGGTACAACAAGAATATCCGCGCCTAAACGATTAGCCATACCGGAAATACCTAAACTCAGATTTTTCATTAACACGCTACCGCCAAATAGCGTAGCGGAAAACAGCATAATAATGATAATCAAACAACAACTCCGAAATGGTCGTCTTTGAATGTTTCGCCATGCTAAATTTGCTATAGTAATCGGTTTTTCTTGCATGTTTTAGTTCTCGTTTTTATATCTTGTTGTATTAAGGCTGATGGTGACTAATGTTGATTGTTGATACTTACTTAATACTGTTTATCTTATTTGTTTATTTACTTGTTTATTCAAATAAAGCACATTGCTGATTGCAGCAATTGCCAAAACGATAGCTAATAAAATCAGTGCAGGTTTGGCACCCATATTACAACGCATCATCTCATTGCCACAAACACCAATTAAAATAGTTGGAATAGCTGCCGCTAAAACTGCGGTGCAAGCTAACGCCATACTCAATCCCATACGGACAAATAGTGAGCGACTAAATAGTACTAACGCACCAATGGCAATCACTAAACTACCAATACCAATTTCAGCCCTTGCAGTCCAAAAGCATTTCATGATTTTACCTGGAGTTGAATGCATATGCATATGCCCATCCCCTGCCATCGTTGTAGCAGGTATAGCTTGCGCATCAGGTAACGGGCAGACAGGTAAAATATAAAGCGGAAACAAAATAAGTAGTGCCCCGATAAATATAAACAATACAGATGTAACAACACGATTTTTCATAAATATAGACCCTTTAATTATTAATTATTGATAATACTTGCTACCTTACCATGTTCAAGAACCACCGTAGTCTGCGCATGTTTTGATACTTCAGGCGAATGCGTAACCACGATGATTGTACTTCCTTCTTCGTGAAGTTGATGTAGTAAGTTCATAACCATTGCTTCATTACTTTCATCTAAGTTACCAGTTGGCTCATCAGCTAAAATCAGTTTTGGATAATTAATTAGCGCTCTGGCAATACAGACCCTTTGCTGTTCACCACCCGATAATTGGCGCGGTAAATGTTTGGCCCGTGCTGCAAGTCCAACTCGTTCTAATGCTTGTAAGGCTTCTTTTTCATCTACCATACTGTGATAATATTGCGCCACCATTACGTTTTCTAATGCAGTTAAATAGGAAACAAGATGGAATTGTTGAAAGATTAGACCAATCTTATCACGGCGAATTTCCGTCAGCTGTGGTAATGACAACTGGGTAATATCTTGTCCATCTAAAATCACAGAGCCTAATGACGGTTTATCCATACAACCAATAATATTCATTAAGGTTGTTTTACCACTGCCTGATGGTCCCATAATAGATAACCATTTACCCTCTTCAACGGTTAAATTAACTTCAGACAAGGCATGTAATGAGCCATAGATTTTAGATACATTATTCACTTCGAGCATATTCATACTTTACTATCCTATTCGCCACGTAAAACTAATGCTGGTTCAACTTCAAGTGCACGTTTTACTGGAATCAAACACGCAATAATGGTTACCACAGCCGAAATAATAATCGTTGTTGGTATTAAATAAAATTCAATTACAATTGATCGCCCAAATACGTTAGCACTGATTACTTGAGCAAAAATCAGACCACAAATTACCCCAATCACGCCACCGACAATACCTAAGATTAATCCTTCGGCTAAAAATTCTTTGGCAATACTTTTGTTGGTTGCACCAATAGCCTTTTTCAGACCAATCTCTTTACGGCGCTCCATAACGACCGTCATCATAGTGGTGGCAACACAGATCATTGTCAAAATTAACACCACTAGTGTTACCAAATAGAGTAAAGATGACAGTTTACCAAGTACCGATGCTTCCGATTGTGTTACCCATTTTATAAGATGGGGTTCGACCGTGTTGGAATTATCTTTAATGGTTTGAATATAGCGCTGTAACTCATCTTGCGTTGCCGTAATACTTATTTCGACCACTTCGGCTTGATTGTTTTCTTCGAGTAACGTTTCAAGATCATTGAGTTCAATAAAGATAAAGTTATCCTCAGCTCGACCGGTTTTGACGATGCCGGTAATAGTTAATTCTTCATCGAAGCGCGAATTTTGTTTAGATTTTCCTGAAATCGGCATCGTACTACCAATGCTAAGCTTAGCAAAATGGGCAATATCGGTACCGATCATAATTTCATTTGGATTTTTCGGCACTTCACCTTCTATTTTCCAATAAGGGCTAGTATTGATAACTTGATCAAACTGGGTGCCGACAATGGTATAAGGCTGTTGATTACTGCGGATAGAGTCATAACGAAATGGGGTAACCCCTAATAGCTTATCTTGCGGTAGTAAGCTTACGGCTTTTTTTACTTCCGCCATTGGCATGGTAGGTTGATTATTAGCCGGCATCAACAGCAGATTGGCACCATAAGAGCGAAACTCTTGTCCCATTTGTCTTGGGATATCATAACAAAGTGTAACCATACCAAGTAAAACGGTTGCTCCTATCGCTACACCGAGTAGAGCAATAGCAATCCGGGAACGACGGCGAATTAACGAACTAAGCAGCGTTTTTAAAATAAAGCGTTGATTTTTATTCATCATCATTTAGCCTCACTTACCGACCATGCAACACATCGGTTGGGCGTAAAAACATCATAATACGTAGTGCCGGTAAACTGCCTAATAAGGTGATCATGCTTACCATAATTAACACCAGTGGAATAATTATCATCTTAGGTTCAATAAACGAACCAAATACCGTTTGGCCAATAATTTGCGCAAAGCCAAGACCGACAAAATAACCTACCATCCCCCCGAGTAAAGCAATGATCAGTATTTCAGTAAGGATTAACATCGCTACCGAAATATTTGTTGCCCCTAACGCTTTTAATAAACCAATTTCAGTACTACGCTCAATCACATTGGCAGTAACTAAATTGGATATTGCTAGCGCCGAGCAAATTAAGGATAAAACAGTTAACAATAGCATTAATAACTGCGTTTTTTGCAAGATAGATCCTTCAGATTCGGCTACCTGCATTATCGCTTTTACCCGAACATCTGGCATTAACTCCTCTAATTGATAGGCAATCGAACTGATATAAGCGGTACAGTACCATGTATCCCATTCAGTGCGTGATAAGCTATTAGGATCTTGTGCTGCTTTACGGGCTAAATCATTTTCGGGCGTGGTTAATGCACTCACTTCTACCCGTTCAACCAAACCGTCTTTATTAGCCAGATTTTGCGCGACAGGAAGTGACACATAAAGCTGAGAATCTTCGATCCCACCACTGTGGAATATATTATTTACAGTTAAAGTCACTTTTTTATTGGTTAATGGTGAAATTAGCTCAAGGCTATCGCCTAGTTTAAGATTCATTTGCTTAGCAAGACTCTCACCCACCATTACACCTTGCAAATTATCATCCTTCATAGTGTTGCCTTCAATTGACCACCATGACTTCATAGCTAACATGCCAGTGTCAACTTCATCACCAGTTGGTATAGTCAGATGTTTATTAAACCAAGTTCCAACTAAGCTAACTGGTTTATCATTAACTGTTACTTGTGTAGTAAGATAAGGTGCAAAATCAACAATATTATATGCCCAGAAGATCATCTTAATCTTTACTAAATCATCTTGCTTGATATATTGAATAGCAGCTTGTGTATCTGTATTATCCAGTTGATATAACTCATTAACCAATGCAGCCCCTTTGGGAACGATATTTAAGTTAGCACCATAGGCCTTTAATTCCTGATTAACTTTATCACCGACATCAAACATTACATTTAACATGGCAGTCGCCAGCGACACACCTAAAGCAACGGTTAAGGCAATTAAAAATAGCTTCTTTTTTTGACGAACTAACACGCTAAGTAACATTCTACGAAACATATTTTCTTCCTTTTAAAACCATTTACTTAAAACGACTTTTTTCAGCTTCAAGATGCGTAGGTCGAATAATCATATTGCCATCTAAAATCTCATATTTAAGCGGAACGGGATTACAACCACCAGAAAAACCAATAGTCGCAATATTCATCACGACATCACATAAAATACAGACAACTTGATTTCCTCGTTGATAATAACCACTTGCCCCACAAATATCACAAGCATCAAAACCGACCCCATAGGCATTTTCGCTTTTCTTAATCACAATAAATCTTACTAATGTGCCATCGGTTGTTTTATAACCATAACGATGCAAATTGCCGTCATTAACTTGTTCTAATGGAATAACAATTAAACCATCAGCATTTGGCGTAACCGGTTCAGCAGGGGTGAGTTCGACCCCTTTTTCAAATATATAACGAGCACGAGTGACGGTGTAGGCAGTAATAGCCACTCCCGCCATTAACAATAATGATGTACGACGATCACGGCGTAAACTTGCTTTAAGTTTGCGTATTTGAGCGGGATTATTACCAACCAGCGAGGTGGTTTTTGCTTTGGTATATAATAAAACAGTGAGTAGTAATACCAACACCATAAAGATAAAAGTAAACAAGTTGACATGCGCTAAAATAAAAATCACCAAATCCATCATCCACTGTTGCGGTGAGATAAATCGTCTGACAATTAATATTTGCAGTAAATTAATGGCGTTTTGAATGGTAAAGATAATAATGGCAAATGTCGCAATCACCACCACCAATCGAGTTGATAACCTAGCGCAAAGGCGATAAATCAACCAGCCAATTAAACCACAAACTAATAGAGCAAAGCCATAACCAACCCATTTAAACAGATAATCATTATTGAATATTGACTCCATGCCAACATCAAATCCAAATGGGTAGAGTAAAATATTCGGTAAGCATTGAGCTGTAATCAGCCCTATGGCAACAGCTGTTAATACAGCCAATAGAATCTTAATAATAGGTTGTTGGAACGAATTTCTGAGCGACCAGCAGATAAGCAATGGAATGACAATGATGCACCACGGAATAATCACACTAAGGTCATAGTACTCTCGAACAGCAATACCGGTATTACGCTTTAAGATTGCATAAATGATTGCCGCCAGCATTCCCAATAAAAAACCAATGAAAAGATATTTTTTACCACTATATAGGTTTGACTGAACAAACACTGCACTAACAAGTGCCAATATGATCACAGGTACAAAAGTATTATCGGTAATACTGATAAGATATTGGAGCATAACGATTGCCTAAAGATTACAACGTATATTGGCGAGTTGTTACACTCGCCAATAGTTTAGCTAATTATTACCATGCACGAGGGATGTAGTCAAAGTCCCAAGAAACCTCGATTGGTTTAGACCAGAAACGACCTTCAACACCAGTTTCTTTATCTACATGCAATAAATAACCTTGTTTTTCAGGGTTTTCGATTGTGAATGTAACTTTATATTTACCCGCACCATCTAACTTAATATTGTTACCATAGTGTGGGCCATCTGATGCATTCATCGGCATAAAATTACCTTCGATAGTTTTGTCACTACCTTGTTTTTGAATTTTATATTTTACAGTTAAGTAAGGGACAAAATCACCTACACCAAAACCTAACTTATTACCTTCGGCAGCAGAAATATCGGCTTCGATATGCATATCTGACTTAGAAGCAGGTAAGCCACCCATACCAGCAGGCTCCATATCTACAGGTTGGAAGTAAACCGCACCAATATGTAATGGACCAACAGTGACTTCTTCACCGATTGGAAACTCTTCAAAACCTTTTTCTTCACCGGGTGCCGGCGCAGCAGCATTTGCCATTGAAGAAAGTGCAAGTATTGACGAAATACCAGCAGAAATAATTAGTTTTTTCATTGAAAACTCCTTAATTTTTTTAACAACTTGTTTTACCCTTTAATAATTAATCAATAAACTAATGACTAATCAATTACAAATTACTGCCAATGTTTTAATTACTATTCAAGTTTAAATTACACCAAGAATAATAATATTATTTAATTTTTATGATATTTTTTGTAATACATAATAGAGAGCATCACGACAACTAGCATGACTAACTGTGGCACCAATGTTTCAACCGTTGGATAGATGCCTAATACCTCTACTGAATGGACAAAATCTACTGGGGTGACCGAAATAATATCTGCTTCTTGTAACTCTTTCACACCACCACCAGCAAAGGCTATCGCCATAAGATACATTAATGCACTGGTACAAATAAAAAATGGTTTAAGCGGTAATTTAACACTGCCAAAGCGGATAACAATAAATACCAAAGTCAACACGATGGTACCAACACCTAGTCCATACCAAACCATATCCATGTGATCTTTAGCATCAGCTAACATAGCTTGATAAAATATGATCGTTTCCGCTCCTTCACGAAATACAGCTAAAAAGGCAGCAAACCCTAAAGCAAAACTGCTTCCTGTTGATACCGCACTTTGCACCTTTCCTTCAACATAATTTTTCCAAGCTTTCGATTCTGACTTAGATAGCATCCAGTTACTTATAAAGAACAGCACCACTGTTGCGAGTAACATGGCGGCACCTTCCATAATTTCTTGATTGGCACCACTTAAACCAACAATAGTATGCAAGGCGATAGCAGCCAACACGCTGGCAAACACCGCAAATAAACTGCTTAGATAGACGACTTTAAGCATTGGCTTATTATCTGAACGAACTAAATATGCAGAAATTGCCGCAATCACCAGTATCGCCTCTAATCCTTCACGGAAAATAATAATAAATGAGGCAAAGAAGACACTCCAGCCACTCTCTTTTTTACCATCTAACTCATTAGCATCTTCGTGGAGCATTTTCAGAATAACATCAATCTCAGTTCGCACAACTTTATTAGGCGCGCCTTGATTCATTAATCGTTTAATTTTAGCAAATTGGTATTCGGTATCAGTGCCTCGTTTGCCGGAAATGTAAGACATTACCGCACGTTCAACACCATGCTTTTCATAAAAACCAAAATAAGCATTGTTTACTCGATCTTTAGCAGCTTCGTTGTCTTTCATAAAATAGATGTTATAAGCATCATTTAAAATGATATCCATTTCATCCACAATCGCATTCCAGCTTGCATACTTCTTTTCAGTTGCGTAAGAAGGGGAACTAAAAATCGCTAAACTGGCAATCAGTAGTAACACTAAAGTTAAATACTTTTTCACTGCTTACTCCTTTTATTTTGCTAACAACATTATCCCTATTGGTTTACTGCTTTCTGGCAATTGTAACGATTGACTAATAATGTCAGGCTTTATTGAATGGATGTAACGAGTGCTGAGTTTTAATGCTGCAGCAGACAAATAGACGTTTTGACTCATAGCACCAACGGCAATTTGACTAAAATCATTGGCTTTTTGTGCATCAAAATCATTGAGACTTGCACCATCAGCTACAAAAATAACAATATATGGTGCTCGCTTAGTAAAATTTTGCATACCAATGTCAGCACGAATATCTTGCTTAGTTATCTCACGAAGATAGTGTCCTTCCCATTCATATAAAAAGGCACCTTTATCGCTAGCGACATAAAGACGAACATAAGGTTGTTTACCACTAGCCATTGGCACCGTCCAACCATTTTTACCTCGATTTAATCCCGTTGCCGACCAAAGCACACTTGATAGTTCATCATCTGAGACCATCCCGGTTGGAAACCCTCCGCCTGGAGTTGAAGCACGTTTTTTAAGGCTATCAAATAACCCCATGCCATCTTTCATTTGTGGCGTAGGTAAAGTGATATCGGCATAACTTATTGATAAACAAAATAAAGACATTGATAAAACAATTGTAACATTGCGTAACCAGCACAACATGGCGTAGACCTTAAAACAGTTGCAAATATTTGCTAACTATCTTATTGCTAATGCTTCCAATTATCAACAACAAACAATAATTATTATCATTAAGGTGAAATAACTTAAGTAAGATAGTTGATATAGTTGATAAAGTAGAAACCTACATCGACAGCAAAGGACTGGTTAATGTATTAACCAATCAATTCCGATTTTTATTTTTCTGTTTATTAAGTATATACTGGGACAATTTTTAAATTTTAAAGTAAAAATGAGTATTGATTGTTATGCCATTATCGACTTTAGTTGTTTTACCACTTTTTATCTTAACCATTAGTTTAGCTTCGTTTTTTAAACAAAAAAAATGGCAATTATTCACCATCATTTTAATGACCGTTATTATTGTGATGGAGCTTACCTCAATTTATTTTAGTGGTGGATTTATTGATTATCAGTTTTACGTCAATCTGAACATGAATGATATTATTGAAGGATTATTCATCTTTAAACTGCAAGCGCTATTGGTGATTGTGGTATTTTTGGGGTTAGTAGTTATCCTCAGCAAATTAGCCAACTGGTTTCGCCATAAATGTAAATTACACTGGCGATTACTATTAGTTGCCATTGCCGTTGCCTCAATTAGTTATCATAACGGCCCTATTAGTCGTGCTTATGAAATCTATCAAGTTACTTGCGCCCCAAAAGCAACTTTTGCCCAAGCGTTACAAAACTTAAATATGAATGATTATGTTGAAAAATCACAACTTGATAGCCAAAAAGGCAAAAATATTATTGTGTTGTCGTTAGAATCCTTCGAACAAGGATTTTTAGATTTTGCTGATATCACGCCAAATTTAAGACAACTCAAGCAACAATATACTTTCTTTGCTAATATGCCAATGAGTGCAGGTAGTACATGGACAACAGCCTCTATGTATACCTATATGACTGGTGTGCCATTTTTAATCGGAGAACACTCAACTTCACCATTAAAAGGTGCAAATACCACTCAATTAGTTACCTTAGGTGATGTGCTAAAACAAGCCGGTTATCAAACTCGCTATGTTATGGCTGGTCCGGAATTTGCAGGAATTGGCCACACCGCCGAAGTAATAGGCATGCAAGTCGTTTCCGAAAAAAATTATGTAGGCAAATATCCAAATGCACCATTTGGATTGTATGATAAAGATATATTAGACATTGCTAAACAGCAAATACAAGAGTTGCAAAATGCCGATAAACCCTTTGCGCTATTTATCTCAACTGTCTCAACTCATGCTCCAAACGGTTTTAATGATGAGCGCATGACTGCTGTCATCAGCCCTAAACCAGATAATATGTCTTTTGTGGCCGCTTCGCTCGATTATAATTTAGGGGAATTTATTAACCACCTGAAACAGCAAGGTATATTAGATAATACTGTATTTTACATCTTCCCTGACCATTTAATGATGGGAGCTGGCACCGAAACGGTGAAAAAGTTATCAGAAAAAGAGCGCAAACTCTATTTGTTAACCAATGCAAATGTTGATGATTTACAAAAATCACCTAATCAAAATATTTATCAAATTGATTTACCGAGATTGATTCTAAATGGTGCACAAATTAAAACCAATGCAAAATTTTTAACCGATTACTTAAGCGGTGAGAACGTTGATAAAAAACAATTTATAGAACAACATAAATCGAATATCGCGACATTAAACAATGCGGCACAAGTGCAAAAATGAGCGTCGATACCTTAATTTTAGTTATCACTATTAGCTGTTTAGGCATGATATCCCCGGGACCAGATTTTTTTCTGGTCTTAAAAAACAGCTTAAGTTATAACCGAAAAATGGCATTAATGACCTGTTTAGGGGTGATAAGCGCGATCGCCATTCATATGAGCTATTGTGTGGCAGGTATTGCGGTATTAATCACCGCTACCCCGTGGCTGTATAATGCCTTGCGTTATGCTGGCGCTGCTTATTTGCTATGGATAGGTACTAAAGCGTTATTAGCTAAAAGTAGTGCTACCACTTACATCAGCAAACAAACTCAGCCAATTAATGTCACCGCAAAGGCGGCATTTATGCAAGGGCTATTATGTAACTTACTAAATCCGAAAGCGACACTGTTTTTTCTGGCTATATTTACCCAACTACTCAATGCAGACTCAACTTTAATGGATAAATTGCTCGTCGCATTTATTATTTGGCTTGAAGCCTTACTTTGGTGGCCATTGGTTGTATTTATCTTTCAAACCCAAATCGTCCAGCGACGTTATTTCAAACTTCAATTTATTATTGATAAATTATTAGGTGTAATATTGATCTTACTAGGGGTTAAAGTAGCGTTGGGATTTTAGGACGTCAAAAAAATATTCCACAATTTTTTACTGTAAAAACCCCGTTCCTCAAAAATAAACCTATCGGAGTGAATTCAGCAGAATCTTGTCTTTTATCACTCCCGTCAATCAGCTTCTTTTTTAAGCTCTAGCAAAGTTATTTACCTTCTTTCTTCTCATCCCCCGTGACGCAAGCTACTGCAGCATAGGCGTTCATACTTGAATTTGTAATCAGACCGTGAACAGCGGTCGCGGCGTACTGGGTGGTGCTATTGCTTGTATCGTTAGGTTTTTCCGGATTAGTTGGCACCGGTTCACTCGACCAATAGGAATAGTGGTTTCTCGCCTCATCCTTGTATCTAGTCATATCACCCCACTCAGCTAAAAACCCGGCTCCAATTCGTCGCGAATAATGATAAGTATTTGATGGATAATCAACACTTGGACAGTAGCCAGAACAGAATGATGCGTTAGTTAATTCTCTAAGGCGTGGAAGTCGATAACCTAAACCTAAACCTAGATTAAGACACCATGATCCCTGTCTGGAAGCTACCGCTGTTATATAACCTCGGTTGACAAACCACTGCTTTAACACAAAACCATACTTCAACATGATATCATTATTGTGACTATCTTTACCTTTACCCACCAACTCAAATGTCTGAGGCAATGATGGAGCAATTATTTTCTTACCTGCCCAACCCGGATCATCTACACGCCATTGCTGCGGTGTAGCCACGGGACCATTTAAGGTGACCCGGACAATACTAGGGTCTGAGCTATTTAAATAGGTCATAGTCGCTTTAATATCGCCCTTAGGAGAAACAGGATCCCATGTTAATTGCGTATCAATACTACCTAGCACCAAATCAAAATATAAACCATCTGCGCCAGTAGTAGGAAAATTCAAACCATAAGATGACGGTTCGGATGACTGAACAAGAAACCCTAAGCCTGTGTCCCACACAGAAAAAGGACCAGCACGTTCGCCGTTATATTCTAACAAAGGTCTGGCAGAGCAAATATCCGCTGTTGGCTGTGGTTTAATATAATAAGTGACAGTACTTGCAGTAAAAGAAGTACTTTTAGGTACGCCATAACGGGAGGATAAAATAACATCATCAGTTCTTAACATCACTCGATAAGGTGCTTTACAAATAGTCGGCACATTGTCACGAGTGACCGGACGGTCAAATTTATCAAGAATAGATAAATGCAACTGCCCTGTAACGGTAAAATCACCATCGCCATCATCATCATCCCAATAGTTATAAGGCGCACCAATAAGGGTGCTTAATGGTATGGCATTAACATTAGTTGGCACCAACATATCAATATCGGCAAAGCTCTGACCGGCAACCGGCAGTAAAATAGCATGTGATGAGTTTGAGTTATTACTTGCTGGTGTTAATGTCGTACCATCAGAGAAGGATATCTTCATCAGTTCGTCTAAGTCTGTCGCGCGTGTTTGACCACCATCAAAAGTTAAATATGGCACATTACCGTGAATAACATTTGTAGTATAAGCGGTCAGCGCTTGACTATTAAATGAAAATGGTAGAAAGATAATAGGCAGTAAAGTTAAAAAAATCGACCAAGATAAAAACAATCTTGATAACAATTTAAGGGATTGCTGAAAAAATAAACCACACGAAAAAACGAAACTTTGCTGGCTAAAACGAAGCGAATTTAAATTAAAAGTTGGGCAGGTTTGGTGTTTGGTGTTTGGTGTTGTAAATTATAACGCATTTTGACATCCCTTGTCAAGTAATACTATGTTTTATTTCATTTTATTCCAGCTTAACTGACTAAATCATCACCGAATATTGCGGTTAAAATAACCTATAGAGTATAGTACTTGAAAAAAATCTATGCAACTGTATTTAAAGGTTTAATTGCTAAATTTTGTAAATATTATTAGAGCGTTAAGTCTTTAAAACATAGTGTTAATCTTTTAAAAACGCCATTCAGCAATTTTTTTTACTGTAAAAACCCCGTTCCTCAAAAATAAACCTATCGGGGTGAATTCAGCAGAATCTTGTCTTTTATCACTCCCGTCAATCAGCTTCTTTTTTAAGCTCTAGTAAAGCTATTTATCTTCTTCCTTCTCATCCCCTACGGCGCAAATTGCACCAACATAGGGATATATCTTACTAAGACGACTGATTGTACCAGTACTAACGGTCGCGGCGTACTGGGTGGTGCTTTCGCTCGTCTCTTTGCCTTCCGCATCAGTTGGAACCGGTTCACTCGACCAATAGGGTTTAGCATATATGAAATTAGCATTAGAGTATCGGTCCAGAGAACCCCACTCAGCAAGGAGTCCTGCACCAATTCGTCGTGAATAACCAGTACCATTTGATGGATAATCATTTTTAGGGCAGTAATCTTTCGAGCTAGAACACCTTGCGTTAGTTAATTCTCTAAGGCGCGGAAGACGATAACCTAAACCTAGACCTAGATTAAGACACCATGATCCCTGTATGGAAGCTACCGCTGATTTATTACCTCGGTTGACAAACCACTGCTTTAACACAAAACCATACTTCAACACGATATCATTATTGTGACTATCTTTACCTTTACCCACCAACTCAAATGTCTGAGGCAATGATGGAGCAATTATCTTCTCACCGGCCCAACCCGGATTATCTACACGCCATTGCTGCGGTGTAGCCACGGGACCATTTAAGGTGACTCGGACAAGACTAGGGTCTGAGCTATTTAAATAGGTCATAGTCGCTTTAATATCGCCCTTAGGAGAAACAGGATCCCAAGTTAATTGCGTATCAATACTACCTAACACTAAATCAAAATATAAACCATCTGCGCCAGTAGTAGGAAAATTCAAACCATAAGATGACGGTTCGGATGACTGAACAAGAAAACCCAAACCTGGGTCCCACATAGAAAAAGGACCAGCACGTTCGCCGTTATATTCTAACAAAGGTCTGGCAGAGCAAATATCCGCCATCGGCTGTGGTTTAATATAATAAGTGACAGTACTTGCAGTAAAAGAAGTACTTTTAGGTACGCCATAACGGGAGGATAAGATAACATCATCAGTTCTTAATATCACTCGATAAGGTGCTTTACAAATAGTCGGCACATTGTCACGAGTAACCGGACGGTCAAATTTATCAAGAATAGATAAATGCAACTGCCCTGTAACGGTAAAATCACCATCGCCATCATCGTCATCCCAATAGTTATAAGGCGCGCCAATAAGGGTGCTTAATGGTATGGCATTAACATTAGTTGGCACCAACATATCAATATCGGCAAAACTCTGACCGGCAACCGGCAGTAAAATAGCATGTGATGAGTTTGAGTTATTACTTGCTGGTGTTAATGTCGTACCATCAGAGAAGGATATCTTCATCAGTTCGTCTAAGTCTGTCGCGCGCGTTTGACCACCATCAAAAGTTAAATATGGCACATTACCGTGAATAACATTTGTAGTATAAGCGGTCAGCGCTTGACTATTAAATGAAAATGGTAGAAAGATAATAGGCAGTAAAGTTAAAAAAATCGACCAAGATAAACACAATCTTGATAACAATTTAAGGGATTGCTGAAAAAATAAACCACACGAAAAAACGAAACTTCGTTGGCTAAAACGAGACGAATTTAAATTAAAAGTTGGGCAGGTTTGGTGTTTGGTGTTTGGTGTTTGGTGTTTTAAATTATAACGCATTTTGACATCCCTTGTCAAGTAATACTATGTTTTATTTCACTTTATTTCAGTTAGACCGACTAAATTACCACCAAATATTGCGGTTAAAATAATCTATAGAGTATAGTGCCACAAAAAAATCTACGCAACTACATTTAATGATGTAATTGTTAAATTTTGTAAATATTATTAGAGAGTTAAATCTTTAAAACATAGTATTAACCGTTTAAAAACACCATTCTTAAATATTGTCTCACTCATTTTGTTTTTTAATTCTAAAAGCTTTTTGAATATTCAATAGTTAATTGTTAGACTATCTAGCATAATCTGATTAAATATAATCATAAAATTGATTATAGATTTAATTTTTGTGTAAATTTAATTCAATAGGCAATTAAACATGGATAAATTGTTACAATATGGTCGAGAACTTCTTGAACTTGAACTTCACGAAGCACAAAAGTTACCCGCCCGACTTGGTAAAGACTTTATTAAGGCTTGTCAATTCATCTTGTCCACCAAGGGAAAAGTTGTCGTGTCAGGTATTGGTAAATCAGGACATATTGGAAAAAAAATCGCCGCTTCATTAGCTAGTACCGGTAGTCCGGCTTTTTTTATGCATCCGTCGGAAGCGCTACACGGTGACTTAGGCATGGTAACCGAAAACGATGTAGTAATTTTGATCTCTTATTCTGGTCGAGCAAAGGAGTTTCAATTTATTTTACCAATCCTTGCAGCCATGAATATTCCGGTTATCGCTATTACTGGAGGACTTGATTCGCCACTTGCGACAGCAGCACAAGCAGTATTAGACATTTCAATTGAAAAAGAAGCTTGCCCAATGGGACTAGCACCAACATCAAGTTCAACTAATACATTATTAATGGGTGATGCATTGGCTATTGCCGTTATGCGAGCTCGTGGTTTTAAAGAAGAAGATTTTGCTCGTTCACATCCTGCTGGTAGTCTAGGAGCTAAATTGTTAAATCACGTAAAAGATATTATGCGAAAAGGAGATTTAATTCCTAAAGTTTCACAATCAGCAACGGTACTCGATGCGATGTTAGAATTAAGTCGAACTGGTGTAGGGTTAGTGGCAATATGTCAAGATGATAATAAAATTGTTGGTGTTTTTACTGATGGAGATTTGCGTCGATTACTATTAAAACATGGTACACTACAAGACAATGTTATCGAAGTAATGACCAGTCCAGGACATCAAATACCGGAAAATTGGAAAGCGGTCGAAGCCTTAAAAACATTTAATGATCATAATATTACAGCTGCGCCAGTAGTGAATAATCAAGGTGAATTAGTTGGTGCACTTAATATTCATGATCTACACCAAGCGGGAATAAGTTAACTGATTATTAAATACCTGTTGCAAAATGGGGCTATCTATTGAGATAATTACCGACCTAAATTTTTGTCGTTAGACGGAGATCCAAGAAAGTTACACAATTCAAAGATAAAATGATGATAAAAATCATAGCAAATTGATATTGTGTTGTAAATTTTAACCAAAATTAATAGATGATGAAACTACAATGGCAGAAAAGCGAAATATCTTTCTAATTGGCCCAATGGGGGCAGGAAAAAGCACAATAGGCCGACAAATTGCACAGCAGTTAGGCATGGAATTTTTTGACTCTGATCAAGAGATCGAAAAACGTACAGGTGCTGATATTGCATGGATCTTTGACTTAGAAGGTGAAGACGGATTCCGAGCCAGAGAAGAGAAAGTCATTAATGAATTGACTGAAAAACAAGGTGTAGTACTTGCTACCGGTGGTGGTTCAGTACTATCGAAAGAGACACGTAATCGATTATCAGCACGTGGTATTGTCGTTTATTTAGAAACAACAATTGAAAAACAAATGGCAAGAACACAAAAAGATAAACGTCGTCCTTTATTACAAGGTGGCAATACCCCTCGCGAACTTTATGAAGAGTTAGCTCAGGAACGAGATCCTCTTTATGAAGAAATTGCTGACATCACAATTAAAACCGATGAGCAAAGTGCTAAAGGTGTTGCTGGATATATCATTGATAAAATAGAACAAATTTAAATCATTGATCGATAAACCATGGTTGGTTATAAGGCATTAAACCTATTAATAGGTTAAGGAGTTAATATGCGTGTAGATAAAGATGATCGTTATATATCAGAACAATCCAATAAGCCGTCTACGCCCTCATTTAGTATTACCAATTTTTTTCAGCATTATTCGAAAAAGAAATTGATAATTATGGGGTTAACTGTTGTTATTATTGTCTTATTAGTTAGTACAATGTTATTTCGTTCGTCAAAACCAAAAGCTCCTACACAACTAACTCCTCCTGAAGTTAGCGGTGTTTCAACGCAAGAACCTGAGCCAACCATAACAACACAATCCAATGACGTTGCAACGGCTACAGCTCAAGGTCAAGCATCTGATACGGTACCATCGCCTATGGCGCCAGCACCAATTACCAATGTTAATGAACAACAAAATAGTAGCGAATTAACTGGTAGTAACGGTAGTGATGCAAACACTCAGAGTTCACCAGAGAGTAAACCTGAGTCACAAGTTGACCATAATACTCATCAGGGTAATAATTCATCGCATAATAATGTGGATAATAATAGACTAAACTCGCCGAACCAAGTTGAATCTAAAGTCAATAAACCTGACACTGAATCAACTAGTGGTTCTAAAGTAAATACTAAACCGACTAAAATTGACAAAATAAAGAGTAATCAGTTTTCAGTTCAACTGAGTGCTTCAACTTCGCTTGAAGGTTTAAAAAAATTGGTAAAAAAACATAATATAACCAATTACCAAATTTATGAAACTAAACGAAATAATGTCAAATGGTTTATTTTAGTTAATGGTACATATAATTCTGCTGATGAAGCCAGAAAAGCAATCAAGTCTTTACCAGATGCACTAAAAAAAGATAAACCTTGGGTTAAATCTGGCGCAACTATTAATAAAGAAAAATCGGCAAAATAGTAAGGGATATTGTTCATATATCCTACCAATGACAAAATAGGAGTTTCCGTTGAAGAAGCGACGAGCCTTTTTAAAGTGGGCTGGAGGAAAATATGAGCTTGTAGACACTATAAAACAGTATCTACCGGAAGGTGAACAACTCATTGAGCCCTTTGTAGGTGCTGGTTCCGTTTTTTTAAATACTAACTTCAAAAGTTATATTTTAGCTGATATCAATCATGATCTAATTGCACTATTTAAGCTATTACAATCCAATCCGGAGCTGTTTATTAATGATCTTAAATTACTATTTAATGATCAAAATAACCAAGCTGAAGCATTTTATCAACTACGTGATGTGTTTAATTATAGTAAAGATCAATATTTGCGATCGCTTTTATTTGTCTATTTAAATCGTCACTGTTACAACGGCTTATGTCGTTATAATAATAGTGGTTTATTTAATGTGCCATTTGGCCGTTACAAGACTATTTATTTCCCAGAAAGGGAACTCTATTTCTTTGCCAAAAAAGCGCAAAATGCTGAGTTTGTCTGTACGCCTTATCATAAAGCGATGAAAATGGCGAAACGTAACTCCGTTATTTATTGTGATCCACCTTATCTATCGCCTAATGAAACAGCAGGTTTTACCGCCTACTATTCTAATAATTTTGGGTTTGACGAACATCAAAGGTTGTCACAATTAGCTGAGCAAATTGCCTATAAAAAAGAGATTCCAGTGCTGGTATCAAATCATGATACTCACTATACCAGAACGTTATATAGTAAAGCGCGCCATCTTTACCGAGCAGAAATGCGGCGCTCAATTAGTTGCGCTGGCGAAGGACGCAAAAAAATTGATGAAATATTGGCCTTATACCAAAAATCTTAAGCTATTTTTAAGTATAAGGTGTTTATGAGTAGAGGTATGTTATGAATGAATTTATTATTGCACCATCAATACTATCCGCCGATTTCGCTCGTCTTGGTGAAGATACCCAAAAAGTATTAGATGCAGGAGCGGATGTTGTCCATTTCGATGTGATGGATAATCATTTTGTTCCCAATTTAACAATGGGTAGTATGTTTTGTAAGGCACTGCGAGACTATGGAATTAGTGCACCAATTGATGTCCATCTAATGGTTTCTCCTGTTGAAGAGCTAATTACCTCTTTTGCCAAATCTGGAGCAACAAACATATCTATTCATCCAGAAGCGACAATTCATCTAGATCGTTCATTACAATTAATTAAAGATCATGGTTGCAGTGCCGGTATTGTGCTTAATCCAGCAACACCACTTGACCATTTAGACTATGTGATGGATAAAGTTGATATTATTTTATTGATGGGTGTTAACCCAGGTTTTGGTGGTCAATCATTCATCCCAGCAACGCTTAAAAAATTGCGGCAAGTTAAACAACGCATTATTGATTCTGGTAGAAATATTCGCCTAGAAATTGATGGCGGTGTAAAAGTAGATAATATAGCTGAAATTGCCAAGGCAGGAGCCGATATGTTTGTTGCTGGCTCAGCCATATTTGGTCAACCTGACTATAAAACGGTAATTGATGCAATGCGTAAAGAGTTAGCAGGAGTAAAACATGGCTAAATTAGATGATATTCAAGCTATTGCTTTTGATTTAGATGGAACATTAGTAGATAGCGTACCTGGACTTGCTTTAGCAAGCCAAAAAATGTTGGCAGATTTAAATTTACCAACAGTTACCAATGAACAAGTTAAAAACTGGGTAGGTAATGGTATTGATGTGATGCTTGAACGCGTTTTCAAAGCCATTGATATTAATCCGTCAAACGAATATTTTGCTGAAGCTAAACAAATATTTAGTCAGCATTATGATAAGGTTATGGATGAACAGACAACACTGTTTCCTCATGTAAAACAGACCTTGAAAGCTCTTTATGAAAATCATTATCCTTTAGCACTTGTAACTAATAAACCGGCTCAATTTTTACCGGGATTACTAAGCTCATTAGGTATCAAAGAGTATTTTTCATTAGTACTCGGCGGTGGTGATGTAATTAAATTAAAACCACACCCGGCTCCACTTTATCAAGTCATGGCAACATTTGGATTATACAATGATCAGTTATTATTTGTTGGTGATTCGAAAAATGATATTAGCGCAGCCAAAAATGCTAATTGCCCTACTGTTGCGTTAAGTTATGGTTATAATTATGGCGAATCAATTGCAACAAGTGAACCCGATTTTTTATTTGATGATTTTCAAGATATATTAACCCTATTACCTCAGCCAAAAGCTGAAGCAAAAAAATAATAAGTTTAAATTAGGAATAAATTATGAGTAAACCAATTGTATTTAGTGGCGCTCAGCCATCAGGAGAACTAACATTAGGCAACTATTTAGGTGCTTTAAAGAATTGGGTGTCTTTACAAAATGAATATGATTGCGTTTATTGTATCGTCAATCAACATGCGATCACGGTACGCCAAGATCCTAATAAGTTACGTAAAGCAACACTTGATACATTAGCACTTTATCTAGCCTGTGGTATTGATCCACAAAAAAGTACTATTTTTGTGCAATCCCATGTGCCTGCACATGCTGAATTAGGTTGGGCATTAAACTGTTATACCTATTTTGGTGAATTGAGCCGTATGACACAATTTAAAGATAAATCTTCTCGTCATTCAGAAAATATAAATGCCGGGCTTTTTGATTATCCAGTGTTAATGGCTGCCGATATTTTGTTATATCAAGCTAATTTAGTTCCCGTTGGTGATGACCAAAAACAACATCTTGAACTTTCTCGCGATATTGCAATGCGTTTTAATGCCCTTTATGGCGATATTTTCACTGTTCCTGAACCATTTATTGCTAAAGTTGGCGCTCGGGTTATGTCATTACAAGATCCTAGCAAAAAAATGTCTAAATCAGATGAAAATCGCAATAATGTTATTGGTTTACTTGAAAATCCAAAAGATGTCGAGAAGAAAATTAAACGGGCAATGACCGATTCTGATGAACCACCAGTCGTCCGTTATGATTTAAAAAATAAAACGGGGGTATCAAATCTGTTAGATATCTTAACCGGTATTACGGGTAAACCTATTGCTGAACTTGAGAAAGAATTTGAAGGTAAAATGTATGGCCATCTAAAAACCGAGGTCGCAAATCAAGTTATTGATATGTTAACTGATTTACAAGCAAAATATCATCAGTATCGTGATGATGAAAATTATCTTCTGACAATTATGCAAGAAGGTGCACAAAAAGCTCGTGCAAAAGCAGAGCCAACGTTGAAAAAAGTTTATGACGCAATCGGTTTTGTATAGTTAACCGTAAAACTAGATTGCAATTAACGCTAAACAATATCAATTGGCTTTAATGACTAAACGCACTATCGTTTTTGTTAACGAAAAATGCCATTGAAGCCTTTTTGATTATCATAGGTTAGTTATGAAAATTATCATTCTTGGTGCAGGTCAAACAGGTAGTGCTCTTGCCGAATATCTGGTTACCGAAAAACAGAACGATGTGACTGTTGTTGATGAAGATCATGACAAGTTGCAATCATTGCAAGAACGTTTTGATTTACAAGTTATTTGTGGAAAATCATCTTATCCACAAGTATTAGAAAGTGCTGGTGCAGAATCTGCCGACATGTTAGTCGCTGTTACCAATTCTGATGAGGTCAATATGATGGCTTGCCAGATTGGGCATGTGATGTTCAATATTCCTCAAAAAGTCGCACGTATTCGAGCTCCAGAATATAATGATGAAAGATACTCATTTTTTAATAAAGATTGTATTAATATCGATCATATTATAGCCCCAGAAAATCTAATCACCAATCATATCAGCCAGCTAGTGCAATATCCTGGCGCACTACAATTTGCCTCATTTTATGATAATCGAGTCTGCTTAGTTGCCGTTACAGCTTACTATGGTGGTGCATTGGTGGGTAGTGAATTATCAGAGCTAAAAGAACATTTACCTCATGTCGAAGCTCGGGTGGTGGCTATTTATCGTAAAAATCGTTTTATTCGTCCGATTGGTTCAACTTTGATTGAAGCTGGGGATATGGTTTACTTTATTACCCCACCGCTTAACATCAAAGCGGTAACCAGTGAATTACAACGGTTAGAAAAGCCTTATAAACGAATACTCATTAGTGGTGGTGGTGGCATTGCTGTTGCTTTAGCTAAGCGATTAGAAAACGATTATCAAGTTAAATTGATTGAACGTAATGCCGAAAAAGCAGAATTA
Source organism: Gilliamella sp. W8128 (assembly GCF_016100545.1). NCBI lineage: Bacteria > Pseudomonadati > Pseudomonadota > Gammaproteobacteria > Orbales > Orbaceae > Gilliamella > Gilliamella sp. W8128. The sequence goes on from NZ_JACFSE010000002.1 coordinate 27,512, forward strand.
ATTGCCGAGCAGTTAGTTAATACGACCGTATTACATGGTGAATCATCGGATCAAGAGCTATTATCGCAAGAACAAGTCGAACTTACCGATCTGTTTGTGGCAGTGACGAGTGATGATGAATCAAATATTATGTCGTCAATGCTTGCCAAAAGGATGGGAGCCAAAAAAGTCATCGTACTTATTCAACGACAAGCTTATTTAGAGTTAATAAACGATAGCGTAATTGATATTGCCATTTCACCACAACATGCAACTATTTCAGAGCTATTAAGTCATGTTAGACAAACAGGTGTGGTTAAAGTGGTCTCACTACGTCAGGGTGAGTCAGAAATTGTCGAAGTAGTTGCCAATGGTGAGGCAGAAAATTCAAAATTAGTTGGTAAAAATATTAACAGTCTAAAATTGCCTTCAGGGGCAACTATTGGTGCTGTGGTGCGTGGTGAAGATGTGATTATTGTTAATACCGATTTAATGATCGAAGATGGTGATCACTTAATCATTTTCTTACCAGATAGACGATCTATTAGCGATATCGAAAGATTATTACAATAGCTTGTATAAAGTATAAACTCAGTAGATAATAAAACTGTTTTTATAAATTATTTTTTGACTCGGGGTGTTTTTTGTTACTACAAAAAACTGAGATTTTACCCGTTGAACCTGATCTGGCTCATACCAGCGTAGGGAAGTCTCCGTCTTAATTATCCGTTTTGACACATTCTTCCCTTAATATCAATAATAAATAAGGAAAGAATATGTCTACCATTCAGTTATTTCAAAACAATGATGCCATTCCCTTTATTGAGCAAGTTAAACAACAACGCCCGTTAGTCCATTGCATTACCAATGATGTGGTACAGAATTTTACCGCCAATGTTTTATTAGCCATTGGTGCTTCGCCAGCAATGGTCGTTGCGAAACAAGAAGTTGAGGACTTTGTAACTATTGCCAGTAGTTTATTAATTAATATTGGTACCATTGATGAGCACAGCGCAAATAGTATGTTGTTAGCTGCAGCAAAAGCTGAACAGACGCAGACACCATGGGTACTAGATCCTGTAGCGGTTGGTGCGGCACTTAAATACCGCACTGAAGTTGCCAAACAACTGTTAACCTTTAGACCAAGTGTTATTCGAGGAAATGCCTCTGAAATTCTTGCATTGAGTGGTCAACAATCATCATCGAAAGGGCCTGATGGACTTGATTCTACCGATTCTGCATTAAATGCAGCAATACTATTAGCACAAAAATATCAAACCATCGTCGCAATAACAGGTGAGATAGATTATGTCACAGATGGCGAACAAATTTATAGCATTGTCGGTGGCGATATCGCTTTAACTAAAGTAACCGGCACCGGCTGTTCGTTATCTGCAATGGTAGCAGCATTTATTGCAACCACTAGTGATCGTTTAACCGCTACCGCAACAGCTTGTTTTATGATGAAAAAAGCAGGACAACTCGCTAGTAAGCAACAAGGGTTAGGTAGTTTCGCCATTGCTGTTATTGATCATCTTTCACGATTCAATCAAAACTAAAAATAAGGATGTTTGATGAAAAAGCAACTTGATTTAACCCTCTATTTAGTCCTCGATCCGTTATTATGTGGCGGTATAGATGGTATGGTCACTACCACCAAAATTGCTGTTGAAAATGGCGTTACTGCAGTGCAACTACGTTCAGAACAAGAATACTCTGGTAAAAATTGGTATGACGCTGCACAAGTGCTCAAAGAAGTGCTAAGTAGTACCCAAGTTCCGCTATTTATCAATGACCATGTTGATATTGCTTTAGCCATTGATGCCGATGGCGTTCATATAGGACAAAGCGATCTCCCGGTCGACGTTACTCGACGCTTAATTGGCACAGACAAATGGTTAGGACTTTCAGTTTCAAATCAATCACAACTAGAGAATGTTCCTTGGCATTTAGTCGATTATCTTGGCATAGGACCTATCTATCCAACCACAACCAAAAAGGATGCCGCAGCTGCGACTGGCATTACTCAATTGAAAGAACTGGTTAAAGCGAAACAATGCCCTGCCGTGGCGATCGGTGGTATCGGCGTGAATAATTTAACCGAAGTAATCCAAACTGGCATTGAAGGTATTGCCGTTGTGTCGGCAATATGCGGACAAGCTAATCTTGCCAAAGCGACATCCGACCTAATCAGTAAAATAAAACTGGCAAAATAGGAAACCAAATCATGACAACAGTTGCATTAACAATAGCAGGCAGTGACCCTAGTGGTGGCGCAGGTATTCAAGCTGACTTAAAAGCATTTTCAGCACTTGGTGCTTATGGTATGTCAGTGATCACCGCATTAACCGCACAAAGTACGCAAGGCGTTAATGGTGTACATGCTATTCCCGCTGAATTTATTGAAGCACAGTTTAATACACTATATCAAGATATCCACATTGATAGTGTTAAAATTGGTATGCTAATGAATAAAGAGATTGTTACTACAGTTCATCAGCTATTAAACAATCATCCTATTGCCAATATTGTGCTTGATACCGTAATGATTGCTAAAGGCGGACATCCATTGTTAAAAGCTGATGCCGTTTCTGCTATTCGAGATCTATTATTACCATTAGCCACAATCATCACCCCTAATCTACCTGAAGCGGCTGCATTACTTGATTGTAGTGAGGCAAAAAACGAAGAGCAAATGCAACGACAAGGTTATGAGTTACTAAAATTGGGTTGTCAGGCAGTCTTAATGAAAGGCGGACATTTGCCAAGTCAAGAAAGCCCTGATTATTTAATCACTCACGACAACATCATTAGAATGACATCACCGAGGATCGCAACGAGAAATACCCATGGTACAGGTTGTACCCTCTCTGCAGCAATTGCAGCCTTGTTACCGAAACATCATTTAGAAGAAGCGGTTAAACAAGCCAAAAAATACCTACAAGGCGCTATTGAACATGCAGATAGTTTAAAAATTGGTAAGGGAATTGGGCCTACTCACCATTTTTATCAATGGTGGTAGAAGTATACAAAAACTGTTAATCGATGATTTGATAAAAGTACTCTCGAAGATTTAGGCGATGAGATAATCGCCTAAAATTTAATAACGCTAAATACTGTTAATAAGCAATACCGACAAACTCAAATCCCGCTTCATTAATTGCTGCAATTGCCGCTTCTTGCGAGATAGTACCACCATCAATATCAACTTCATGCTTAGCTAAATCAACAGTAACTTTCGCTTTAGGATCAATATCATTAATTGCTTTAGTAATGGTTTTAACACAATGCTGACAACTCATATTATCGACTATTAATTTCATCATTAACCCCTTTTGGTTATTTAATAATTTACCGATAAATTATCAATGGCAACAGATAGAAAAATTAGATTATTCTTTAAATAAAACAAATCTGCTAGCTATTACCATTAATGAATTAAAATTTAATCTTTATATTACGCCAAAACAAACTAAAACCAAGCCTACTTGGAAAAATTAATTAACCTAATTTTAACAGCCTTGCCTAGATTAAGTTAAACATATCATACTGTTATACAACTAATTATCATGATTGGGATAAAAGTTATAGTATTAATTACTCGTTATAATAAAAAAATCCCAGTTGTTAAACTGGGATAATATTATTTGCCAAAAATTTTAATTCCGTAATGGAAGCATTCATAACACCAAACACCTAATGCTAAAGGAAACCAAATACAAGCTGCTTTACCAGCTAAACATATATCATGAATACCAAATTCAAAAGCTATATCATATTTAATCAACAATATTAATGAGATGAGCAAGCGCATTATAATAATTAATAAAAATCCCATGAAAGGTAAAAAGATTAAATAATTTAATAATACTAAATATTTCTTATTTTTTTTCATGATTATTTTCTCAATATTATCTTGTACACTATCTCCAACAAAAGTAGAAATAATGCTTTCGAGTGTAGCGCTATACTATGAGGCTAGTTTTCGCTCAGCTATATTTCTTTTTCCAGTTCCTAACTGTGAATTTCTTTTGTTACCAACTAATTATGCTGGTAAAAGATCTTTTTATTGAATTGTAATGAATGTACATATCCACTACCTAACAGTGCAAATTACTGTGACAGAAATTATCTTTTACCGTGAGTAAAACTCCTTACTCCACATATAAACATAACCATCTGATATTCCTTCTCCTGTAGCTACGCTTTTAACATTTTGATTAACTCTTATTAAGTTAAATATCTATTGCCTTTTTAATCCAAATTATAACTAGAAACAGGTTTATCTCCATAACCTATTGATATTTATATATTCATAATACTTCCTAATATCTTTATAGCTATTTTTCACTCATATTTTTACTGCGAGCAACAGCTGTAGCAATATCATCTATATCGCCAACTCTAGTTACACTAGATCTACTACTATTTTCACTTTTATATGCTTCTGGTTCTTATTTTTACATAAATAATAGTTTTAGTTTTGTTGATGCTAATTTTTGCTCTGTTGCTACTAATTCTGTATTGATATCTCCATAGCTAATCAATCGGTCATGCATTTTAGTCATCAATAAATTGAAACCTTATGCAGCTAAACACAGTGCTCGGCTTGACGAGACTGTTTATTGATAGGAATAAACTAAGGTAATTTATCTCGCTCTAATAATTGCATCTGATTAATACTCAAATAGAAAAAAACCGATGAGAAATGAATATCTCTTATTTCATAAGTAGTAGGTAATAGATGGATGTCAGGCGATGAAGGTATTGATGAATATTGAAGAACTTTATCACTTTTTCTTTTCTGGATAAGTTGTTGGTCACTCAGTTGTTGCGTTGGTGATGGTTCAGCTAACGCAACAAACGAGGGTAAGATAATGGCCCCCCAAAGAAATAAATATTTTTTTATCATTAAATTCATCATATTGACTACGAGACAACATCACATAAAAAAGATATGAAACCATGTTAACAACAAAATACTGGAAGATCCATGAATAAATTTGATATATATCAATTTATAATATCTTTTAATGTTTTATTTATATTAATTATTTGATTACCTTTTTCTTTTTATAAAAATCAGTAATGAATAAGATTAGGATTGTTTAATAACAACTCATTAGCAACTCTAAACTCTGCACAACAACCTTATCTATTTCCACATGAAGTCTTAATACCTAATCCCCCTAATTTCAGCATAGGCTTGTAATTAAGGGGCTATCTTAGCAGGAACAACCCCATTTGATACAGTAACTATCTTACCTTTTAATGGATCAACAGCTCCAATTGCTGTCGCTGGTTTAAGTCAGTTTCACTGTTATATTTGCTTGAATGGAATTACTTCCTACTACTTTTGTTTCGGATCCAATAGAGCTGGAGTTAAAACTTATCTCCTTCCGTTAATTTTGAGATGGTTTATTGAGTTTGGCTTTGTAAAAATAATTGAGGAGTGTATACCGTCTTATTGATATTTGAACTTTATGATGGAAAAGGTGAACATTTGATAGCACCTCTTTGTCTTTGTATGTAGACATTTTGAAATTTTTCAGCTCAAGTTGAAAAAATTGCTTTATATTTTATGACAAGCTAACTTACAAAATCATGAAAAACTTAATTATAATTTTATTCACAGATGTTTAGTATTAATTATTTAAAATCCAATCACCAATAGGATTGCCACCTTTATCAAGATGATTCTATAATCTTTATTTTTAAATATGTTACCTTTTTCGTAATAATAAGTAATACTTCTAAAATCCTCTGCTTTTAGCCGATAGGACTTTTATGCAGGTCAGGTTGTATTGGTTAAAGTTGAGCAAGACCAACTGATTATCAGACTTGCTATGTAGTTCAAGAAAAACGATAAAAGCTCCCCCCCGCTGATTAGGCGGGCGCGCGCCATTACTCATCTACCGGATAAAGCTCTTTTATATATTGTTCAACAAAAGGCTTTAATTCCTCTACAGGATAGACTTCTTTTCGCTGTACTAGATAAGCATCATCATAAATTACTCTGGCCTCGAGTGCTTTGGCTAATATATACCCTATTACTACAGAAAATTTTAATTCATTTTCTCCTCGGGTTTTTATACCCACCATAATAGGCAAATCGATTTCAGCTTCATATCTAAATTCAGGTTGAAAATAATCAAAAGTTATCCAACAAAAATATCCATGCTGATGGTCTTGTATATATACAAATTTATCTGATAGATTAATACCTTTGCTTGCAGATAGTCCGACAGATAACTGCCTTCTTGGTAACGAATATACCTTAAAACCATCAACTATAATATCCAATAATTCTTCAAAAGAAGGTGTTTTTTTAATTGGAAACATGATTTCATAGGCCATTACTTACTCCCTTTGTAATTGAATCACCGGTGACATTTAACCAACCGTCCTGAGTTTTGATATATATATTATTTACCGTGCCTTCTTTAGTAATGTTGGATACCGGTGAGCCTGGTTTAAAACGATCAATCATTTCTTTCATACTAACTCCTGTTTTAGAGGCATCTATATATAAATCCCCTTTATAGCCTGCTTTTGCCATATCATTTGCCCCGCGAACAATATTATTTCGTATTGAGTGGATACTTTGACCCTGAACTTCTTTTAATTGCACAGGAACCCCATTTAACCAACCATCAATACCGGCTTGACTTTTCTCAGTAGTTCCTTTAAATGTTCCACCTTTGTACTCAACAATATCTAAGGCCTGTTTGTACTCATGATCAAGAAGCTCATTTCTAATTACCGAACCTTGTTTACCCGGAGGTAAAGCGGGTAACTCAGAAGCAGCATTTCCAGCTTGTCCCGCTCCACTCGTCCCCTTTCCGGCAGTATTACTAGCTTTATTTGCTGAGCCTACGTCAAGAGCGTTTAGTTTATTCTCAGCTTCTTGAACCAATTGACTAGCTTTTTTTGTATCGCCTAGTTTTAATGCCGCTTTTGCTTCTTTTAAGATCTTACCTGCTTCATCACCTAAACCAGGTATTAATCCAACTGATGCAATAGTATAATCAATAATATCTTCAGCTTCAGCAAATGCTTTTGCATCACCTATTTATTAAAGATTGGTTTGAGTTTGCTATGGGCATTTTCGGTATCATGACTGAGTTCATTAATATCTTGTGTTTGTTTATCTTGGTCACGAATGATTAACTCACCGTCACTGATTGCCGCATGGGTAATATTCGAGGCTTCATCGTTATGGTCATAAATGGTTGGTTACAGTCCCAACGACTAGCAATTCAACCTTAAACCGCAACTGACCATTAAAGGCCGCTGGCTGGAGCAACTTGGGTTTTATCCCGGATTACCTGTCACCATTAAGATTGAACAGGGCAAGTTGGTGGTTGAACTTGCGATGCAGATCTAAAAATAGATAAGAAGAGCTCCGTTGGTTAGGTGGGAGATTTACTATCTACCACCACTTAGGATAATTAATAAATTCATTTTTGATGACAGAGTAAACATCATCAGTAATTTTACTGCTATAATCTGCAGTCATAACATTTCCTTCAGGATCTCGTCTCTTAATTGACCATGCAAACTCTATGAACTCATTACTTTTTATTATCTTTATTATAAAAGTATCATCCATATCATTTAATATAGTGTTTTTTCCCTCATTAAGCCCTTTAGAGAATCGATCCCAGACGCTACATTCAATCCAAATTTCTCCACTATATGCTAAAAGATGAGTGAACTGATTTATATTAATATCAATTTTGAATTTAATTGACGGTAAATAATCATCTATTTCTATCTCATTAAAAATAATCTTGATAGGATCACTTAAATTAATACTCATTAATACTCCTACTTATTTAACTGGTCGAGCATGAATTACTGCAGGAAGCTCACCTAGTTGACGAGGTGGTGCTAATTTTAGCTCCCAACCGCCGATTGTAATTAACTTATTATATTCAACGCCATTTTTTGTTGCTGAATTAAGAGCCCCTTGCAAACTGTTCAATTGTTGTTGTGACGATAACCTTACAGCTTCTGGTGTGTAGTCTTTCGCTTTAAATTGAGCATATTCGGCAATATGTTCTGTTGCATTACCATGAATCCATACTTTCTGCCCATTAGGTAAAGTCATCTCAAATGATTTAGGGATAACTGAACCAGGGTAATTCGGTTGAGTTGCCTTCACTGAATCCCATACGGTACCAGTTGTTCCATTATTTATGTTAGCACTCGTCCCCTTTCCAGCAGTATTACTAGCTTTATTTGCTGAGCCTACGTCAAGAGCGTTTAGTTTATTCTGAGCTTCTTGAACCAACTGACTAGCTTTTTTTGTATCGCCTACTTTTAATGCCGCTTTTGCTTCTTTTAAGAGCTTACCAACTACATCACCTACACCAGGTATTAATCCAACTGATGCAATAGTATAATCAATAACATCTTCAGCTTCAGCAAATGCTTTTGCATCACCTATTATTGGAGTAAAATCAAGGAGTGTATTTTCTATATTAGCTAAAAGTTCACCGGCCTCTTTATAGGGTTCTATAATTTCTTTCTGAATTTCAGCAGACTGCTCAAGTATAGCGTGTTCACGTGCATTGTCATCTAAATTATTACAAATATCATCTGTATAGCAATTGTATTGAGCTTTCATTTTTGACTCTGAAAAAAAGAAATCAAAACCAAGATTCTCTCCATTATTCTCAACCGCATTTTTACTACTACTTATAGCTGCGCCAGCATCACCAACACTACCACCGGCAGCTACTGCCAGACCTGCTGCTAATTGCGATAGTGCGCTGATGGTTTGTTTTTCTTCTTCGGTTAAATCTTTGACTTCTTTGCCATACAGTTGTTTGCGGATGATATCTGCCGCAACTTCACCGGCCACGGCACCGGCTCCACCGGCTAATCCTGAGTTGCCTTGTAGCTCAGCGACTACTGCGCCAAGTATTGCATGAGCAATTAAATTGCCGGCAATATCATCGGTTTGCCATTTACCATCCTTATCTAGATGGCCGGTGTGCAGTTTTATCTGCTCAGCCAGCCATGGCGCACTGGCGCCAGCAAGACCGCCGGTCATATCGCCGGTGATAATGCCGGTAATAATTGATACGGCTGAGTCAACGCCTTTACTAAAGTCATTGCCCATTTTGCCATCTTGCGAGTCTTTACCGGCATCTTTATGAATAGTGCGTTCAAGCTCTTTAACCTGTTCGCCTAACTCTTTTAAGCTAGTAACAATGTTTAATCTGGTCTGCTCATCCTCTTTATTAAAGATTGGTTTGAGTTTACTATGGGCATTTTCGGTATCATGACTGAGTTCATTAATATCTTGTGTTTGTTTATCTTGGTCACGAATGATTAACTCACCGTCACTGATTGCCGCATGGGTAATATTCGAGGCTTCATCGTTATGGTCATAAATGGTTGGTTGACCACTGGTTGGTGAAAAACCGCCACTATCCTGTCCTTTACTTACCCCAACCGAGCCAGAGATGCTGCTGACATCATATTCCGCTTTGTTCTCAATATCAGTAAAGCCTATAGTGCCGGTATCTAAGCGATTTTTTGACGAGTCAGCTTTCGAGGCTATCACCGCGCCATTTAATTGGGTATGTTCGCCCACGGTAATATCATAACCACCACTGCCGGCAAATATGCCCGATTGCTCGTTAACCGATTCATAATCACTTTTCATTTTATCTTGGGCAAAGTTAGCACTAGCACTACTTGCTCCATAGCAAAATGGTGGTACGCAGATGCTGGCACTCGCACCAACAGAGGTGTGTTTAGCATCGTATTTTTCTTTATCTTGTTCACTACTGATGGTTAAGTTGCGACCAATATCAGCAATGACTTGCTCACCAGATAACTCCGCGCCCGTTAAAATAACATCTCGACCACTCTGGATGTTAAGTGTATTACTGGCGGTGATGGTGCTGTTGTGATTGATATCACTGGTACCGTTTTCTTTACCTTTGGATTTACTGGCGGCTAACTCAATTGAAAAACCATTTTGCCCACCCACTAATCCAAAGCCAACACCGGCTCCGTAGTGACTGCCTGAATCGGTGCTTTTCAGTTTTTCAGTACTGTGGGCAGCATCAAATTTGATATCATTCCCCGCATTGAGATTGATGTTTTGCCCGGTAATATCAACGCCTTTCCCTTCAATGTTCTCTTCTGCATTGATATTCACATTTTGACCGGCATGGATCACCGTGCCAGTTTGAGCATTGCTATGATACTCTGTTTTTTGTTTTGAGTTATCTGCCGTTACACTTACATTGACTTTAATTAAAGAGGCAGAACCACCATCATTAGCATTAGCATTATTTTCAGCATTTACTGTTGGTTGGTTTATTTCCGCTGAGGAATCAGCCGCCGTTAAATTAGCTTGTGCGGCATTCACCCCAGCTTGTGCCATATAAATCGCCGCTAAACGTTTGTCTTCCTTATTTTCAATTGCTTTGGCGGCCTTTTCAATTGACTGTGCCGCTGTAACCGCATAGCCGGAGGTGGAAACCGTGACACCATATTGTTTATTACTGCTCTGCGTTTTTTGGTGCAGACTGTCTTCACTGGTTTCCATAATGACATTTTTACCCGTGAGGTTGACAGATTTACCGGCACTAATATCAACACCCGCCAGTTTAACATCATCGCCTGCAACGACATTAATATTGCCTTTTGTACTGTTAAGTCCACTGCGGATATTACTTTGGGTTGCTTTATCTTCTAACTCTTTATATCGTGAATGTTGGTAACCCACTGTGCCACTATAGCCATCGCCACCAAGCTCACCAATCACTTTATGGTAACCTTTATTTTCACTGTGTGATTGATTGGTGCTGGCGCTAATATCTACATCGCCTTTTGCTGCATGTAAATTAATATCATATTGCGAGTTTAATAGACTTCCTTTTATGTCGATATTGCCCTCACGGCTATTGATGGCAATGTTATTTGCCGTGAGCGTGGAAGCATTTTGACCCACTACATCACTATTACTTCGATTACCAGAGCTTTCACTACCATAAGGTAAGATACCCGCACCATGATTTGGACTGCCGTTGATAAATCGTACCGATGAACCCGCTGTCGGCGACGCTGTCGTGGCACTCCAATTTTTACTCGTTGTTTTACTGTGCTCCGATTGTTTATCTGCCGAGGTTTCAATAGCAACATGACGATTAGCATCGATAATAATTGCTTCTCCTGCGGTTAAGTCACTTCCTTTAATGACGACATCGCCATGCGTTAGTTGCCCTTGTGCATCTCTTTCCTGACTATTAGTGGCATGAAGCTGTATATTGCCAGCAGCGGTTAATGTACTACCACTACTATATTCACCGTGTAAGCTTGATTGACTCTTCGTTGATGATTTATGGTACGAAATCGGTGATGAGACCGGGTTACCTATATCCATAGCTAATGCAGCCAGTTCACCGGTAAATTGTTTAGCTTTTTCAACTTTACCGCCCGAGGATTTGAAAATATCTCGCATATTTTGCACACTATCCGTTATTGGATTGCTAAACGAAATACCCACTCCCGAAGATTTTGATTTGTAAGTCTGCTTTTTATCAACAATATCTCGACCCGGAATAATTAAAATATCTTCACCACTGATGTCTATATGACCGGTGGCGCGTTTATCATCACCTTCTGCTCGACCGGCAATAATGTCACTGCCACTAATGGTTACTTGTTTATTGGCCGAGATAATCACATTACCACCGGAGGTACCGACTAAACTGCCTGCTTGAGATTGATTAACTTCATTAGAGGTTGAGGTAGCCTTGGTTGATTGCGAACCAACACTTATTCCTTTTGAACTTGTTGATACTCCAGATGTTTTTGTTTTTTGTTTCTCATAGCGGTAATAAGTTTCATCTGCCGCTTCAATATTTACATTATTACCCGCATTGAGGTAGACATCTTGCGCCCCTATTACCATGCTGCCCGATATATCTAAATCATGCCCTGCTTTTATTGTTACACTATTGGCACTTAGTTCACTTCCTTTAGAAGTATTATTATCTATTACTGTATGTGAACTACTTTTTGTTTTACTCAAAAAGCCTTTAGATTTACTTTTATGAAATTCATCTAAATCAAAGTGCTCTTTTGAAGCTTCTATACTGATATCATTTCCTGCTTGTAAACCAAGGTGGTTACCGGTAGCAATGTCTACGGTTTTAGCTGTTATATCGTTACCAGCAGTTAACTGAACATTATTAGCCGCTGTAATTTGTGTACCTACAACGCTTTTTTCGTTTGTTCTGCGATAATCTTTTTTACTGGTAATATCAAATTTTTCTTCCAGCTCTGCGGTAGTAAAGCCTATGTTATGGCCAGCTTGTAACCAAGTGTTACCTTCGTTGCCATTATTGACAATATAACCGGCTTTTGCATTAATATCGTGACCGGCATCAATCAAAATATTGCCATTATTCACCAAAATCGTACTGGCCTGATCAATATTGGTCAGCCGATTTCGATCGCGGGTTTGGGTACGCGTGCTTGATAATAAATTAATATCGTTATCGGCTGATAAATAAACTAATTTGTCACCAAATAGGTGACCCAAATTGGTAATATCATTTTCGGCTTCAATTTGAATTCGGTCACCATAGATGGTCCCTTTGTTAGTGACATCATGGCCTTGTAATAACGCATCTTGTTTGGCGGCAATTAAGCCGGTGTTATTGAGTTGTTCACCTTTAACAAAAATATTGTCACCCGCAATTAATGCGCCATCAGTACCTAATTGAGGTCGGTTAACCATATAGACTTGTGGTACAAGTACCTCAGTTGGTTGACCATTTACCATAATGCTTTTTTTCACTAACAAGACGATATCGTTGGTTAACGCCCGCATTTGTTCGCCGGTTAATTCCACCCCAATTGCAATACCAAATTCTTTAGCAAAACTGATACCCGCATCCATTAATGCCTGATATTGTTCCATATCAGATTTATAGCCGTGCAAGTAACGGTGACCGGTTAAGCCAACAATTTGTTGTTGAATAAGTTGTTGTTCATAGTAACCATCACCCAAACGTTTTAATACTGAATCTGGGTTGCCACTTAGACGATTAATCATATAATCAGAACTTAACCATTTTTTACGGTTAGTAAAACGCGGATCGGTTTCAACAATATAATTTTTGTCAATCTCTTTATTGACTATCCATAAGCTATTATCTGGTAAGGTTAAGTCCGGCTCATAAACACTAATGGTTTTCGATGGTGTTATGTCATTGCCGGCTTCAGGTAGTGTCGATTCATCAACGGCAGGGGGATTATTTTCCTGATGAGGTAAATCCTCTTCAATAGTTGTTGTCGGTTTTGGCAGAATCGACGTAATGGTGCCTGGTTGATGGTTGGCATCAGTTTTGATATGAGTTCTATCTGATTGATTTGAATTAATGGCAATACTTTGTGCTGAAACCACTTTAGCTTGTTGGGTCAGTGTATCATTGACGGTTTTATCCACCGCAACTTGGTTATGTTTGTTTTCAACATTCACTTCACTGTGTGGTTGCTCAGTCAATGATGTTTTTTCAACAATTTGATGGTCGACAATATTTTTATTTAATGCATTATCAACGAAAATTTCATCGGCTTTATTATATTCACCTTGATAGTAACAGCCATATTTGTCCTGCTTATGCCTTTTATGTAGATAAATACTTCCTGAATACACATATTTAGAGACTGCTTCTTGAGCATGATTATTAAGTTGGGTTGCATTAATATTGACCGTGTTACCCGCAACTATTTTACTGTCTTGATTATTAATGGTTTGTCCGTGAATAATCACATTACCCGCAGCACTGATTTTACTTGGATCTGTCTCTAAAATAACGGTACGGTATTTATGTTTAATGACATTAAATTCCCATGAGTCGGCAACACCATTAATCCCTTTTGATGGAACACTCATTCGTTGTAAACTACCCGAATGCCGTAAATGCTCAGGAATATCATTCCACCAATAAAAACATCGTTTATGGCTTGCACCACTTTGACAAGCTATACCGGGCATATGTTTCGAATGGATACGATATGTCACTTCATTAGGTGAGTATTTATCTTGACCATTCCCGCCTGAAGTTTGGAAGTAGGTTTCGGTTTCAGGTGGTTCATCCGTTGGACGCATTTCAGTAACAATATGATCATTCATATTATTAAGTTCATTAGTCGCTATATATAAATCACCCTGTGCTTCAATCGTGGCTGAGTGGTTATTAATTTGCTTGGCAGAGCCAGTCACACTCCAGTTTTCATCCAGTTCACCGCCAATCACAAAATTACCTAAACTAAGTAATTGGGCATGGGCATAGTTATTTAACGTACCCACACCTAAATGGAAATTTTGTCGAGCTGCAATGACTGGAGCCATGTTATTATTTGCCAGATTATTTAATATATTGGCATGAATAGCTAAGTTATCTGCATAAATTCGGCCACCGGCTAAGTTATCTAATTGATGGGTTCGCATCACCGCTGTGGTTGCATCAATTAACCCGTGATTTGTTACATTTTGGTGTTTTAACGACAGATATTCAGCACTAATTTCAGCGTGTTGTTCATTGGTTAACTGCTGGCTTTCTAAGGAAACTTGTTGACCTGCGGTAATTTTATTTTTATTAACAATATCTTTTTGTGTGCGAATCGCTAAATGCCCATTTGCAGACAATTCACTTTCATTAATAAAACTATCTTGTAAATTCAGTGATAAATTATTTTGGCTTTTCATGGTACCATCACCACGATATGCTTTAGTTTTTAAATAGATATCATTGGCCAGTAAGTGTCCATGACGGTTATCAAAGTCTTGGGCATTGATTATCAGATTTTGATTGGCGGTTAATTTGGCTTGTTGGTTGTTTAAATCATCAATTTCAAGCACGATATTATTGGCCTGATATTCAGATGCTTGATTATCAAGTGAGTTTGCTTTGATATCTATCAGTCCATTGGTTTTTAATGTCGCCGATTGATTTATCACATTTGCTGATTTTAAAACTATACCCTTATTAGAGAGTAAGTTAGCCTGTGAATTGTCGATATGATGGGTTGATTGAATATCTATCAACCCATTTGCGGTGAACTGCGCATCACGATTATCTAAACTCTCAGTGGCTTTTAGTTTGATATCGTTTTCCGATAATATTGTCGCTTGCTGATTATTTTGCTCAGTTGCGTCAATCGTGATATTGCCTTTAGCCTGTAATTCGGCATGTTGATTGTTTAACCGGTCAGTATGAATATGCAAGGCTTTTTCAGCAATCATTTTAGCATGTTGATTATCCATGCTCTGGGTGTCGATTGTTAAATCCCCTTTAGAATAAAGCTGCGCTTGCTGATTATTCAGGTTTTGGCTGGTGATATTAAGCCCTTTATCACCCGCGAGCAGTAATGCTGACTCATTATTTAGCTGATCGGCTTTTAACACTATTTGTGATTGGGATTGAAGTGCTGCTTTGGTATTATTCAGTGTGTTGGCATGGATCTGAATATCCTTTTCAGCAACAAAAATAGCTTGATTATTATCAATGTTTTGACTGTTAATCGTAATTTCATCCGCTGCTTTAATCACCCCTTCACGGTTAATTAAGTGATTTGCTGCTATGATAACAGATTGGTCACTAAATAGTTTTGCTTGGCTGTTATCAAGTTCATCAGCATCAATGGCTATAGTTTCTTTTGCACTAAGCACGGCATGCTGATTGTCAATTTGCTTAGCATGGATATTGAGTGATTGATGACTGGCTAATTGAGCAGCTGTATTGGCTAACTGCTGCGCATTAATGCTGATGGCTTTTTTAGCTATCCATTTGGCTTTATTATTGTTAAGTGTTATGGCGCTGACGTTGATATCCCCCTCTGCGCCTATTTCACTCTCAGTTGTATCTATCGTGTCAGCGTGTATGGTGATGTCTTGGTCACTGATGAGTGAGGCTTTATCATTCTTTACGGTTTGTGCGGTAATATCAATATTTCCTAAACTGTAAATGTCTGATGCTGAGCTATTAAGTGTGTTGGCATTAAGCTGCATATTTTTTAGTGACGTTAGCTGTGCCTCTTGCATCGACAACGTTTGTTCACCGACAATGTGCATGTTACCTTTACTGGCAATTTTTGCTTTATTAAGCGAAGCATCTTGGCTATTAAGATTGAAATCACCTTCAGTGAGATAATCCGCTTCATCACTGGCTAATGAATCGGTTTGGATATCAATGCCTTGCGTCGCTTTAATTTCACTCTTTTCATTATTAATAATGTTACTTGTAACGTTTATTTTACCACCAGTAAAAAATGTACTATGTTGGTTATAAAGATGCTGAGCATTGATAGCGATAGATTGATTACTGGATAACTGGGCATGAGTATTACTTATCACATTAGCATGAATATCAATGTCATTTTCAGTGATAAGTTTGGTGTTATCATTAAATAATTGATTATTGGCATTAATAGTTATGCCGTCTTTAGTCTGAATCTGCGCTGAGGTATTATCAATATCTGTTGCATTAATAATCAGACGACCATCAGTTAATAATACCGTCTCTTGATTATTAAATTGTGTAGCATCAATATCAATATTTTGTTTGGCTTCAAGGATCGACTTTTGATTATTAAACTGATTTGCAAACAGTGAGATAGTACTTTCACTTAACCAATTTGAATGTTGGTTATTCAGTGTTGTTACGTCTATATGCATACCCGATTTTGCATACATCTTTGATTCTGCAGTATCGGCTTGCTCGGTTTTAATCTTTAATTGTTGATTGGTAACAAGCTGTGCTCGATTAAATGCCACAAAGGCTAATGCATTAATGATTATATCTTTTGCGGACTTAATAATGGCATCATCCGCATGAATATTGGCAGCAGTAATTGCAATTTGGCCATTAGATAGGAGTTCACTTTCGTTTAATTGTTGATGTTGCCCTTTTAATGTAATATCACCTTTCGAACCGACATAGGCCTGATTTAAATCGATTTTATCACTATTAATTTCAATTTGCTGGTCTGAATATAACGTTGCTGATTGGCCATCAAACTGTTCACTGGCCGTTAATTTAAGGGCTTGCTCGGCTTGTAATACGCTATTTTCACTGGCTAATTGTTTGCTATTAATAGTTAATGACTTGCCTGAAATTAAATCGCCATCATTGTTATTTATTGTTAGCGCCCGTATCGCTAATTCACCTTTTGATACAATGAGGCTTGATTGATTATCAAATAAACCTGTTATATTGATGGTGGTGTTATGACCACTTTGCCATTTTGCGTTGATATTTTGTAATTTATCACCAGTAAAGATTAAATCTTGACCACTGACTAAGACGGTATCGTTGTTATTTAAATGCGTAAATAGATAATTAATCGAACCCGTTGCTTTTAATTGACTTGATTGGTTGTCAATGTCCTCAGCTTTAACATTGATATCCTTGTCAGCAATCCAACGTGATTGTTTATTCTGTAGTGTTTTAGCGGCAACATCAAGATAACCTAACGCACTGATTTGTGAATAATTTAACACTAAATGATTCGCCTTGAGTGATAACGCATCAGTGGTCAGTAGTTTAAGATATTGTGCATAAAGGTTATTGGCATTGATATGAATTGACTTCTTCGCTTGTAAATCCGCTTGGTTAGCCGATAAATTTTGTGCCTTAATCTTTAGGTCTTGTTCAGTAATAAGTGCAAGCTCATCAGCATTGATGTTGCCAGCGGAAACAGTGATAGCATCTTTAGCACTTAACGCGGCTTTTTGCATATCAATATCATCGGCATCAATGGTCAATTTGCCATATGTCAAGATGTTAGCGGCTTGACTTTGCACATGATTTGCCTTCACTGCAATATCTTCTTCAGCAATGAATGTGCCATTGTTATTGGTTAATGTTTCGGTTGATACAACAATCCCTTTTTTGGTTTGCAATGTGGCGTTGGAGGTATCAATTGATGCGGTATGATTTAAATTGAGTTGTTGCTCAGTTTGTAAATGTGCTGATTTAATCGAAAGTTGGTCACCAATCAGATTTATCTCATTGGCATACGTTTGGCTATCATCAAGATTAATGGCTTGCTTGGCCTTTAATGATAATTTGTCACCGGCTTTATTTTGACCGTTTAAGGCGATGACATTAGCATCGGCGTTAATATGACCTGATTGCGTCAGCTTACCTTGTGTATCAATACCCGCAATGATGGCACTTTTTTGTTGACTATGGATGTTATTGGCACTAAGTTTTATATCTTTTTGTGCAATTAACGTTCCATCATTATTAATGGTTTTACCACTATTGAGTTTAATATTTTGTTTACTGTAAATTTGTTTTTGATTGTCAATATTATCTCGGCTACTGATTTGAATATCTTTTGTCGCCTGTACCGCACCGCGGTTAGTAATTTTACCCTCGGCACTAATACTAATATTGTTGATGCTGGCACCTAATTCACCTGCATTATGCACACCGACCCCTTTTTCGGTGCCCACCATGCGTATTGAGCCAGCATACATTCCGCCAAATTGCGAGACATCAATAGATACCTCGGGTCTTTCACTTGAATTAGTATCATCTAAAGGTTCAACGGTTTGGCTGTCTTGACTAACCCTATTTTTCCCCGTTACCACATTAAGCTCATTTGCCCAAATAGCCGAGTTGACTGATACAGTATGGGAAATTAAATCGGTATAGCTTTGCTCTGAACTATCTAATCCTTTTCCGGTCACCGTAATCTTACCTTGCTCAACTTGATAACCGGTTAAGTCACCATTTTGTAGAATAGGTTTACCGGTCGTGAGTGTTGAGCGACTGGCATTAATAAAGCCACAACCATTACAGGTAATACCCGATGGATTGGCAATGATAACTTGTGCCTTTTGACCAGCAACTTCAAGTACACCATTAAGTTGACTTGGGTTACGAGAATTGACCTCATTTAAAATGATTTTAGCCGGTCCACTGTTTTTTAAAAATTCATTACCTTGTACATGACCCGCAATTTGTGTTTGACTGATTTTACTGCTGTTGTTTAATATCGCCCCTTGCTGTGCAACATCAAATTGCCGATATTTATTGTGGGAAACCCCTTTATTATTTGGCGTTTGAATATTGACTTGTGTAATACCGTTAGCGGTATTAATCACTTGCGGTTGTTGATGTTTCGCGGCTTGTTTATCGGCAACAATATTGCTGGCACCATAAACGGGTGAGCTGAGGGTGACAAAACCTAACGAAAGAGATACGAATAAGGTTATCGGTTTAAGTGTGTAAAAAAGTGATTTGATAGCGGGTAGTTTTTCATCCGTAGCTGTTTTTTCTTTACCACCTGATGTTTTAGCGATTTCCGCTACCACCATTTGTAAACCACGCTTTTTATTAAAAATAACTCGATATAACTTCTTATTCATCATCTATTCCTTACTTAATACTGCTTATTCTTGTTTTAGATTGACTACGGTAAAACGTTAGGACTTGCTTTTGTTTGTATTTATTGCTTCGTATGAGTAAATAATTATTTTAATAGTTCCAGTTAACATTAAAGCCCAATGTTAATGGGTTGGTTTTAAAACCTTTTGGTTTGCGGATTGGTTTACCGGCAAAGAAATCATAATAAAAACCATAATTATTTCCACGAATACCGACCACGCCACCGGTTAAGTGTCGACCTAGTAGGTACTCACTTTTATTGCCCGACACTTCACCCGTATCGATACCTAGATACGGCTCATGATTAAATGGCCCTTGCCAGGAAAGCTCATTACGCAAGTACCATCCACGGTCTGCTTTTAATGTTAATTCCCCATCAAAACCACGTACAGACCAACGGCCACCAATTGAAAATTGGTCTGGTGAAGTTAGGTCATCACCACGGGTATATTGGCCTTGATAGTCTAAACGATAGCGAAACGATTGCTCTTTCACTTTAAATGGCACATTGGCGGAGAAATTAACCAGAAAAATATTTGACAATGCACTGCTGGTATCTTCAGGATTGTCTTCTTCGGGGGCTTTTTTGGCATTAAACCAACGAACCCCTTTTTGATAGCTAACACCCACATCTAAAGTCATATCGTCAATATAATGTCGATGTTGTAACCCTAATTGCCAATGCGTAGTTTTACGTTGTTGGAGCTCCATGTCAGTGTCATTAATATAGTTATGGGATTCACGAAGGGTTATGCCATAACTTAAGGTTGTTTTTTGTGATTCATTACGATGAATTACTCGGCTGATTTGTACATTAGCATTGCGGCTGCGACCACTATACTCAAAATTCTCATTTTGACCGGCTATCGTTTGATGGTATTTATTGCCGGATAATGATGCACTCAGTAACCAATAGCCATAAGGGATAGAATAAGATAAGAGGAAGTTACGTGATCCATATTTTCCTTTACCATTAATATCGTGACCACCGGAGACATAAAACGCATCGCTTAAGGATAATAGATTGTCTAAATATAAAGTCGCACCAGCTTGGTCTCGGCCAGTCGCTTTTGTCCCCGAATCATCAACCGATAACCCTAATCGCCACATTTTGCTTTGCTTTCGCGTGATAACCACATCACTTTCCCCAGGTTTGTCACCCGGTAGCAGTTTCATTTGGCTGGAAACTGTCGGTAACCGTTGTAGGTTTTCCAGACCTTGTTCGATATCACGTAAGTTAAGGGGTTGATTTTCTCTTACTGGCATTGCGCTATACAATTGAGCATATTTATCACTATCATCACTGTAGTAGAGTTTTCGCACTTTGCCTTCCACTAACAATAGTTTTAATGTGCCTGACGTTAAATCTTGCTCAGGCGCTACCACGCGAGTGGTGATATATCCATAGCTAATTAAGCGGTCTTGTATTTTGGTCATCAATAAATTGACACCGTCTACACCTAAACAACGGTGCTCGGCTTGACGAGCCAGTTTATTGATAGGAATAAACCAAGGCAATTTATCTCGCTCTAATAATTGCACCTGATGAATATTGAAACATAATGATTCAGTTGGAAAATTGATGTCACTTGTTTCATGAGTAGGTGGTAATAAATGGATGTCAGGTGCAGAAGGCGTTAGTGTATCTTGAAGGGCTCTATCACGCTCTTGTTGGCGGAGCAGTTGTTGGTCACTCAGTTGTTGCGTTGGTGGTGGTTCAGCTAACGCAACAAACGAGGGTATGATAATGGCACCCCAGGCAAATAAATATTTTTTAATCGATAAATTCATCATATTAATTACAAAATAACATCACATAAAAATAGACACAAAGACCATCCTAACAACAAAATACAGGGAGATCCACGCGAAAAACCGATATATATCAATTTATAATTTTTTTTAATAATATATTCAATGTTATTCGTATTGTTTATTTCAATTAATTATTCGATTAACCGCTCCTTTTTTATAAACACCAGTAATAAATGTTTCGGGGATTTCGCTTAAATTTATAAATATATTTATTCTATTAATCAAATGGTTACTCTGACTTTATGTTTATTTTTAGTACAGCGTGGTTAGATGAGTGACAACAAAATGACGAAGATATATTGATGATAAAGCTAGGATATTTATCATTTAAAATAATCCTTTTTGCCTTTTGGGAATTAAATAATAGTAATTATCATTTAATAAACCATTGCGCCTAACTTCAGTTTTATGAAAATAAGTTTGCATTCTATTAAATATACTATGCCAATTTAACCGTTGAAGAAATATCCGGAATTTATTATAAGTAAGAATACTTAAAAAAACCATCTTGTCAAAATTATCTGCGATGTATTCTGTAGCATTATTAAGCTCATCAAAAGCTACAAAACTGAAATTAGATTCATATTCAATTAAGGAATCTACAGAGACCATTTCTTTATTACTATTTAATATTTTTATCAATATACCTTGTATTACTTTTAATAAAAGATAGAATCCAACTTATGATTTAATAGTACAAGTGTTTAGCGCATGAGCAAGAAGTCAAATAGAAAGCGCACAAGTAAAGATTTAGAGAACACTAGTAAGTTTTTAAGCTATGTTTTAAGGCATAAACCAGAATCTATTGGTATCACATTAGATAGTAATGGTTGGATTGGAATAGATGTTTTAATTCGGCAAGCGAATAAACATCGACAACCACTGTTGCAAGATTTAATTAGCCAAGTCGATATAACTAGTGATAAAAAACGCTTTACTCTGTCGGAAGATGCCTTGAAAATACGTGCAGCCCAAGGACATTCGATTAATCAAGTAAATATAGTACATATAGAAAAAATCCCACCTGAATATTTATATCATGGTACAGCAACCCGTTCTGTTGATTCAATCATTCAACAATGTTTGATTGCAGGCGGACATCATTATGTTCATCCTTCAATTGATAATAAAACAGCTATAACCGTTGGTTTACGTCATGGAAAACCAGTTGTCTTAAGAGAAGTTCTTTAACTATGTATCATAAGGTATTGAGTTTTATTTAGCCGATAATAAAGTTTGGTTAATGAATAATGTGCCAAGTCATTTTTTCGATCAGACTATTACCTCAATGCAACTTCGTTATAACAATTTTCAAATATTACCGTATAGAAATCATCGACATTCACAAGAATAGCGGTTATTGTATATTTATTCATCTAAGCTGTTTTACTGATTAAGTTGTTTGCAGGTTTTAAATTTAATCATAATTTTAATTATAGTTTAGATTTGTAGTTCCCTTCTTTTTATTTTTTTCATAACGATATTCAGGTTAATTAGGAGCCTAAAATGCAGCATATTATGGAAACGATTAGAAAAACAGAGCAAGAGTTTATTGATATTCGCCATCAAATTCATCAACATCCTGAATTAGGTTTTGAAGAACATAAAACCAGCGATTTAGTGGCAAGTAAATTGGCTGAATGGGGCTATGAAGTACATCGTGGTTTAGCTAAAACCGGGGTAGTTGGTGTTTTAAAAAATGGCACTAGTGATAAAAAAATTGGTATTAGAGCCGACATGGATGCGCTACCTATTATTGAAGCATCAGGAAAACCATGGAGCAGCCAAACCCATGGCAAATTCCATGGTTGTGGCCATGATGGTCATACCACTATTTTACTGTGCGCAGCTAAATATCTTGCCGAAACCCGTCACTTTGATGGCACTTTACATGTCATTTTTCAACCAGCTGAAGAGTTGTTATATGGTGGTAAAGTAATGGTTGACGACGGTTTATTCAAACAATTTCCTTGTGATGTTATTTTCGGTATCCACAACATGCCAGGTTTTAAAGAAGGTCATTTCTATTTCAAAGCCGGCGCACTTATGGCCTCATCCGATACCATTCATATCAAGATTAAAGGCAAAGGAGCTCACGGTGCCATGCCTGAACGAGGAATTGATGCCACGCTTGTCGCTTGTTATATCGGCACCGCCTTGCAAAGTATTGTTTCTCGTAATGTATCACCATTTGAGCAAGCCGTTATCACGATTGGTTGTATTCAATCAGGTGAAGCGCCAAATGTGGTGAACAGCGATGCATTAATGAAGTTAACGGTTAGAGCACTGGATAACGATACTCGTGCTTTATTACTTAAACGGATTAGCGAAGTTGCCACTTCACAAGCGGAAAGTTTTGGCGCCTCAGTAGAAATTGAGCATGTCAATGGTAGTCCGGTTTTACATAATGGAGCAGATGCAACCAAATTTGCCTTTGATGTTGCCCAAAAATTAGTTGGCGAAGATCGCGTGCATGATAATTGTCATCCTTTTATGGGCAGTGAAGATTTTGCTTTTATGTTAGAAAGTAACCCCAATGGCTGCTATATGATTATAGGTAATGGCGATGAACCGGGTTTTTGTAGTGTGCATAATCCTGGATATGATTTTAATGATAACTGTATTGTTATCGCTGCATCATATTGGGTGGCATTAACTGAAAGCTATTTAAACATATAAGGATTAATGTGCAGCTATGTCAAATTTAAATATGTCAAATACTCAAAATTCAGCCATAGAGCAGTTTAAAAATCATAACCGGTTAACATTCGGCATTGTATTAGGGGTGATTACTTTTTGGCTTTTTGCTCAGTCTATTGTCAATGTCGGGCCGGCTGTACAACATAGTATCGGTATTACACCTGCATCGTTCAATCTAGCTGTCAGTTTAACCGCTCTGTTTTCAGGTTGTTTTATTGTCGTTGCTGGCGGATTAGCTGATCGCTTTGGCCGTGTTCGTTTTACCTATTTAGGTTTTATTTTAAGTATTATTGGTTGTCTTTGTTTGATCTGCGCACAAGGTGAAGTGCTGTTTATTACTGGTCGTATTATCCAAGGTTTATCTGCTGCCTGTATTATGCCATCGACTTTGGCGTTAGTGAAAACCTATTATCAAGGTAAAGATCGTCAGCGCGCATTAAGTTTTTGGTCAATTGGCTCTTGGGGTGGTTCAGGAACTTGTGTACTTGCCGGCGGGGCAATAGCCACTTATTTAGGTTGGCAATGGATTTTTATTATCTCAATCATCTGTGCTTTGTTAGGTATGCTGTTATTGAAAGGGACACCAGAAACTAAGATTGACGATCCATCAAGTTTGCCTAAATTTGATTATGTTGGGTTATTCGTTTTTGTTATCACTTTAGTTACGTTAAACCTTGTCATCACCAAAGGATCTACTTTTGGTTGGACTAGTGTAACGACATTATCACTCGCTATGATCTGTTTGGTTTTTCTGATTTTATTTTTTGTTATTGAAAATCGCAAAGCGAATGGCGCATTTATAGATTTTTCACTGTTTAAAAACGTCCCTTATCGTGGTGCTACCTTATCTAACTTTCTGCTCAATTCTGTTGCCGGTACATTAATTGTTGCCAGTACTTATACCCAACAAGGAAGAGGCTTTACCCCTTTCGAAAATGGATTATTGACCATTGGTTATTTAGTTTCGGTTTTATGTATGATTCGAGTAGGTGAAAAAATCTTACAAAAAGTCGGAGCCAAAAAACCAATGTTACTCGGGCCGTTAATTACCGGTACGGGTATTGCCTTGATGACACTGACTTTCTTACCCAACATGTTTTATATTATTTCGGTGTTAGCCGGCTATATTTTATTGGGTCTTGGCTTAGGCTTTTATGCCACACCATCAATTGATACCGCAATAGCTAGTGCTCCGGAAGATAAAGTTGGTGTTGCATCAGGAATATATAAAATGGCAAGTTCATTAGGTGGTGCATTCGGTGTGGCGATTTCGGCATCAACTTATGCTGCAATTATTGCCAATGAGCAAAGCATAGCGACAGCAGCAGCAATTGGACTGTGGATTAATGTTGGCTTTTGTCTGTTATGTTTTGTTTCAATTTTAATTTTAGTACCCAATAATGCCGGCAAGAATAAATAAGTTAGCATAGGTTGTTTATCATTTTAAATTAGGGATAAATCTTTTCGCATCTATCCCTATTTTTTAATTAAAACTTTTATAAAAATACAATTTTTACAACTCTGAAAAATAAACCCATATAACTTAAAAAATTATATGGGTTTTGAAATAGAAAAATCTGTTTGAAATGTTTAGTTATCTGTAGATAAAACTTATTTGCCAATACAGAATGAACTGAATATTCGTCCTAATAAATCATCAGAAGTAAATTCACCTGTAATTTCACTTAGTGCTTCTTGAGCTAATCTTAGTTCTTCCGCCAATAGTTCACCAGCATGGAAGGTGGTAAGTTGATATTGACCATTATTTAAATGCTCTGCTGCTTTCTCAAGTGCTTGCAGATGTCGACGACGAGCCAGAAAACCACCTTCGGTGCTACTAGTAAAGCCCATAACCTGTTTGAGATGATCACGTAATAATGTAATACCTTCTCCGGTTCTTGCCGATAGTTGAATAAGACAATAGCCATTTTGTTCACTATAACCTAATGGTTCACCAGTTAAATCAGCCTTGTTGCGAATAACTGTGACAGGTATGTTTTTCGGTAAACGTTCAATAAATTCTGGCCAGAGTTTTTCAGGATTTGTCTCATTAGTTGTTGTACTGTCGACCATAAATAATACTCGATCGGCTTGATCAATCTCTTGCCATGCTCGCTCAATACCAATACGTTCAACTTCATCGCTAGCTTCACGTAAGCCGGCCGTATCGATTATATGTAAAGGCATTCCATCAATATGGATATGTTCACGTAAAACATCGCGCGTTGTTCCAGCTATATCCGTTACGATAGCGGCATCTCGTCCTGCTAATGCATTAAGTAAACTTGATTTACCAGCGTTAGGTCTACCCGCTATGACGACTTTCATACCTTCACGTAATAATGAACCTTGTTTAGCTTCTTGACGGACTTCGTTTAATCGTTGTATGACTTGCTCAAGTTCTGCCGCTATTTTTCCATCAGATAAAAAGTCTATCTCTTCCTCTGGAAAATCAATAGCTGCTTCAGTAAAAATACGTAGATGAATTAATGCTTCAACCAGTGTATTAATTTTTTTAGAAAATACCCCTTGTAAAGAAGATAAGGCTGATTTTGCTGCTTGCTCAGAGCTGGCATCTATTAAGTCTGCAATCGCTTCGGCCTGAGCTAGATCCAATTTATCATTTAAGAAAGCTCGCTCTGAAAATTCGCCCGGCCTTGCAATCCGCACACTAGGAATATCTAAAATGCGTTTTAACAGTAGATCTAAAATAACTGGACCACCATGCCCTTGTAGTTCAAGCACATCTTCACCCGTAAATGAGTGTGGATTAGGAAAAAATAAAGCAATACCTTCATCTAAGGTTGTACCATCCGATGCTAAAAAAGGTAAATAATGCGCATAGCGAGGCTTAGGTAAAATACCTAACACTGCTTTAGCAACATCTTGCGCTTTAGGGCCCGAAACACGCAATATTCCCACACCGCCACGACCTGGAGGTGTCGCTTGTGCAACAATTGTATCTGTATTCATATTTATCAATTTTAATTTAAATAGCAATGGTTAATCATACCACGACAACTATTAAAAATCTGTAAAGTGAAATAGTCTAAAGCAATGAAACCGATTAATTATCATTTTTAGTTTCAACATAATCTAATGGATGATCAAATAGCCATGAGTTAAGTATAGCTAATGGTTCTCTTATCATGGCGATATATTTATCAAAATTGCTATAACTTAATGGCGCTGACAAACCGGAAATATTATCAATATTAGATCGTTTAGCTAACATGATTGAACGTAAAATATGGAAATCATTAGTCACCACAACTGTCTTGCCCAATGGTAAAACTTGATTAGCATAGACAAATTGCTGTGCCGTTCGTCTTGATCTATCTTCTAAATAGACCCTGGAAGATTCGATACCTTTTTTGATTAAATAATCAGCCATCACACTCGCTTCAGTCGCTGATTCATCACTCCCCCGCCCTCCGCATACAATTACTTTTGTATTGGGATTATCTTGCAAATAATTAAATGCAGTATTCAAGCGAATTTGTAACGTTAAAGGAGCTTGTGCTGGTGTGCCAACAACTTGTGAACCTAATACCACCAGAGTATCAGCATTGGCTGCTGGTTTTTGGTGAGCATAAATAAAAATAATAATATTACAAATAACAAAATAAAATAGTATTAATATCAGTAACCATCTAATTAATTTAATGATTATCATATAATACCTCTCATTTTTTAAAACAATTTTCAAAATGGTCGTCAACTAATCCCATTGATTGCATAAATGCATAACAGATCGTTGTGCCAACAAAAGAAAAACCTCTCTTTTTTAGTGCTTTTGACATTCTATCTGATATTTCGGTGCTAACTGGAACTTCACTTATATCATTAAAGTGGTTAATTATAGGTTTACCATTAACAAAGGACCAAATAAATTGAGAAAAATCCTCATTATTACTTTGCATAGCTAAGTAGGCATGAGCATTTTTTACAATGCTATTAAGTTTTAGTCGGTTACGAATTAATCCTTCATTTTCAAGTAATGATTCTATATCAGCCGCCGTTAATTGGATAATTTTTTGCGGTTCAAAATTGAAAAAGCATCGACGATATTCATCTCGTTTTTTTAGAACTGTAATCCACGATAATCCTGCTTGCTGGCCTTCAAGACAGATTTTTTCAAATAGCTTTAGACTATCATATTGTGGATTCCCCCATTCCTTATCATGATAATCAATATATAACGGGTCATTTGTCACCCAACTGCATCGTTTTGTCATTATTATTTCATCCTTATGTTTCAAAAATATTATACGTGATAATTGAATAAAATTTTCATTTAATATCATTTTTTATACTGATTATAAATCAAACAGACATATCATTGTCATTGATTAAATTTTTTTATGATTAAAAAAAAGTCTATTTTTTATGGCAGAATGACCATTCACTATTAAGATTTAGTCAAAATACAATCATTTTCTTAATTGGCTATATCTATTTAACTATAACAATAAGGTTTTTTCATGAATCAATCCGAGATTAATGCTGAATGGCAACCAGTGGCACGTCCATTGAACAGTAAAGATTTAAAAACATTGATATTATCCTCTTTAGGGGGAACATTAGAATTTTATGACTTTGTTATCTATGCTCTCTATATTGATACTATTGTCAAACCGTTATTTTTACCCCATACCTTATCGCCGTTAACGTTAGATTTATTTGCTTGGGGAATTTTTGCAGCAGGCTACTTAGTTCGCCCTGTTGGTGGCATTATTATGGCGCACTTTGGTGATAAAGTTGGTCGTAAAAGAATGTTTACCTTAAGTGTGGCGATGATGGCTTTACCTACTTTTATCATTGGTATTTTGCCTACTTATGAAACAATTGGTATTGTGGCGCCATTATTATTGTTATTGATGCGAATGCTACAAGGCGCGGCTATCGGCGGTGAAATGCCTGGTGCATGGGTATTTATTGCAGAGCATACCCCAAAACAACGTTATGGTTTAGGTGTCGGCACTCTAACATCAGGCATTACTGGTGGTATCCTACTTGGCTTTTTCGTCACAATTATTATTGATCTCTATTTTACTAACCAAAATATTTTGGATTATGCATGGCGTATTCCTTTTATTATTGGTGGTATCTTTGGGGTTATTTCAGTATATTTACGCAAATTTTTATCTGAAACACCAATTTTTAAAGAGTTAGCTGCACGTAAAGCGTTAGAAAAAAGTATACCTGTAGTTACCGTATTAAAAAAACATAAAACAGCATGTTTGATTGTCGCTTTATTAACTTGGTCATTATCAACCGCTATTATGGTTGGTATTTTAATTACCCCGGGTCGTATTGTTGGTGGTATGTACCATTTTGCTAATCTTGATTGGCGTATTGGTGGTTGTATTGCTGCTTTAACCTTATCTATTGGTTGTGTTATTTCTGGCTGGTTAGATGATAAATTAGGTACAGCTAAAACAGTAATCCTGACTTGGGGCGGATTAGCAGTAGTCAGTATCTATTTTTACAGTTCATTAGCGCCAGATATGTCATTAACAAAACTTTATTCGATTTGGGCACTATTTGGCCTATTTATTGGCTCGATCGCCATGACGCCAATTATCGGCACTAGAACGTTTCCACCGGCAATTCGTTATTCTGGATTATCGTTCTCTTATAATTTAGCCTACGCACTATTTAGTGCAATTACCCCAACGTTAACTATTTATTTATTAAGTCCAGATCACTTATTAGGTGAATTTAGTTATCTTGGCGCAGGTATTTATATTTCAGCTGTTGCTTTACTGGCTGTTGTAGTTGGCTTTACTTCATTAGCCCAAAATGGCTGGCAAAATAATTCGGATCATTAAAGTCTATTAATAAAAAACAGGGCCATAGCCCTGTTTTCGTTAAAAAGTAAGATGAATGATAAATATTAGCGCATTGTGACAAATTCTTCCGCTGCTGTTGGATGAATTGCAACGGTATTATCAAAGTCTTTTTTAGTTGCTCCCATTTTCAATGCTACAGCAAAGCCTTGTAAGATTTCGTCCATACCATAACCAATACCATGAATACCAACAATTTTTTCTTGTTCACCAACACAGACTAATTTCATTCGACAAGGTTGTCGATGCGAAGTGACTGCGGTATACATGGCAGTAAAAGTAGATTTATAAACTTTGACGTTTTCTGGACCATATTGCAATATAGCTTGCGGTTCACTTAAACCAACTGTACCAATCGGTGGGTGAGTAAACACTACCGTTGGAATATTAGAATAATCTAAATGTTCATTTGGTTTATTGTTAAATAGTCGTTCCGATAAACGCCGGCCGGCAGCCACGGCAACTGGAGTTAATGCCGCCGCACCGGTATCATCGCCAACCGAATAAATTCCCGGTACATTGGTGTTTTGATATTCATCAACAACTATAAATCCATTGCTATCAACCTTAATACCTGCCGCAGATAAATTCATTTCTTTGGTTGCTGGTTCACGACCGATTGCCCATATTAAGCAATCAACAGTATAACTCTCACCATTTTCTAATGTTAACGTTAATGATTGGTCACTATTTTTGCTAACAGAAGATGGAATGGCAAAGGTATGCAGATGCTGGCCATCATTGGTTATCACTTCCATTAATGTTTCCACAATAAGTGGATCGAAAGCACGTAAAGGTGTACCTTGGCGAACAAATTGATGTGTTTCTGCCCCAAGTGAATGTAACACGCTGGCAATTTCACAAGCTATATAACCAGCTCCAACTACTGCTACTCGTTTAGGGAGTGCTTTTAACTCAAAAAATCCATCAGAAGTGATACCATATTGTGCTCCTGGTATATTTGGAATCGTTGGCTTTCCACCTACAGCAATGAGTATGTGATCGGCACTATAGTATTCGCCATTAACTTCAATCGTTTTTGCATCAACAAATTTGCCATAGCCATGGATCACATCGACATTATTATTATTTAATACACGATCATAAGATTGATGAACACGATCAATATAAGCTGTTCGGCTTGCAATGAGTTTATCCCAATCAAAATGATTAATTGTTGTATCAAATCCATAATCAGGGCCATAGTGATTAATCGCTTCGGCAATTTGTGCACCATACCACATAATCTTTTTCGGCACACAGCCAACATTTACACAAGTACCACCCAATAATTTAGCCTCAATAATGGCACACTTTTTACCATATGATGCAGCTCGGTTAATTGAGGCAATACCACCACTACCACCACCGATAGCAATATAGTCATAGTGTTTAGTCATATAAAAAATCCTTAAAACAAATTAGCAATTGATGGTTAATAGCTTTGCATAAAGCCGACAATAAAAAAAGTATTAATTATGAAATTTAACGATAGTTATTAACTATTGATTAGTTTCGGAGAATAATTTTATTCATTAGCATAATAATATTGCTACTGATATGACTATTCCGCACATTTATTCAATGCCTGAAAATTGACAGGTTTAGAACTCATTTTTTCAGTAATCTCAAGATAACATTTTCTGTCTTCAAGTTTATATAAAATATTATATGTTTTACCCAATTCAGCGGTAAATTGGTGATATTTTGTGGTACAAGAAACTTTATCATCTCGTGATTTGCCAATAACCGTAACAAGTTTATTGGCTGGAGATTTAGTTTCAATTGAGGGAACGTATTTAGGATAAATATTAAATGGTACAATTTTATGTGGGAATACATAGCCAAGACTTTGAAAATTAGCGCAGTTGCTAGTTTTACCATCATAAATGTTTAAAGAAAAATAGGTAGGATAATAAGTTTCAGTGGTGAATATCAGTTCTGGGTCATGGAGATTTGCTTCATATAGATATTTTTGAACAGGTACTCGATGACAAGCGACACTCATCAATATCATTAACAACACTGTAATTTTTAGTTTCATTATTTTATTCCTTATTAGTCATTAAATATGTGATCTTTATTGATACTAAAATAAATCTTAATTGAGATAAAACAAAGATAAAAATAATGGAAAAAATTAAATAAGAGTAATCATCTACTTAAATAATTGGCTACTTAAATAAGTAGCCATTTATTACCAGATATTATTTATTGTTGTTTAATTTTATCAATGATGTTAGTTGTGGAACAACCATCTTCAAAATTGAGGACTTTAACTATTCCCCCGGCCTCGATAACTTCTTTTCCACCGGCAATATCTTCAGGTTTATAATCGCCACCTTTGACTAATACATCAGGTAATATACTGGCAATTAATCGTTGTGGTGTCTCTTCCTCAAAAGGAACCACCCAATCCACTGAATCTAACGCGCCCAATACTATCATTCTTTGCATTAATGGGTTAATTGGTCGGGACTGCCCTTTCAATTGTTTTACAGAGGCATCACTATTTACCGCCACAATTAAACGATCTCCAAGCTTACGAGCATTAGCAAGATAAGAGACATGTCCTGCATGTAAGATGTCAAAACAGCCATTAGTCATGACAATTTTTTCACCTCGCAAGCGTGCTTTGCGAATTTCTTCTTTTAATGTCTCTTCAGTCATTACGCCGAAACCATCATCAGTACGAGCACGGATAGCATTACTTAATTCAACTTGAGATACCGTAGATGTACCTAACTTGCCAACCACAACACCTGCTGCTGCATTAGCTAAAAAGCAACTTTCTTCAAGTGATTGTCCTGCGGCTAATGAAGCAGCTAAGGTTGCTATCACCGTATCACCGGCGCCAGTAACATCAAATACTTCTTTGGCTTGCGTAGGTAGATGATAAACAGGCTTATCTAACTGTAATAACGTCATCCCTTTTTCGCTGCGAGTGACAAGTAAAGCTTTGAGATCATACTGTTTAATTAGTTGATAGCCCTTTTCGATAATCTCTTGCTCTGTTTTACAAACACCGACAACCGCTTCAAATTCAGACATATTTGGCGTCAATAGTGTTGCACCACGATAACGCTCAAAATCAGTACCTTTCGGATCAACCAATATTGGTACATTTGCTTTTTGAGCTTGTTTAATCATTGCTTGTATAGCTGTTAAGGCTCCTTTAGCATAATCAGATAACACTAATACTTTAGAGGTTGAAAGTGCACTTTCAATACGTTCTAAAATAGGTGTATGATCAACATTATTAAAACCTTCTTCAAAATCAATTCTAATGAGTTGTTGATTTCTAGATAAAACTCTTAATTTGGTAATTGTTGGATGAGTTGAGACTGATACAAAATCACAATGGACATTACGTTTAGTCAGTTGTTCATCAAGTACTTTGGCTGGCTCATCAATACCGGTAAAACCAATTAATCTTGCGCTACCGCCCAAAGAGGTTATATTCATAGCTACATTGGCTGCACCGCCGGCGCGTTCTTCTAGAGCATCAACTTTAACAATTGGCACTGGTGCTTCTGGTGATATACGGTTAGTACCTCCATACCAATAGCGATCTAACATGATATCGCCAACAACCAGAACATTTGCTTGATTAAACTCAGGAAGTGAAGTTTTCATTATGGTCATATATCCTTTACTTGTTATTCAGTAAATCACTTATCAATTTATTATTAATCCCCAACAGATTCATCGTCTGGTTGGATTTTTTTTCTAGGTTGATAAAAACGGGCAAAAAATGTCCCTATTTCAAATAATAAACAGATAGGTACAGCTAATAAAATTTGAGAAAATACATCTGGTGGGGTAACAAACATCGCTACAGCAAACACACCGACAATAATATAAGGTCTTTTTTTACGTAAGTTTTTAGGAGTAGTAACGCCAGTCCAACAAAGCAAAATAATCGCCACAGGGACTTCAAATGCAAAACCAAATACAATAAATAGTGTCATGACAAAATCAAGATATTTTGTAATATCAGTATTTATCGCAACATCAACTGGTGCTGTATGGATAAAGAAATAAAATGCCAAAGGAAATACAGCAAAATATGCAAACGCAATACCAATATAAAAAAGTACCGTACTAGAAATAATTAATGGCATAATCAGCCGTTTTTCATGTTGATATAGTGCCGGAGCAATAAATCCCCAAACTTGATATAAAAGATAAGGAATAGATATAAATATTGCAACAACAGCCGTCAGTTTAATTGGTGTAAAAAAAGGAGCCGCAATATCGGTCGCAATCATACTACTACCTTTAGGTAATTGACTGATAAGCGGATTAGCAACAATATGATAGATATCATTTGAGAAATAAAGTAAACAGGCTAAGACTAGTAATATACAAATGATACAGTGTAAAAGTCTTGTTCTGAGTTCGACCAGATGTCCAATAAGTGGTTGGGTTGCGTCTTCTGTCATAATTTATCTTTATCTGAAGGAATTGTTGTATCAATTTGACTGACTGAATTAATCTCGTTTTGCAGTGATTCAGTTACCCGTTTTAATTCATCAATTGATGCTTGCAGTTCTGGGGTAAGAGTATTCAAACCACTTTGTTCAGCTTTTTTTAAGCTATCTTGTAATTCTTGCAGTTTGAGTTCTTTATTTAATTCTAACTGGACAGTTGCTGACATGCGACGGAGTACTTTAATCCATCCGGCAACAGTTTTAATCGCAATAGGCAAACGTTCCGGTCCTAATACAACCAGTCCAATAATTAATACTAATAGTAGCTGACCAAAGCTAATATCAAACACGGATTACTCTTTATCGGCGTGGTTATTAGCAGATGGGTCAAGATGTTCAACTTTTTGTGAATCATCAGTCTCTTTACTGTCATCATCGTCATTCATGGCTTTTTTAAAACCTTTAATTGAAGCCCCAAGATCAGAGCCCAATGAACGCAATTTTTTTGTTCCGAATAATAGTACGATAACAGCAACAAATATCAGTAGTTTGGGCAAACTAGGCATATGATAACTATCTCCAATAGCGTCAAGTAATCAAATTATACACGTAAAATGATGATATTCCCAAAAATAACTATCTCAATGTATAACCAGCGTCACAATAGATAAAACACAAACCAGACTAAGGATGGCCAATGACCAACGATAGCGTTTTTTGCTTCGTTGTAATTCTTGATTAATCTGTTTTAATTGGTTATGCATCTGTTTAGTCATACGAGCCTGATCGCCTAATCTTACTGGCAGATCAACTAGGATATTTTTCCATTCGGGTAACGAAGTCCATACTTGCTTGAATAACGTTTTAGCACTGTACTTATCTTCATACCATTTTTCAAGAAATGGCTTAGCAGTTTGCCATAAGTCGAGTTCTGGGTATAGCTGACGTCCTAATCCTTCTATATAAAATAAGGTTTTTTCAAGTAATGTTAATTGCGGCTGAATATCCATTTCAAATTGACGAGCAACTTGAAATAAAGCTAATAAAATTTGTGAAAACGATATTTCACCTAATGGTTTGGCAAATGCAGGTTCACACACACTACGCATAGCCATTTCTAATGCCGTTGCATCCGTTGTTTCTGGCACCCAACCAGAAGCAATATAAATTTGCGCAA
Organism: Gilliamella sp. W8128; assembly: GCF_016100545.1. Taxonomy (NCBI): domain Bacteria; kingdom Pseudomonadati; phylum Pseudomonadota; class Gammaproteobacteria; order Orbales; family Orbaceae; genus Gilliamella; species Gilliamella sp. W8128. The sequence continues at coordinate 62,907 of NZ_JACFSE010000002.1, forward strand.
TTCGTCGATAATCTTGATTAAAAAAGGCGAGAAAATTTTCAGCCAAATAACGCTGATCATCTTCAGTTAATACACCAACAATTGCACAGTCTATACCAATATAACGAGGATTTTGTGGTTCAGAAATATCAACAAAGATATTACCTGGATGCATATCGGCATGGAAAAAATTATCCCTAAACACCTGCGTAAAAAAAGCTTGAACACCACGTTCGGCAAGCAATTTCATGTTGACATTATTTTGTTTAAGTTCATCAACATTAGCTATTGGCGTACCATAAATCCGTTCTTCTACTAAAATATTTGTTCGACAAAGATGTTGATAAACATAAGGAATATATAAAATATCACTATTAATGAAATTATCTCGTAAACGGGCAGTATTATAAGCTTCTTTTTGTAAATCCAGTTCTTTCAAAAGTGTATTTTCATAATCATTAACAATTTCAACCGCACGTAACTTTTCACCAAATTTAATCCGTTTAGTAAATTGATTAGCCGCCCAATACATCAAGCGAATATCAGATTTGATTATAGGTAAAATATTCGGACGTAAAACTTTAATCACAACTTGGGCTTGGCTGCTTTTTAAAGTTGCAGTATGCACCTGAGCAATGGAAGCTGAAGCTAATGGTTTTTCATCAAAATCAATAAAATAATGATCTATAGAACAGCCTAGAGCTGATTCAATAATTTGTCTGGCAATTAGTCCATCAAAAGGAGCTACTTGATCTTGCAGTTTGGCTAATGCATCAGCGAGATGTTTTGGTAATACATCTCGCCTTGTTGAAACCATTTGTCCAAATTTTATCCAAACCGGACCTAACTCTTGTAAAGCTAGACGCAATCTTTCACCAACATCTTGTTGTTTTGCTTTAGATCTAACCCAAAATAGACTAATCAACAACAATTTAAACCATGTTGAGGTTCGATGTTTTGGTAATAGTTCATCTAATCGATAAGCTCGAAATACCGTTAATATTTTATAAATTCGAAGAAATGTCATTCTTTTTTTATCACATTAAAATTTAAAACCAGTATGTAAAGCTACAATGCCACCTGTCATATTGTGATATTTCACATCGACAAATCCAGCATCCTCCATCATTTTTTTCAACGTTTTTTGATCTGGGTGCATTCTGATGGATTCAGCTAAATACCGGTAACTATCAGCATCATTAGCAACAATTTTGCCCATCAACGGTAACATAGTGAATGAGTATAGGTCATAGGCTTTATTTAAAATCTGGTATTGTGGTTTAGAAAACTCAAGTATTAATAAACGCCCACCAGGTTTTAACACTCTCCACATAGATTGCAATGCTTTTTGCTTATCGGTGACATTGCGTAAACCAAATGAGATAGTAATACAATCGAAATAGTTATCAGAAAATGGCAGTTCTTCTGCATTGGCTTGTACATATTCAATATTATTAAATAGACCTTTGTCTCGAAGCTTATCTCTACCTACTTTTAGCATAGATTCATTGATATCAGCTAATACAACTAAGCCTTCATCACCGACAATTTGCGAGAATTTAGCCGTCAAATCGCCAGTACCACCGGCAAGATCCAAAACTTTTTGACCTTTACGAACACTACTATACTCAATAGTGATTTTTTTCCAGATACGATGAATACCAAATGACATAAGATCATTCATAACATCATATTTATCAGCAACAGAATGAAAAACTTCTGCTACCCGTTTTACTTTATCTTGCTTTAAAACTTGAGTGTAACCAAAATCAATTTTATCTTGATTTTCATCATTTTGCTGTGAAGATGATTGAGACATAAAAATTCACCTATCATAAATAGTTAGCTTATTTTAGCATAAGCTAACCTAAATGTGATGGTCTAAATTAATAACGATTCAACCATTTGAGAAACGATTTCGAAATGTTGTAATGGTGTGGAGTTTGCTGGCAAATCATGTTCGTGAATGACTAAATCAAACTGATAACTATTTTTTAACCCATTCAATACTTCATTAGATTTAGCAAAAATTTGATTATAGTATTTAGCCAACGTATCAAAATCAATTGAGGTAAAGAGTAATTTATTAGCATCTTCAACAGCTTTGGACATACGTTCTACATGCAACATAGCTATTCTAAGATAATCATTTTCACTCAAATAACGTTTATTTTCTGTTGTAGATATTTCTCGTTGAATGTAGTTAATATAACCATTTGAAACATATTGTGTGTTATAAATATTAGCTAATTGTACCGGCAATTCATTAAATTTATCATGCCCTATAATCGCTACTTTTTTAACAAAAAAAGGTTTCGCTGCCTTAGCAATATAAGACCAGTTTTGATAAGGATTTTCTCGAATTTGTGTCGCACTAATATTAACAAAATCACGATCAGCATCAACAATAACAACAGGGCAACCAAAATAGCGTTCATGCTGTTTGACATCTTGTGATTCGCTAGTAAATACCACAGTAGGTTCGATTTTATGTTCCAATAAAATACGTTTTATACTGTCACTCCAATCTTGCCAACCGTTGGGATAATAGTTAATACCCGCTTCATCAGAAATATGAATGTGAATATTATGTCTATCTTTAAAGGTTTCTTTCAACCATGAGAAACGATCACTTACTTGAGGCTGTCTAGGCAGGCGACTTTTTTCAAACAGTTGTTTATCACGTATTGCCTCACAACCCAACATGACATGCAGTTCATCTACTTGTGTCAATGCTTTTTCAATAAGATAAATATGACCACTATGTAACGGATAAAACTTACCAAAAATTAAACCAACTCGATGTTTAGATGACATAATCATTACCAATCAATTTCAAAACTGGATACTAATGTACAGAAAAAACAACCATTTTCTAACCAATTGATGCTATTTAATATAATAAAATTACAAAAGTGTTAACTTCATCAATTAAATTCATCAATTGTGAGAATCATACCAATTAAGATTGATATTTTATAGCAGATAACACAATCCCTGTTGCTACAGAAATATTTAAAGCCGACATATTATCATTGCCTTGCAAATGGATAATACTATCAGCACAGTTAATTAATTTGTTATTAATTTGTTGAAATATAACTAAGGCAACTTTCTTGGTAAATTTGAATTGTGATAACTCAGTGGATGAAATCGATTTTAATTGACATGGTAATAATGCAATAACTTGATAGCCATGTTGTTTTAACAAATCAATAGATGCTATAAAATCATCACTTTTAATAGATTCAACAGCTTCAATACCACCTTCAGCAACACGCATTGCGGCACCACTATCGAGTAAGTTAGTTTGCCGTAAAATTACGCCATTAACACCAAAAAAAGCTGCACTACGCATTAACCCACCTAAGTTATGCGGATTATTCACATCATCAACAGCAATAATGCAATCTTGAGCTTGATCATCATATTCATCTAAATAATCAAGCAAAGTGAGCGGTATACGTTTTTTAACAATTAAACAAACACCACCATGATGTGGAGTTTGTGTGATTTTAGTAATTTGCTCTGTTGAGACAACATCATAACCAAGACGTTGTTTGACTAACCAATTAATTAATTCTTTAAATTGATAAGTCATTTCTTGAGTAATAAATAATTTAACAATAGCCAAACGTCGATGCTTAAATACCGCTTTACAACTGTTTTCGCTGTAAACTAATGTCTCTTCCTTTTTTTGACGATAGCCATCATAACCGAATGTTGGTACTTGTTCATTATCTCGAACTTTTTTCTGCCATGGGGAATCATATTCATCCGTTAAATCAAATTGTGCTTTAGCAGGTTTTACGGTTTTATTAAATTTTTTTGGTTTAAAGGTTTCGATCCGGTCATGTTTTGCTTTTGAATCAGTGTGAAAACCATCATTATTACGTTTATTTTTATAATCACCGCCACGTTCTTTGGCTGAACGGTTTTTCACTCTCGCTTCGCTATTTTTAGCATAAAAAATAGTGGGCTTACTTTTTTCACTAGTATCGTTCATATTATTCCCAATTAAAGACAATTATCGTGTACGAATGGTTGGTGCAACTTTATCTAATACACCATTAACAAATTTATGACTATCTTCTGCACCAAAGGTTTTAGTAAGATCGATAGCTTCATTGATAACAACTTTATAAGGGACATCATGTCGCTTCATTAATTCATATAGAGCAATTCTTAATACGGCTAATTCAACTTGACCTAGTTCATCAACAGTTCTTTCTGTTAAATAAGGAGTCATTTTCTCATCTAATTCTGTGGTATTTTTGGCAACACCATGCAGTAATTCTCTAAAATATTTGGTGTCGACACCTTTCATATCTTGTTCAGCCATGAAGCTGCTCTCAACATCAGCAAGATCATTTCTAGAAATTTGCCAAGAGTAAATAGCTTGAACTGCACACTCTCTTGCTCGACGACGAGGATTAACTAACGCCACTAAATTACTCCTTAATTGTTTTAATCACATTTAACATTTCAAGTGCGGTTAGTGCCGCTTCTGCACCTTTATTGCCCGCTTTAGTTCCTGCTCGTTCTATAGCTTGTTCAATACTTTCAGTAGTTAAAATACCAAAACCAACTGGTATCGTAAAATCTAAACTAGCATTCAATAACCCTGAACTTGATTCGCCAGCAACAAAATCAAAATGAGCAGTACTACCACGGATAACCGTGCCCAATGCAACAATTGCATCATATTTTTTTGACTGTGCAGCAACTTTTGCTGCTAAAGGAATTTCATAAGCGCCTGGCACCCAAATAACGGTAATATTGTTATCGTCTACTTCACCGATACGAGTAAGTGCATCTATGGCACCATTAACTAAACTTTCATTAATAAATTGGTTAAAACGTGCCACAATAATCGCTACTTTGGCTTCAGGCGCAGCAACTTTACCTTTAATTGTTTGCATATTCATTCCTTACCGATTGATTCTGGATGCAATTTTATAATCTCTTTTAGAGATAAAAATCATTAGGCGATTATACCACAAATTAAAGGCTTATCCTATTAGCAAAAAGAGGATTTAATCTATTTAAGACAAGCTTTAATGAAAATAGTTATTAACTATTTATAGTATGAAAATAGTTAATTTATTAAAGGTCATTTTTGCATTTATTAATAATTATTTATTTGATAACTATTCTATTATGTACTTATAATCAATTGAAATATTTTACCTATTATAAAAAATTTATTGTTATTGCTTGCAAGCTGTTATTAACGAATTACAATGGTTATGGAAAAGCTTTTTATTTAAAGAGGTATTATTAATGTACATTAACACCATTCGTGATGAATTAAATCAGGCAATTGACGTGTTGGGCAACTTCGTTGCAAACGATGACAATCTAAAAAAAATCCAGCAAGCAGCTATTTTAATTGCAGACTCATTTAAACAAGGTGGAAAAGTACTTTCATGCGGTAATGGCGGATCACATTGTGATGCAATGCATTTTGCTGAAGAACTAACTGGACGTTTTCGTGATAACCGCCCTTCATATCCAGCAATTGCTATATCTGATGTTAGTCACATCTCATGCGTGGGCAATGATTATGGTTTCGATTACATATTTTCTCGTTACGTTGAAGGCGTTGGACAAAAAGGTGATGTATTATTAGGCATTTCAACTTCAGGAAATTCAGCTAATGTACTTAAAGCAATTGAAGCTGCTAAACAAAAAGGTATGAAAATTATCACACTGACAGGTAAAGATGGCGGGAAAATGAATGGATTAGCTGATGTTGATATTCGTGTACCACATTTTGGCTATGCAGATCGTGTACAAGAAATCCATATCAAAGTAATTCATATTTTAATTCTACTTATTGAAAAAGAGATGGCTTAATATGTGCGAATTATTGGGTATGAGTGCCAATGTACCGACCGATATTTGTTTTAGTTTTACCAGCTTAATCAAACGTGGGGGCGATAAAGGTCCTCACAAAGATGGCTGGGGTATAACTTTCTATGAAGGTAAAGGCTGTCGAACGTTTAAAGATCCTCAGCCATGTAGTTTTTCACCTATAGCTAAATTGGTTCAACAATACCCAATAAAATCAACTGCCGTTGTTGCTCATATCCGCCAAGCTAATCGCGGTGGTGTTGCACTAGAAAACACTCATCCTTTTACTCGAGAACTATGGGGTAAAAATTGGACTTTTGCACATAATGGGCAATTAACTGATTATGAAAAATTAGATACAGGAATATTTCAACCAGTTGGATTAACTGATAGTGAATATGCTTTTTGTTATTTAATAAATGAATTACATAAAAAATACCCACAGCAACCATCCAATAATATTGAGCTTTTTGAATATATTAGAGAGTGTGCAATTAAATTAACTCAATTAGGTATTTTCAATATGCTATTGTCTGATGGTGAGTATGTGTTTGCCTATTGTTCAACTAATCTACACTGGATCACCCGAAAAGCACCATTTGGAAAAGCCAAGTTGATTGACGAAGATGTTGAGATAGATTTTCAAAAACATACGACACCAAATGATGTAGTAACAATAATCTCAACTATGCCATTAACTTCGAACGAAGTATGGACTAAGTTAGCTAGTGGTGAAGCAATTTTATTTAAAAATGGCGAAATTAGCCAATCTTTCTCATCTTAACCTTAGTCATAGGTGGCTCATTTTTGAATAAATATTCTAAATATCCTAAAGTTAATAGACCGACTAACGTTAAGATTATCCATGGTAAATGCGGTAAACCGATTTGGAGGGCCAGATCATAAAGCCAGCCAGCACCGGTATAACCAATAAAACCACCTAATGCCAATCCCAACCGACTAAACCCCATATAGCTACCTTTAGCTTTAGGGTTTGTTAAAACAGTTGCTAATGTTTCTCTAGCTGGTTCAGCAATAATAGCCCCAAAATAAAACAATGCTATAAGAGAGAGTAAAATAGATAATTGTGATGTAAAGCCAATAATAATAAAAGCAAACGACATCAAGAATAATCCAAATTTGAGACGTTGATCCAATCTGAAATATTTTTCACTTATTCGAGCAAGAGGATAAAGCAAACATAGTGATATTGTCGCTTGGATAGCATACATCCATTTTACATAACTAGGGCTACCCGATACGTTGGTAATGGTTAAAGGTAACATCAACATAATTTGTACCCACAGCACATAATAACCAGTTAAAGTAAGTACATAATGAGTAAATTTTCTATCTTTGAGAACCATCTTCATGCCGTTAATAATCGGTGCTTTACCAATTGCAATATGATAGGCCGGTAAATAGATCAGATTAAAAATACCACATAAGAAGAAGATAAAAGCGCCACACCAACAGACTAATTGAAAATCGTAATCGATTAAAATACCACCGATAAGAGCACCAATAACTGCACCTGCATTGTCTTGTATCATTAGTAGAGAAATAAACTTGCCTCGTTCATGAGGGCGAGTAAATTTGATAGTTAATCCCATCCTAGGGGGATCAAATAGCAAACCACCCAATGCCGAAAGTAAACAAGATACTAATAATAACCAATGTTCTGTTGCTAGTGCCATTGAGATAAATCCAATTGACCGCAAAAACATACCGGTAATTATCATTGGTTTAGCGCCAAAGCGATCAGCGATTGCCCCACCAATCAAACCAAATCCTTGCTGAACAAATTGACGAAAACCTAAAGCAAAACCAACAAATAATGCACTCCAACCAACTTGACTAACAAAATGAGTAGAGACCAATGGAAAGACTACATAAAATCCCAACACAATAAACAAATTATCTAACAATAATATGTATCGACCTTTTTTGCGCACTTGTGAAGGAATTGGCATCTATTTTACTCTTTCGTTTAAATAACCTTGATAATCAGGAATTTCAATTTCCACTTCTTGAGTAAATATTGAGGATTGTATTAAAGCGTTCGCGGTGGCTTGATTAGTGGCAACAGGAATATTCCAAACTGTTGATAAGCGTAACAACGCTTTTACATCTGGATCATGCGGAACAGCATTAAGTGGATCCCAGAAAAATATCAGAATATCAATCTTACCTTCAGCAATTAAAGCACCGATTTGCTGATCGCCCCCCATAGGCCCACTGAGCATTGGTGTAATATCTAAACCGGTCTCTTTTTTTATTAATGTGCCTGTCGTACCTGTTCCACATAAATTATGATGAGAGAGCTCTTCGCGATTTTTTTTGCACCAATTCAATAATGCTTCTTTTAAGTGGTCATGTGCCACCAAAGCAATATTTTTTTTTGCAGGTAATTTTCGAGTAATATACTGCATTAAAATAGTCCTAATTGATTATTATTTTTTTATTTTTATCAGACTATCTATTAAAGCGCAAGCGGTATTTAATGAAAAGATTACAACAAAAAAGGCACCTAAGTGCCTTTTATTTAATCTTAAGATAAAGATAATTAGAATTGATAAATTAATCCTAATGCTACAGTATCTTTAGCGGTTGCTTTGATTTGAGATTTAGTAAATGTACCATCTTCATATAAACTACGACGTGCACCAATATCATTTTTATCTAACAAGTTGATTTTGTAATCAACAATTGCTGATAAGTTTTTATTGAAGTCATAAGTTAAACCTACATCAACATATTTAGCTAAATCATTACCTTTAAGACCGTTATCATTAGTTAAACTAGATGCATCTTTAACTTTGTGTTGAATATAAGCAACAGATGGTGTTAAACGACCAATATCAAAATCAATACCATATTGCGCAACTAATTCAAAACCTTTGGTTTTTAAATCATCAGCCTTACGGGTTGTTGAAGCATTGTCCCAACCGGCTTTTTGTTTACCTTGAATATAAAGTGCTGCTAAATAAAGATTGTCGTTGTCATATTTAACACCTGCTGACCATGCTTTAGCATCTTTATGACCACCTGTTTGTGCATAACCGGCACCGATTGATAAACCTGTATCTAATACATCCCAATCAATTACCGAACCCCAAGCTTCAGCGCTGTCATGAGCAGTACGTTCGTGATGATTTAGATATTGAGTTGAACTATTGTCCCCATTATCGGCATATTGAACTGCAAAACGTAGACCGTTAACTAAACCAAAGAAGTCTGAGTTACGATAAGTTGCTACTGCTTTGGTTCTTGCGGTTAATGCATAGATATCATTATTTGATGCATCGCCACCAAACTCAGGTAAAACGTCAGTATATGAAGTTAAGGTTTTTAATACACCGTCGTTACGGCCATAATCAAATGAACCAAAATCACCAAAGTTTAGACCTGCATAAGCATAACGAGTTTCGTTATCAGCATCAGATCCTGTTTTAGCTTCATATTCCCAGCGACCATAACCACTCAAGCCATCAGTAATTTGTGTTTGTCCTGACATCCCTAAACGAGCAGTGGTTTTGTCACCTTCGCCAGTTTGATTATCACGATCAGTAATATAGTTCAAGGCATAAACTCGACCATAAAAGTCAACTTTATTACCATCTTTGTTCCACACTTCAATTGAAGCGCTTGCTGTACCTGCAACTAATAGAGCAGGAATAGCGATTGCTAATAGATTACGTTTCATTTAGTTACCCTCTTAGGTATTTTATTATTAAAGATACAAAATATTTTGTTCTTGATTTAATAAATAGCTGCTGTTAATTAGCAACTAAATTATTACTGGGATATCTATTATTATTGTTAAATACTAGATTTTTATTGCAAACATTATGGATTAATAACGTTTCTAAGATATTATTCTGCGAATTGACACTATTTTATGACTTAAAATAATATTTTTTTAAGCATAAAATGTTTTTTTAGATAACATGACGTTCAATAGATGAAAAAAAAGGCACCTAAGTGCCTTTTTTAGATATTTAAGATATTAAGAGATTAGAATTGGTAAATTAAACCAACACCTAACACATCTTTAGTACCTGGTTTGAATGGGTAACGCCCATTGCTTTCATGAGATGTATTTAACTCAGCACCAGCATCTCGTTTCTTAAGAAGATTGAATTTATATTCAACGATAGCACTGAAGTTTTTATTAAGATCATATGTCGCACCAAGTGAAACATATTTAGCTAAATTACGACCTTCTTTATGTTCATCATCATACCAGTAGTCATAGTCATCAGAGTTAATGTTACTAAATTTATGTTGAACATAAGCTAAAGATGGTGTTAAACGACCAACTGGTAAATCAATACCATATTGAGCAACTAACTCAACACCTTTGATTTTAGGATTGCCATAACGCTCACCATCAACACCTTTTTCATTCCAAGTATTGAATTTGGTTTGGAAATAAGTAGCAGCTAAATATAGATTATAGTTATCATATTTGATACCAGTAGTCCATGTTTTAGCTTTTTTAACTTCGCCGCCTTCAACATATTTAGATTTACCAGCTGTTTGTGCATAACCTGCACCAACAGTTAAGCCAGTATCAAAAATATTCCATTGAACATTAGCACCATATGCTTCACGGCTATCACCTTTGTAACCAGATAAGTCACCATCTTCATCGAAGAATGGGCTTGAACGTTTACCATCAACAGTGTATGAATTATCACCGTTATCAGCATATTGTAATGCAAAGCTTAAATCATCAGTTAAACCGAAGAAGTTGTTGTTACGGTAAGTAGCAACAGCTTTAGTACGAGCTGAAAGCACGTTCCAAGTATTGTTTGCTGCATCACCACCAAATTCTGGTAATACGTCAGTATAAGCAGTAATAGCCTTTAAAACACCGTCGTTGCGACCATAGTCGAATGAACCTGCATCACCAAAGTTTAAACCAGCAAATGCATAACGAACTTCGTTATTTGAGTTTTTACCAGCTTTAGCTTCATATTCCCAACGACCATAACCAGTAATGCCGTCAGTGATTTGAGTTTGACCAGACATACCTAAACGAGCTGAAGTATCATCACCTTCATCAGCTTGACCACGGTCAGTAATATGGTTAGCTGCTTTTACTCGACCATAAAAGTCAACTTTATTACCGTCTTTGTTCCATACTTCGATAGAAGCATTGGCACCAGCTGCTACTAAAAGAGCAGGGATAGCGATTGCTAATAGATTACGTTTCATTTCTTACCCTCATGGTTATTTCTATAAAAAGACACGTCTTTAAGTTGTGTCAATTTTTACAATGATTATTCATCCAAAAATAATGTTTATAACTAACGTTTTTAACTATTATTTTCATCTTACTTTTTACAGTAGTGTAAATTATGTATAAAAATTTATTAAAATCAAGTGAACTTTTCGTTAAACGTGATGTCTAAGCTTAAAATAGCGTCTGTTTGATTATTTTTTAACCATTTGTAAAGTTTTGTTAATTCAATATTTGCTATCAACTGACCAAAAGTCAGTTGATAATTTGTACAAATTTTAGAAATTTGCATTACGTGGAGTTCTTGGGAATGGGATCACATCACGAACATTCTGGACGCCAGTGACATAAACAATAAGACGTTCAAAACCTAATCCAAAACCTGAGTGAGGTACAGTACCATAACGACGTAAATCACGGTACCACCAATAATCTTCTTTTTTAAGGCCTAGTTCATCCATCCGCTTATCTAACATATCTAAACGTTCTTCACGTTGTGAACCACCAATGATTTCACCAATCCCCGGCGCTAATACATCCATTGCTGCAACGGTTTTTCCATCATCATTCATACGCATATAAAACGCTTTGATATCTTTAGGATAGTTTTTAACAACGACTGGCGCTTTAAAATGCTGTTCAGCTAAATAACGTTCATGTTCAGACGCCAAATCAATACCCCAACTTACAGGATTTTCAAATTTAGCATCACAGTTTTGTAAGATAGTAATAGCATCAGTGTAGTCCACTTGGGCAAAATCAGCATTAATAAAGCTTTCAAGACGATTAATGGCATCTTTATCAATGTGCTGTGCGAAAAACTGCATGTCATCAGCTCGTTTTTCAAGCACTTTCTTAAAGACATATTTCAACATATCTTCAGCAAGTTTGGCATTATCGTTAAGATCAGCAAACGCCACTTCTGGCTCCATCATCCAAAATTCAGCTAAATGGCGTGTAGTATTTGAGTTTTCAGCTCTAAAAGTTGGACCAAAGGTATAGACTTTTGAAAGCGCACAAGCATAAGTTTCTGCATTAAGTTGCCCGGAAACAGTCAAAAATGCTTCCTTACCAAAAAAGTCTTTATCAAAATCAACCTTACCATTATCTGTTTTAGGCAGATTTAACATATCCAGTGTTGAAACCCGGAACATTTCACCGGCACCTTCAGTATCAGAGGCTGTAATAATTGGTGTTGAAAGCCAGAAAAAACCACGTTCATCAAAAAATTGGTGAATAGCTTGCGCTAAGGTGTGTCGTACACGAGTAATTGCACCAACAATATTGGTTCTTGCGCGTAAATGAGCAACTTCACGAAGATATTCTATTGAGTGACGTTTAGCTGCCATTGGATAAGTTTCAGGATCATCAACAAAACCATAAACTTCAACTTGCGTTGCTTGTAATTCATATTTTTGGCCTTGACCTGGAGATTCAACAACTTTACCAGTCACTTTTACTGAACAGCCAGCAGTTAAACGCAAAATATCTTGTTCATAATTTGGTAACTCTTTTTCAATTACCGCTTGAATTGGATCAAAACAAGAACCATCATACACAGCCAAAAATGAGATACCGGCTTTAGAATCACGGCGAGTTCTTACCCAACCTTGAACTGAAATGGTGCTACCAACAGCAATTTTACCTTGTAGCACGTCAACAATAGGAGCAACAGAATTCATTTTAATTATCCATCTCTATTTATTATTTATATAGTAAGTAATATTAAAAGTAATATATAAGCTGAATTTTAATACTCATTAAAGCATTATCAAAAATTGATAATACAGATTATTTATAAGGCTATATCACTTTGTTTAATTATTAATATTAATCATCAATATGACTATTAATGATTGACTTTAAACGTTCTTTTTAATTCGTCAATAAAAGCCAAATCTTGTGAAATTGTTTTACCAGGACTATCAGATAATTTAGCTACAGCTTGATTATTGCATTCCGTTAGTTTTAATACAATGTTTAACGATTTGGTATTTACTTCTATAGACGGAATATCACAAGCAAGAAAACCACCGATACCAAAGGATAATTTCACTCGATGATTAAAGTGTCGATAAATTTTCAGCGCTTTATCAAAGTTTAGACTATCAGAGAACACCAGTAATTTTGTTTTAGGATCAATTCCTAATTGCTGATAATGGCTAATCGCTTTTTCACCCCATTCAATCGGATCGCCCGAATCATGGCGTAGTCCTTGATAATGAGATGCGAAATAATAGTCAAAATCACGTAAAAAAGCATCCATAGTGATACAATCTGTTAACGCAACGCCCAAATCATCTGGATATTCATCTAACCAAACTTGTAATGCCGTTTTTTGGCAATCATGCAAGTTAGGGCTTAAACGTTGATGGGCTTGGAACCATTCATGGGCTTGAGTACCAACTGGGGTTAACCCTAAACGATATGCCAATAAATAATTACTAGTACTATGAAAATTGGCAAAATGATTTTGTAAATAACTCACTACCGCTTCTTGTACTGCAAAAGAGTAGCGTCGTCGTGTGCCAAAATCCAGCAAATTAAAACCAGACATATCAAGATCAATAGTTTGCTCATCAAATCTGGCTAATTTATCTTTAAGTCTTGCTAATGCTTGTTCAACGCCGATATTTGGCGAACGATCTTTATGAACAATTTCACTAATAACCGCCAGCAATGGCACTTCCCACAAAATAACATCAACCCATTTGCCTTCAATTTGAATCACCAGCAAACCATCTTCGTTTTTAATGGTTAATAACTGACTATTAAAACGCCAGTTTTTTAACCAGTTTAAATAATCAGATTTAAAAAAGGTAATACCAGATAAATAGGCGAACTCATCATCGGTAAGTGTTAAAGACTCCATTAATTTAACTTGATGGGCGATTTGATCGGCATATTGACCAAGTAGATCATCACTACGACAGCGAAACTGTGCAACGACAGTCGCTTCAGGATAATGATGAAAAACGGCCTGCTGCATATGCAACTTATAAGCATCAGTATCTAATATTGATGTAATTATTGCGGGTAACATGTCTATCTATTATCAGTTCTTTAAAGAAAATTCCGATAATTATAGCAGAATAATAATTAAGATATAAATTAATTATCTAATAAGATTATTTTTAATAGGCTATAATAGTTCATATAGACATTTTGGTAAAATTAATCGAAATTCATTCCAAAATGATAAACAAATATAATTCATTCTATTTTAAAAGAATAATCATAGACACTAATGGGTATTAACCCCGTTTTGATTAATTTGAATACATAATTAGCACACCACTTACAAAGGTATATAAACATGAGTACAACGACAACTGATATACAACCGACTGCTAAATATCGTCATGACTATAAAACACCAGACTTTACTATTACTGACATCGATCTTGATTTCGATTTAGCGGCAGAAACAACTACAGTTATCGCCCGTAGTCATATCATCAAAAAAAATTCTCAAGCTAACGATTTAGTATTAGATGGCGAAGAACTTAAATTAGTTTCGGTAAATATTGACGAACAACCTTGGTCTGATTATCAAATCACCAAAACGGGATTAACAATTAAAAATGTCCCTTCCGAATTTAGCTTAACTATCGTTAATCAAATTAAGCCTATCGATAATACTGCACTAGAAGGATTATATGTTTCTGGTGATGCTTTATGCACTCAATGTGAAGCAGAAGGTTTCCGCCACATTACTTACTACCTCGATAGACCGGATGTTCTAGCTCGATTTTCAACTAGAATTACTGCTAATAAACAACAATATCCTTACTTATTATCTAATGGTAATCGCATTGCACAAGGAGAACTTTCCGACGGTAGACACTGGGTGCAATGGCAAGATCCATTTCCTAAACCGGCCTATTTATTCGCATTAGTAGCTGGTGATTTTGATATTTTAAAGGATCACTTTATCACCCGTACTAATCGAAAAATTGATTTAGAAATTTATGTCGATAAAGGCAATTTAGATCGTTCACAATGGGCAATGACCAGCTTAAAAAATGCTATGCGCTGGGACGAAAGCCGTTTTGATTTAGAATATGATTTAGATATCTTTATGATTGTAGCAGTTGATTTTTTCAACATGGGAGCAATGGAAAATAAAGGCCTTAACATTTTCAATTCTAAATATGTCCTTGCTAAACCCGAGACCGCGACCGATGATGATTATATCGGCATTGAATCGGTAATTGGTCACGAATATTTTCATAATTGGACCGGTAATCGAGTCACTTGTCGTGATTGGTTCCAACTTAGCCTAAAAGAAGGATTAACAGTATTTAGAGATCAAGAATTTACTTCTGACCAAGGACTTAGAGCAGTTAAACGGATTGCCGATGTCAAACTATTGCGCACCGTACAATTTGCTGAAGATGCAAGCCCAATGTCTCATCCTATTCGTCCGGAACAAGTAATTGAAATGAATAATTTTTATACTGTTACCGTATACGAAAAAGGTGCAGAAGTGATTCGTATGATGCATACATTATTAGGTGAAGATAACTTCCAAGCTGGTATGAAACTTTATTTCCAACGCCATGATGGTAGTGCAGCTACCTGTGATGATTTTGTTGCCGCTATGCAAGATGCATCAGGAATTGATTTAACTCAGTTTAAATTATGGTACAGTCAATCAGGTACACCAGTATTAACAGTAACTGACAGTTATAATCCACAAAATCAACAATATACCTTAACTGTTGAGCAACATACGCCGGTAACGCAAGATCAAAGTCAAAAACAGGCACTACATATTCCATTAGATATCGAACTTTATCAGCAAAATGGTGATGTGATTGCATTGCAATATCAAAATAAACCTATTCATCATGTACTAAATGTAACCCAAGCCAAACAAGAATTTGTTTTTGATCATGTTTCAGAAAAACCAATTGTTTCACTATTAAGAGATTTTTCAGCACCGGTAAAACTCAATTACAATTATCAAGATCACGATCTTATATTCTTAATGCAACATGCCAGCAATGCTTTTAGTCGTTACGATGCAGCGCAGATGTTATTAGCAAAATATGTGCGGTTAAATGTAAGCCATTATCAACAAAATCGACCAATGT
This sequence comes from Gilliamella sp. W8128, assembly GCF_016100545.1. Lineage (NCBI taxonomy): Bacteria > Pseudomonadati > Pseudomonadota > Gammaproteobacteria > Orbales > Orbaceae > Gilliamella > Gilliamella sp. W8128. The sequence goes on from NZ_JACFSE010000002.1 coordinate 79,089, forward strand.
CGATTCCTGATTCGCTACTAGATGCTTTTAGAGGAATATTACTATCAGATACTGCTGAACCGGCACTTATCGCACAAATACTGACTTTACCTTCGGAAAATGAATTGGCAAATCTATTTGATATCGTTGATCCGATAGCGATTTATCAAGTTCGCCAATTCTTATTAGGTGTCTTTGCTAATGAACTCTATGATGAACTAACCGCGGTTTATCATCATAATCAAACTGCACAATATCAGATTGAACATGCAGATATTGGCAAACGCATGCTGAAAAACTGCTGTTTATCATTATTAGCTTACGCTAATGATAAATCGCTAGCGAATACTTTGGTCGAACAACAATATCAACAAGCCAATAATATGACAGATTCATTAGCGGCGCTTACCGCGGCAGTCAAAGCGCAATTAACTTGTCGACATACGTTACTCTCCGATTTCGACAATAAATGGTATCAAGATGGTTTAGTGATGGATAAGTGGTTGGCTTTAAATGCTACCAGTCCAGAGCAAAATGTATTATCAACAGTGAAAAAACTACTTAATCATCGCTCTTTTTCACTCAATAATCCAAATCGAATAAGAAGTTTAATTGGTGCTTTTGTTAACAATAACCCTGTTGCTTTTCATTCTGAAGATGGCAGTGGTTACCATTTCTTAGTTGAAATATTAATGGAACTAAACCAGAAAAACCCACAAGTGGCATCAAGACTTATTGATCCACTTATTCGATTAAAACGTTATGATGAAAATCGTCAGAAAAAAATGACAGCTGCTTTAGAAAGCTTATTAAAACTAGATAACTTATCTAAAGATCTATATGAAAAAATCACTAAAGCGTTAGCTGCATAATAAATTAACAGCATTATAAGGAGCAAAATCCCACCTTGTTATTGATCAATAAGATTCAGTTAAGGTGGGATTTTTAATTAAACAACAGTAAATTTGCTGCCAAAAACCCCGTTCCTCAAAATTTTTGCCGAAATTAAAATGAGTTTGAAAAATGACAATGATAAAAGAAATTAGCCCATTACAACTAAAACAAAAAATTGAGAGTAAAGCACCACTCTATTTACTTGATGTCCGAGAAGCTAATGAAGTCGCCATTTGTATGCTTGACGGCGCCAATCATATTCCAATGAATTTAATACCACTTTATTTAGATAAAATTCCTGACGAAGTAGATATTGTAATTTATTGCCATCATGGAGTAAGAAGCCTCAATGTGGCTAACTATCTGGTCGAAAATGGTTTTGATAGTGATTTTCTATATAATTTAACTGGTGGCATTGATGCGTGGGCACAACTCATTGATACCAGTATGCCTAAATATTAAATAGCCCGTGTTTAAACGGGCAAATTTATTATTCTTGTGGCATAACCCAATAACCATTTTGATTATGTGTTTGCATATAATCTTTAAATTGTTGTGATTGGTAAATACGTTTTATATCTTTTGCCCACTGGCTATTTTCATTACCGCCATTAACCACCACCATGATTTCTAAATCAGGGATAATTGTTTCTGATAACAGCGCTTTTTTCGAATCTATATTGGCAGAATAAACGATACTTCCAGGAATAACGGCAAAGTCTAACTCATTTAAGACTCTAGGAATATTGGCAGAATCCATTTCAACAATATCCACACCAGCAATATTTTCGGCAATATCATTTTTGCTAACAATAATTGGATTAGTATTTGGTTTTAACTTAATCCAACCGGCTTTTTCCAATAAATTATATGAGCGAGCCGCATTTGAGGCATCTTGAGGAATACCAATTTTAGCACCAGAAAAGACATTTTTGATTGAAGTATATTTATTCGAAAATATTGCCGCAGGCACTGAAGGTACATGCACTACCGGTTTTAAGTTAGCTTTACGTTGACTATTAAAAACGTCCATATAAGCGGTATGCTGAGCGACAGTTAAATCTATACTTCCTTCACTTAATGCTACATCAGATTCTAATAAATGAGGAAAATTAACTAATTTGACTTTATAACCTTCAGCTTCAAGTATTGGTTTAACAGCATCTTTGAACAGATCATTATACGGCCCTGGTGATACGCCCATACTGATCTCTTTTTTAGTTTGATTATCAACCTTAGATGATGAGTTATCACATGCAGTAATTAAAAAAATAGAACTAAATAATGCTAATAGTGCAACATTGTTAACAAATTTTTGTTTGATAAAACTTATTTTCATTTGAACTATCCTCAGTGAAATGTAAATTTAACAAACACTCTAACATAGAAATAACAATTCATTTATTCCATGTACTTCTATCTTATAACTTTTTGGAATAAGTTATAAAAAACGATTATTAGAGCAAAAAAATCAGCTGTGCTACCGTAAAAGTATCAAAAATTGATATCTATTGGATATGCCATGACTGACACGATTGCCCCTATTGTTGAGCAACTTTTTCTTGATTTACATAAAAATCCAGAACTTTCCAATCAAGAATTTGAAACAACAAAAAAGTTAAGAACTTGCCTAGAACAAGCTAACATTCGTATTTTAGAACTGGGGGCAAAAACTGGGGTTATCGCCGAAATTGGCTCAGGAAACCCAGTTGTTGCCTTACGAGCAGATATTGACGCCCTACCCATAGATGAACAATCTGATTGTCAATATCGTTCAACCAAACAAGGCGTTATGCATGCTTGTGGTCATGACTTGCATACATCTGTTTTAATGGGGGCTGCTTATTTATTAAAAGCCAATGAACAGCAACTAAAAGGGACAATTCGGTTACTTTTTCAACCCGCCGAAGAAAATTTTAGTGGTGCGTTACATTTTATCGAAATTGGTGCACTCAATGGCGTCGATGTCATTTTTGGTATGCATAATAACCCTAACTTAACCATTAACCAAATGGCTTCACGAGCTGGCCCATTTTCGGCTAATGTAGATCGTATTGAAATTACGGTAAAAGGTATTGGAGCCCACGCGGCAAGACCTGAATCAGGTATTGATCCAATTGTCATTGGTGCACAGATTGTTAATGCAATACAAACAATTTCCAGTCGTACCATAAGTGGACTCGACCCAGTAGTGGTTAGCATTACCAAATTCTTAGGTGGAAACACTTGGAATGTGATCCCTGAAATAGTTGAAATGGAAGGTACCGTAAGGACACTTACCCCCGATATAAGGCTAAAGGTCAAGCAACAACTAACCAGTATTGTCGAAAATATTGCTCTTAGTATGGGTGCTGAAGCCGAGTTGAGATGGTTTGATGGACCACCATCAATCATAAATGTGGCTAAATGGGTCAATTTTTGCCAAAACATTGCTAAACAGGAAGGTTATGAGGTGGTTGACTTTCAACCACAACTCGGCGGTGAAGATTTTGCTCACTACTTACATCATGTTCCCGGTGCATTTATCAATCTTGGCTCGCAAAGCCCCTATGCACTACACCATCCTAAATTTTTAGTTAATCGTAATATGATAATGCCAGCAGCTAATTATCTCGCAAATCTTGCACAACTAGGATTAATTGAATTAGCCCAACATTGATAGGTATAACATAATGATAAAATTTGAAAATGTATCGAAACAATATGAACGCAATGGAATTACGACTCAAGCATTACAAAACATTAATTTAACCATCCAAAAAGGCGATATTTATGGCATTATTGGCTATAGTGGTGCAGGAAAAAGTACACTTGTACGTCTTATAAATTTTCTGGAAAAACCGACACAAGGCGATGTTATTATTCAAAACCAATCATTAAATCAATTATCAAATCCACAACTACGTCAAGTACGTCGTAAAATTGGTATGATTTTTCAGCATTTCAATCTACTTGAATCGAAAACTGTATATGAAAACATTGCAATCCCTTTAGTATTAATCAAAAAAGACAAACAAGCGATTAAACAGAAAGTCTATGAACTGCTTGAGTTTGTTGGCTTAAGCGATAAAGCTCATAGCTACCCTAAAGAGCTATCAGGAGGCCAAAAACAACGTATTGGCATTGCCCGGGCTTTGGCCAATGATCCCGATATTTTACTTTGTGATGAAGCAACATCAGCACTCGATCCGCAAACCACGCAATCGATTTTGGAATTAATCAAAAAAATTAATGATCAATATAAAATTACCGTGGTATTAATTACCCATGAAATGCATGTTATAGAGCAGGTTTGTCATAAAGTCGCGGTGATGGAAAAAGGTAAAATTATCGAACATGGCAATGTACTTGATGTGTTTGGTCATCCAAAACATAAAACCACACAAAATTTTGTTAGCTCAGTAATTAATGATCAAATTCCGGCAGGAGTGGTTGAAAATCTCCTAGAGATAGAAGGAGATAAAAATAATATTAAATTGTTTAAACTCGAATTTCTGGGTCGCTCAGCCTCAGAGCCTGTTATGAATTCACTAATATTACAACAAAAAGTCATCGTCAATATTTTATTTGCTCATATGTCAGAAATTGAAAAAACTGTATTGGGCAGCATGTTTGTTCAACTAAAAGGCAGTGATAGTAATATCGAACAATCGGTACAGTTTCTTCGTGAACATGGGGTAAACGTTACAGAAATCCAACATTGGGAGAGCAACTAATGGAAATAGTAAATAATATTATAAATTATTTAAGCACAACTTTTGCAACCAACGTAACTAGTGCACAATTTGCTCAAGCATCTTATGAAACTCTGTATATGGTAGTTTTTGCTTTAACATTAGGATCATTAATTGGCATCCCATTGGGTATTTGTTTAGTCACTACTCGACCATCGGGATTGCTTGAAAATAAAAAGATTTATCAAATAATTAATCCAATTATTAATCTAGTTCGCTCATTACCTTTTATTATTTTATTAGTGGCAATTCTACCCTTAACCAAATTAATAGTTGGTAGTTCAATAGGTACAACTGCAGCAATTGTGCCATTAACCTTCTATGTAGCACCATATATTTCTCGATTAGTCGAAAACTCATTGCTCGATGTAAATAGTGGTATTATTGAAGCAGCTGAATCAATGGGCGCAACGCCAATACAAATTATTTGGCATTTTATGCTACCAGAGGCATTTAGCTCTTTAATTTTAACCCTAACTACTGCGACAATTGGTTTAATTGGTGCAACTGCGATGGCTGGAGCCATCGGTGCTGGTGGTATTGGTGATCTAGCCGTTTCATACGGTTATCAGCGTTTTGATACAACGGTTACCTACATTTGTGTCGTGATTTTAGTTATTGCTATTCAATTTGTACAAAGCACTGGTAATTATTTAGCTCGTAAAGCTCGACATGAATAACAGCAACAACCGATAATAAATTGATATATAGTGGTGCTCAATTAACAGTATCACTATGAAATTTCAATACAACTCCGATTACGTCAACTATTACTGAGTTTTTTAGATAAAGTTTTAGCATAAAATGACGAACAATAAAATTCATCATGTTTTATAATTAAGGAAGTGAAATTATCAATTCATTTTAACGCATTTGTTTATTTACAATAATCAAGTAAAATACTCAAAATTCAATTATAGTAGTGTAGGAACTCATTGTGACTGACGCATTACAGCAAAATTTGGTCGAAATTCATGATATGTCTTTTTATCGTGGTACTCGGCCTATTTACAAAAATATGAATCTAACGGTACCCAAAGGCAAAGTCACCGCTATTATGGGACCATCAGGCATAGGTAAAACTACGCTATTAAGACTTATTGGTGGGCAATTAAAACCACAAGCTGGTCAAATTTTATTTGATGGTGAAGATGTACCTAGTATGACGCGCTCACGGCTATATGAAGTCCGTAAACGCATGAGCATGCTATTTCAATCAGGTGCATTATTCACTGACTTATCGGTATTTGATAATGTTGCTTACCCATTACGTGAGCACCTAAATTTACCTGAACCAGTTTTACATAATTTAGTCTTGATGAAGCTACAATCAGTAGGCCTACGTGGCGCAGCAAATATGATGCCTTCAGAATTATCTGGTGGTATGGCTCGACGTGCAGCGTTAGCCAGAGCTATCGCTCTCGATCCAGATCTCATTATGTTTGATGAACCATTCGCTGGACAGGATCCTATATCAATGGGAGTGATCGTTAAGCTCATCGCTGAACTCAATCAATCGCTGGGCTTAACCTGTATTGTAGTTAGCCATGATGTTAATGAAGTATTAAGTATTGCTGACTATGCATATATTGTTGCTGAACAACATATTATTGCCGGTGGAACATCTCAAGAATTGCGTCATAACGATGATTTACGCGTTAAACAATTCCTAGATGGTTTAGCCGATGGTCCAGTACCATTCCATTATCCTGCTGTTGATTACAAATTAGACCTAAGTAGAGGTGTAAACTAATGTTGAACTTAATTGCAAAACTTGGGCAATCAATAATTAATATTATTGCAATGTTAGGCCGCTCAGGGCTTATGCTATTTGGTGCACTTATTGGTAAACCTCAATTTAGCAAACAATTTCCATTACTTGTTAAACAATTTTATTTTGTCGGTGTACAATCGCTTTCCATTATTATCGTATCGGGTCTATTTATAGGTATGGTATTGGCATTACAAGGTTACTTTATTTTAACTACCTTTGGTGCCGAAGCAAGCTTAGGTATGTTAGTTGCCCTTGCTCTATTACGGGAGCTTGGTCCTGTGGTTGCGGGATTACTTTTTGCCGGCCGAGCTGGTTCAGCCCTAACTGCCGAAATTGGCTTGATGAAGGCCACTGAACAATTATCAAGTATGGAGATGATGGCGATCGATCCATTAAGAAGAATTATTGCTCCACGTTTTTGGGCGGGATTCTTCTGTATGCCATTTTTAACCGCAATTTTTGTCGCTGTTGGTATTTTAGGTGGGGTATTAGTGGGCGTTGATTGGAAAGGTATTGATGCTGGATTTTTCTGGTCTTCCATTCAAAGCAATGTCGATTGGTGGCACGATTTAGGTAACTGTTTTATTAAGAGCTTTGCATTTGCAATCGCTAGTACTTGGATTGCACTATTTAATGGTTATGATTGCGTGCCAACATCAGAAGGAATCAGTCGGGCAACAACCAACACTGTTGTCTATTCATCATTAGTTATTTTGGGGTTAGATTTTATATTAACCGCATTAATGTTTAGTAATTGAGGTCATTAAACATGAGTCGTCAAGTTGAAATTACAGTAGGATTTTTTATGGTAGTGGTGATCTGCTCAGTACTATTTTTATGCTTTAGAGTTACTGATCCAACATCTTTTGCTAGTCATAATTCTTATCGTGTTTATGCTGTATTTGATAATATTGGTGGTTTAAAGGTAAGATCACCAATTAAAATTGGTGGAGTAGTAATTGGTCGTGTAAGTAATATTAACTTAAAATCAGTCAATGATGATGTTTACAAACCTTATGTTACTATGGATCTAGATGCCCAATACGATAAAATTCCGAGCTCTAGTTCACTTTCTATCAAAACCTCGGGTTTATTAGGTGAACAATTCATTGATATTAATTTTGGATTAGATCAAAACATTGAACAGGAATTAGATGCTTTAGATGCAGACGAGGCCTCTACACCAACCAATAATAATGTTAACAAGAAGCCTGTTTATCTTATAGACGGTTATGTGATTAACAATACTAAACCAGCAATGGTTATCGAAGATTTAATTGGACAATTTTTATATAGTACTGGTGGTTCGTCAGATAAAGACAAAAAACAAGATACTAACGAAAGTAAGGAGTAATTATGTTAACCAGATTGAAACAAAGCTTATTTTTAATACTTGCATTAATGATAAGTACAGCAGCGTTTGCAGAAAATGACCCATATAAAGATATGCAAGTTGCAGCAGACAAAATTTTTAATACCATGAAAGCGCAATCAGCGACGCTTAAATCAAATCCAAATAAACTTAAAGATATTGTCAGAGCTGACTTACTACCTTATGTACAAGTTAAATATGCTGGTGCACTCATCTTAGGTAATGCATATAAAACTGCAACTGATACACAACGTACGGCTTATTTCAACGCTTTCGAAAACTATCTAGTTCAAGCTTTTGCCCAAGCGCTTTCAATGTATAACGGTCAATCTTATCAAGTTGAAACCTCAAAAGATTTAACCGGTAAATCGCTAATTTCTATCCGTGTATTACTAAATCAACCAGATAAAAATCAACAACCATTACGGATTGATTTCCAATGGCGAAAAAATACCGTAACTGGTGAATGGAAAGCTTATGATTTAATAGCGGAAGGCGTAAGTATGATTACAACCAAACAAAATGAATGGTCAACAATTTTACGCCAAGATGGAATTGACGCATTAACTAAACAGTTAAATGATCTAGCTAATCGCAATATTGATCCAAACGCTAAACAAAAAGGTTAGTTCATCATGTCGCGAATCCAAGCAGAAAAACAACAAAATACACTTAATTTAATCGGTGAGCTTGATGCTCACTCATTAAATGATTTATGGTCAACACAAAAAACACTTTTAAATGGTGTAACGGATATCAATGTAACTCAAGTTACCCGCGTTGACTCTTCTGGGCTCGCGACACTAGTCTATTTTTGTAACCAATATAATATCAAATTAACCGGGATCAGCCCCCAGTTACAAACATTAATTGAACTTTATGATTTGCAAACGGTCATTAATCAGTAACTGTTAATGCAAATTCATAATAAAAAACCACTTTCCTCAAAATTTTTTAATAAACAAAATATAGATAATAAGAGTTTAAATAATGGATAAGCAAGAAATTATAGCTAAATTAAAAAATTCACTCGACCTCGATGATGTTCATGTAATGACGGATGATGGCAGCCACTTTCAAGTTATTGCAGTTAGTGAAATCTTTGCCGAATTAAGTCGAGTAAAAAAACAACAAGCTATATATGCACCTTTAGCCGAATTTATTAATGATAATCGGATCCATGCATTATCAATCAAAACCTATACGCCGACTGAATGGCAACGTGAGCGTAAATTAATGGGTTTATAATTAAACCCAATCAGCATTTTGACTTGAATTAAGGTTTTTAGCCACAACATAATGTTTTATTAAGAACCATAATCATTCGCATAAGGTATCGCAGTATGACTAACCCACTATTAAGCAATTCATCATTACCCCAATTTTCAAAAATTAAACCTGAGCATGTTCTGCCTGCTATTCAAGAGACATTAAACAACTGTCGTAAAACAATCGAATCAGTATTGGAACAAAATAGTGAATACACTTGGGATAACCTAATACAACCCATTGATGAAATGGATGAAAAATTTAGCCGAGCGTGGTCACCAGTTAGTCATCTTAATTCAGTAAAAAATAGTCCTGAATTACGTGAAGCTTATGAAGCTTGTTTACCATTACTCTCGGAATACAGCACTTGGGTTGGACAACATAAACCATTATATCAAGCTTACAAACAACTTAAAGATAGCAATCATTATGAAAATTTAAGTAAGGCACAGAAAAAAGTGATCGACAATGCCTTACGTGACTTTGAATTATCTGGAATCGGCTTATCAGATGATAAACAAAAACGTTACGGTGAAATTGTTGCTAAACTTTCTGAATTATCATCGCAATATAGTAACAATGTATTAGATGCAACAATGGGATGGTCCAAACTAATTACTAATGTTGACGACTTGTCTGGATTACCTGAAAGTGCCTTAGCCGCAGCAAAAGAACAGGCAAAGGCTAAAAATCAAGAAGGTTGGTTACTGACTTTAGATATGCCAAGTTATTTACCGATTATGACTTACTGTGATAACCGAGACTTACGCTTTGAACTTTATCAAGCATATAATACTCGCGCATCCGATCAAGGGCCTAATGCAGGTAAATGGGATAATACCGATATTATTAAACAAATTTTATCACTTCGTGATGAACTCGCTAAATTACTCGGTTTTGAAACTTATGCTGACAAATCATTAGCGACCAAAATGGCTGAAACAACCTCGCAAGTTACTGCCTTTTTAACTGATTTAGCCAGCAAAGCCAAACCACAAGGTGAAAAAGAGTTAGCCGATTTAAAAAGATATGCTTATGAGTTCTTTGGAGCTAGCGATATTAAACCTTGGGATATCGCTTATTACAGCGAAAAACAAAAACAACATCTATATACTATCAATGATGAAGAGCTTCGTCCCTATTTCCCTGAACAACGTGTCGTTAGTGGATTATTTGAAGTCGTGCGCCGTATTTTTGGTATTACCGCTAAACAACGCCAAGACGTAGAAGTTTGGGCGCCAGAGGTAAAATTTTATGATCTTTATGCTGCCAATGGTGAATTAAAAGGTAGTTTTTATCTCGACCTATATGCCCGTGAGCATAAACGCGGTGGAGCTTGGATGGATGATTGTATTGGCCAAATGCGTTTTGCCGATGGTCACTTGCAAAAACCTGTAGCTTATTTAACCTGTAACTTTAATCGCCCAATTGGTGATAAACCAGCATTATTCACCCACAATGAAGTCACCACGTTATTCCATGAATTTGGTCATGGATTACATCATATGTTGACTGAAATTGAAGTATCGTCGGTAGCAGGTATTAATGGCGTGCCATGGGATGCCGTTGAATTACCAAGTCAATTTTTAGAAAATTGGTGCTGGCAACCTGAGGCTTTAGAATTTATCTCCGGTCACTATCAAACTGGAGAACCTTTACCTAAAGAGATGTTAGATAAAATGCTAGATGCCAAAAACTTCCAAGCAGCATTATTTATTTTACGTCAATTAGAATTTGGTTTATTCGATTTTAAACTACATAGTAACAAAGCACCGGATATTTTAGAGACATTAAAACAGGTCAGACAACAAGTTGCAGTAGTACCTACTGTTGATTGGGGACGGTTCCCACATGCGTTTAGCCATATTTTTGCTGGTGGTTATGCGGCTGGTTATTATAGTTATCTTTGGGCGGAAGTTTTATCAGCAGATGCATTTTCTCGTTTTGAAGAAGAAGGAATTTTTAATGAATCAACCGGTAATGCATTTCTTGATAATATTTTGTCGCAGGGTGGCAGTGATGAACCTATGACATTGTTTAAAAATTTCCGTGGCCGTGAGCCACAACTTGAGGCATTACTTCGTCACTATGGAATCCACTAATATCAATTCTGCTCAGCTAAAACAATTAGCTGAGCAGTGGTTATCAGATCATATCGAACTTCCATTTGTTTTAGTTAGTCAAGCTCATCAACTTGAGTTACAAAAAACCGATGAACAAAAATTAGGTGCAGTCGCAGTTAATTTTGTGTCAGGCACAATGGCACATCGTCGTCAATTTGGTGGTGGTCGTGGCGAGGCAATCGCTAAAGCCGTTGGCGTAAAAGGTAATTACTTACCAACCGTTATAGATGCCACTGCTGGATTAGGACGAGATGCCTTCGTATTAGCTTCTATTGGCTGTCAGGTTACAATGTTTGAGCGTCATCCTGTGGTCGCCGCCTTACTCGCTGATGGACTTGATCGTGCTTATCAAGATCCGACTATTGGTCAATTATTACAAAAACAGTTACGTTTAATTTATAATTCAAGCTTACATGGACTCAGCTTATATCAAGATAAACCTGATGTTGTGTATCTTGATCCGATGTTTCCACATCGACAAAAAAGTGCATTAGTCAAAAAAGAGATGCGGATTTTTCAACAATTAGTCGGTAGTGATCTTGATGCCGAAAGTTTGCTCGAACCGGCAAGGCGAATAGCCAAAAAACGAGTTGTTGTCAAACGGCCTGATTATGCACCATTTTTAGCCAATCAAAAACCAACGGCTGAAATTAAAACTAAAAATCATCGTTTTGATATTTATACGCCATTAGATTGTATATAGGAACAGTATTTAAATATGCGACTGGATAAATTTCTTGCTCACCATTTAGGTGTGAGCCGAACAATAGTCAATAAAGAACTTAAAGCCCAAAAAGTTACCGTTAATGGTGATATAGTCAAATCAGGGGCTTACCATATCTCACCAGATCAAATTGTAGAATATGATGGTTTCGAAATCGTCCCTATTACCGAAAATCGCTACTTTATGCTCAATAAACCACAAGGTTATGTCTGTTCTACTGATGATCCAGATCATCCTACTATCCTCTATTTTATTGATGAACCTATGGCAGAAAAACTACATTCAGCAGGCAGACTGGATCTTGATACCACTGGTTTGGTTTTATTAACCGATGATGGTAAGTGGTCACATCGTATAACTTCACCTAAACATCATTGTGAAAAAGTCTATCAAGTGACAGTTGAACAACCACTTACCGCTAATCTTATTGATATATTTAAACAAGGCATTCAGTTAAAAAGTGAAAAAACTCTAACCGAACCAGCTAAATTGATTATCATTGACGATTATCATGCAGAACTCACTATAAGCGAAGGGCGATATCACCAAGTAAAACGAATGTTTGCAGCGGTAAATAACCATGTCACCCAATTACATCGCAAACAGATCGGCAATATTGTTCTTAATATACCTGAAGGTGAATATCGACCACTTACTCAGGACGAGATCAATTCGTTTAATTAGTATTTTTGATTAGATTCAATAAATAATAATTTTTTTTGCTAAATTTTAGCTCCAAAGGGATGACGACGTGCAAACACAAGATCCGCAAATAGTAATCAAAGTTTCTAAACAAGCACTCATTTTTATTCTTGGTTTAATTTCAATGTTGATGCCATTATCCATTGATATGTATTTACCAAGTATGCCAACTATTGCCGAAAAATTTAATGTTGCCGACTCCACTGTACAATTAACGATAAGTTGTTATTTATTAGGATTTTCACTAGGCCAACTTTTATTTGGGCCGCTAACCGATAGCTATGGGCGACGAAAAGTTTTAACTTTTGGGCTAATTATCTTTATCATTGCTGCATTATGTTGTGGTCTAGCTGCCAATATAAATCAATTAATTACCGCCCGCTTTTTTCATGGCATAGCGGCATCAGCAACTACAATTGTCATTAATGCATTAATGAAAGATATTTATCGTGATCGTGATGAGTTTTCAAAAATGATGTCTTTTGTCATGCTCATCTCCAATGTTGCCCCACTACTTGCACCAATTATTGGCGGTTTTATTCTATTTTGGTTTGACTGGCAAGCAAACTTTTATGTTCTTAGTTTAATGGCTATCATCTGCCTAGGCTTGGTAACAATCAATATTCCTGAAACCTTAGCCAAATCGAAACGTGATAAATTTAGCATAATTAGAATTTTAAGCAATTTCATTGCGTTATTTAGACATAGGCAAGTATTTACTTATATGATGATTGGCGCATTTTCTGGAGCAGGACTATTCTCATTTCTTAGTCTGGGGCCATTTGTTTATATTAATTTACATGGTGTTGCTTCAATCAATTTTGGTTATTACTTTGCTATAAATATTTTAGTTATGATATTTATGAACACCCTGAATAGCCGTCTGGTACGACGAGTTGGCTCGATAAAAATGATACAATTAGGATTATTAATTCAGTTTGTAATGACAATTGGTATGGCAATTACCAGTATATTTTACTTAGGATTTTTCTTTTTAGTCATATTTATTGCTGGTTATATCGGTTGTATTTCAACCATAGGAGGGAATTGCATGGCGGTAATTCTTGATTGTTATTCTCATATCGCCGGAACCGCCTCCTCACTTGCAGGCACGATTCGCTTTGCTGTTGCCGGCGCTATTGGTGTTTTACTTTCTACACTCGTTTCAACACATACCACAACCTCGGTTACTAATAATTTAACTGAATGGTTAATGGTTGGTTCAATGGTGATCTGTAACTTCTTAGCCGTCGGTTTATTTTTGAGTGTTAGAAATATAACAAGGAAAAAAACATGATTTATCAATTAGGCAACTTAAAACCACAAATTAATCCAACTTGCTTTATTGCCAAATCTGCCGATATTATTGGTGATGTGGTTTTAGATGAAAATGTATCCATCTGGTTTAATGCCGTTTTACGTGGCGATATCGCCAAGATACATATTGGTAAAAACAGTAATGTCCAAGATAACACTACTATTCATATTGAAACTAATGTTCCATGTATTATTGGTGAAAACGTGACAATTGGCCATAACGTCATTTTACATAGCTGCACGGTCGAAGATAATGTTTTAATTGGTATGGGTAGCACAATTTTAAATAATGCTAAAATTGCCAAAAATTGCTTGGTAGGCGCTAACTCGCTGGTTACTCACAGCTTACCATATGAAGAAGGTTGTCTAATTATGGGATCTCCAGCTAAAATTATTCGTAAATTGACTGAGAAAGAAATTCTAGCCAACATTACAAATGCTCAACACTATGTATTAAATGCGCAAAGATTTAATCAAACCATAATCGAATTGGATTCATATCAATAAATTATTTTTATCTCTCATCCACGCTATAAGTGGGTTTAATTTATGATAAAATAGCTAAAATTTTAATTAAAATAGCTTTTAGGTACATGTTTGAAAAAATTTAAAATTACTAGAAGACAGATTGTTATTCAATTAATTCTATTAACATTAATAGGATTATCTGTTTGTTTATTTTTATCACTTTTTACTTACAACCCATCGGATCCGGGTTGGTCACGTACTGCTTGGCATAATCCTATTAGCAATTTTGGCGGTTATATTGGTGCATATGCTGCTGATATCGTATTTCAATTTTTTGGACTGATTGCTTTTAGTTTACCTATTATTATCATTTTCTTTTGTTTACAGTTAATGGGCTATTTTTATCGTCATAGTAATGAACCAATTAACTATTTCAGTGTTTCATTTCGAATTATTGGTATATTAGCTTTTGTACTTAGTTGTTGTGGTTTTTTTACCCTTAATATTCGTGATCCGGAACAATTTCAAGCTGGTGGTTATCTAGGCTCAATCGTTATTGAAAGCTTGTTACCAGTTATGAGCAGCTTAGTAACCTCTTTAGCTTTACTGGCAACAACCTTAGCATGTGTTACATTACTAACTGGCTTTTCGTGGCTTTATCTATTTGAAAAAATCGGGGCGTTGGTTATGTTAATACTGTCGCCAATAAAATGGTTATTTACACCAGATAAAGTGACACAATCAGTTGCGCAAAATCAAAATGATGAAGCATCTATAAAAGAAAAAGAACCACAGATTGATTTACATCTTGATATGGATGACAGTAGCCAAAATAGTGTTGAACTAACCAATTTAGCTACGAATAATCCAGAAATAACCACCAAAATAGATACGGAAAAAGCCGAATCAACAATAGATCCGATTTCATTACAACATGATGAAAAATTCATAAAAACGGCAGCACAATTATTACAAACGATCGAAGCTAACACTGCAACTACAGACGAAACTCATGATGTAACTGACAAGGCAGCCAAAAAAGACCTTGATCCTGACGCAATATTAGCGCGGATGGAAAATATTTTAAAAAATATGAATGATGGTGATACAACTAATTCTACTAATTTGGCGGAATCTAATGACCAAATGGATAGTCAAGAGATTATCCAACCGTTCGAAGAAGATAAGTACACGATTGCCGATGCACCAAGTAAACCATTATTTACTATGGAACATCATGAACCTGAAATAAATATAAATCATCCTACTTTTAATAGCGAGGGTGTGATTGAACCAAATGTGATACAACCAGTTGAGGATGAAATATCACCAAGTATTACTCAAGAATATAATAATTATCAATTCAATGATATTCCAGACAACTTTGAAATACCTGAGGATGTTGATATCTCACTTCTTAAACAAGAAAATCCTACTATTGATGATATTTATTTAAATGATGTTGATAACGAAGAAACGACACAAGCACTTACATCTTTAACTCAAACGGCAACAATTATCGATAAAGATGCCGAAGAAGATAATGAAGATGAGGGAGAAAGCCTAATTCATCCGTTATTACAACGTAATGATAAACCTTTACCCAAGCCAACTACCCCATTACCGTCGTTAAATTTATTAACGCCACCACCAACAACACGAATTGAGGTTGATCATGTTGCGTTAAATGCAATGGCACAGCAAATTGAAAAAAGTTTATCAGATTATCGAGTAAAAGCTCGCGTTGTTGATTATTTACCAGGACCTGTGATTACGCGGTTTGAAATTGAATTGGCTCCGGGTATTAAAGCTGCCAGAATATCAACACTGGATCGTGATTTAGCTCGTTCATTATCTATGCCATCAGTAAGGGTTGTAGAAGTAATACCGGGTAAACCTTATGTTGGTATTGAATTACCTAATCAAAATCGACAAACCGTTTATTTCAGAGAAGTATTAGATAGCCCACAATTCAAAAACGCTCAATCTCCACTTACGGTCGTTTTAGGAAAAGATATTGCTGGACAATCGGTGGTTGCTGATTTAGCTAAAATGCCACATTTATTAGTTGCAGGAACAACTGGTTCAGGTAAATCAGTTGGTGTTAATGCCATGATATTAAGCATTTTATATAAATCACAGCCTGAAGATGTTAGGTTCATCATGATCGACCCGAAAATGTTAGAACTGTCGATTTATGAAGGAATACCTCATCTATTAACCCAAGTGGTAACTGATATGAAAGATGCGGCTAATGCGCTTAATTGGTGTGTTAATGAAATGGAGCGCCGCTATCGATTAATGTCAGCTTTAGGCGTTCGTAACATTGCTGGTTTTAATGAGAAAATCAAGCTTGCTGAAGAGATGGGACGACCAATTCCAGATCCACTCTGGAAACCAACCGATAGTATGGATCTAGAAATGCCGACGCTTGAAAAACTTCCATATATTGTGGTTATGGTTGATGAATTTGCCGATTTAATTATGGCTGTTGGTAAAAAAGTAGAAGAGTTAATTGCTCGACTTGCCCAAAAAGCCCGAGCCGCAGGTATTCATTTGGTACTAGCTACCCAAAGACCTTCTGTTGATGTTATTACCGGTTTAATTAAAGCCAATATACCAACCCGAATTGCATTTACAGTTTCAAGTAAAATTGACTCACGAACTATTTTAGATCAAATGGGCGCGGAATCTCTGCTTGGTATGGGTGATATGCTCTATTTAGCGCCTAATAGTTCTATTCCTGTTCGTGTTCATGGCGCTTTTGTCCGTGATGAAGAAGTTCATGCCGTCGTACAAGATTGGAAAGCGCGTGGTAAGCCTAAATATATTGAAAATGTAACCGTCTCAACCGACGATAGTGAAAGTGGTAGCTTTGATACTATTGATGAAGAACTTGATCCATTGTTTGATCAAGTGGTTTCTTTCGTCATTGAAACTCGTAGAGCATCAATATCCAGTGTCCAACGTAAATTTAGAATTGGTTATAACCGAGCCGCAAGAATTGTGGAACAAATGGAAATGGAAGGCATTATAAGTGCACCTGCCCATAATGGTAATCGAGAAGTACTTGCTCAAGCATCGCATAATGATTATTAAGCTTAATTGTAAAGGTAGCCTATTCCATGAGTAATTATTTATCGCAAGTAATTAGCTTAGAATCGAAATTGATAAGTCACAATGTTTTGAGCTCACCGACAATATTGGCGGTACAAGCGTTAATTAGAGAGATCTGCTTATCACCCAAACCTGGATTGGTTGATATGAACAATAATGGCGCACATTACGATATGAATTTTCAAACATTCATAACAAGTATTAACGCTATTTCAAATTGGTTTGAACGTTTCTATCAATATGGTAAACATAATGCCAACGTTGCAGCACCTGATTTTTTAGCAAATATTCGACCAATTGGCCTTGAATGTGAAACAGCGATGTTTAGTGCAACTAAACAGATTAATACTCATAAAGGTGGAATATTTGCCTTTGGCCTATTATTAAGTGCCATTGGTAAATTAGAGCAACTTAAATTACAAACAACTATTCCGATGATCTGTAATGAAGTAGCCAATATTTGCCACGGTATGGTTAATAACGAATTATCACAAAATAACCGCAGCCACTCAGTAGGAGAACGGCTTTTTAAACAACATAATCTTACCGGAGCAAGAGGCGAAGCTGAATCAGGATATACAACCGCACGTGAGATATCACTCCCAATTTATCAAGAAATGTTGAATAGTGGCTATAATGAAGAATCAGCCCTATTACAAGCAATGCTATATTTACTAGCTTACAATCAAGACACAAACCTAGTTTCCAGAGGTGGACTGGCCGGATTAGAATTCGTGCAAAATGAAGCAAAAGATTTAATCCAACAAGGTGGCGTTATGCATCCAAATGGACTAGAAATGATTGCTAAGTTAGATAATGAACTGATAAAACGTCATTTAAGTCCTGGTGGCTCAGCGGATCTAATTGCCGTTACTTGGTTTTTATCTCATTATGCAGTTCCAAATTAACTCATTTAGCTTATAAAAGTTCTTACAAAAATTGATGGTTAAGCGGTAACCAATAAATTATTGATAAAAGCACCGTAACGATTGTCACATCGGCTAAAGCTAATCATTCGAAGAGTTCAACTTCATCATCAACCATCCGGAGCTTTATCAACACTAATACGACCTAGTATATCTACTTTAGCTTGCATACATAATATCCATAGAGGAAATTACCATGAAAGCCGATGAATTAACCATTGCGGTGATTTATAGTTATTATCATCACTTAAAGCATAAAATGGTATTTGATGCACTCGGATAATTCGACAAATTTTTTCCCGTAATTCAAAAGGAACACCTAATCGCCATAATAGTGCTGGTCCAACCATTAAACTAGAACAGATGATAACGGATGTTTATTTACCGCTGTTAGACCATTGATATTTATTATTTAGGTGAATAATCAGCAGCAAAATAACGCTGACTAATTTGTGCTAGTTCACCACTACTAATAATTTTTTTGATAGCTTCATTGATATCTTTGGTTAATTGTTCCCCTTTAGTACTTTTACTAATTAAAAGATAACTAAATGGTGAAGCAATACGATCTTCATCTTCCTTACTCAGTTCAATTATTTTTAAATTGAGATGATGTTCACTAATATATTGCGATAACATTACTTTATCAATTAGCTGAAAATCATATTGACCGCTTTCAACATGTTGCAAAACAGGTAATAAATCAGCTTCACTATAAACAATTTTGACAGGATTATTAGGATTTTGCTGATTATAGGTTTCTAAAGCTGTAGCATAGTTTAGTCCCGGTGATACTTCTGTAGATTTTCCATTAAGATCACTAAAACGATTGATATTATTATTATTTTTAGCTACTGCGATTACATATTGATTTTTAAAGATTGGATCGGAATAAAAATACTTCTCCTTACGTTTTTCATTCATTGCATAATTATTAGCACCAACTTGATACCTTTGAGAATCAAGTCCTGCAAGTACCGATGGAAATTCTGTAATTTCAAAATTAATTTCATATTGTGGTAGTTTGGCAAATATCGCTTTAACCACATCAATATCATAACCCGTCAGCTCACCTTTATCATTGACTGTCGTAAAAGGACTTGGTGCACCTGATGTTGCAATAACGATTTTTTCTACTTTAGTGCTTTGGTTTTTTGCGTTTTGATTATCACATCCAATAAGTGATAAAACAGCCAAGATCAAAAAGCTATACCATTTTTTTAGATTCATAACGCCGATCCTCTGTAGTTAAAAATTAGTTAATATTATTAAAATGCTAGTCAATTAGGCTATCTAAATGAATCCCATTTCTTTCATTTGCTGCCGATGATCTGTTTGATATATGGCCATACCAGTTTTCATTAAATCAAAACCTAAGTTCTTATAAAATTCAACCGTTTGAGGATGTGTATAAAGAATAATATTACAATCCTTTACTTGTTCGATAAGCTTATCGACAATTAGCCTACCATATTGCTGACCATGTAAGTGTTTTGCCAAAGCAATGTTATAAATCGCTGCCTGACAAATTCCATCTGATAGTGCTCTACCCACCCCCACCACATGATTATTCTCCAATAAAAAAACTACCGCATAGCTTCTTTTAAAGACTTGTTCTTGAGTTATCGCATCGAACGAACTTAGGCCATAAAATGCCAGTAAATCAGCAACTTCTTGCCAATTAATATCATCACAATGTTGTTGAATAATAATCCCCATTAGTACCTCATTTACTGATTAAATCTCATAATCCATTTGCATTGCTGAATAATATCTAGATAAAAAATCTTTTGTTCTTTGATGAACAGGATTTAAAAAAACTTGTTTAGGCGATCCATCTTCAATAATTTGCCCTTTATCTAAGAACAAAACTCGGCTGGCTATATCATGCACAAAACTCATTTCATGAGAGACTAATATCATCGTAATACCCGATTTTGCCGCCATTTTTATGGTTGCCAATACTTCGCCGACTAACTCAGGATCTAATGCAGAGGTAGGTTCATCAAGTAATAAAACCTTAGGATTCATAGCTAACGCTCTCGCAATAGCAACCCTTTGTTGTTGACCACCTGATAGTTGTTTTGGATAGTGGTTTACTCTATCAGCAAGACCAACTTCAACTAGTTTGTCGTAAGCAATTTTTTCAGCTTTCTCTCGAGAGTATTTTTTTACAATCAGTAACCCTTCCATAACATTTTCTAAAGCATTCTTTTGTGGGAAAAGATTGAATTGTTGAAAAACCATCGCTGTTTGTTGACGAAATTTAACAATTTGATCTCGTTTAGACTTATTAACATCAAACGACATGTTATCAATAGTGATATTACCAGCTTGAGGTTTTTCCAATAAATTTAAACAACGTAACAGTGTCGATTTTCCTGCTCCCGATGCGCCAATAATTGCAACGATTTCATGTGGTTTAATAGCAAAATTAATTTGATTTAAAATGCAATTACCATGAAAAGATAAAGTGAGATTATTAACATGAATCATAGCCATTTCCCTCTTCGGTAACTTGGAGTATTTTTATCTTCACTTATCGTTAATCGGTTCTCTAAATATTTGACTAATAATTCAATTAATATGGTTAACGCCCAATAAATTAGAGCCAGTGAAATATAAACTTCAAAATAACGATAGCTATGACCAGCTAAAGTTTTACCTCTACCAGTCATTTCAGTTACCGAACAAACAAACGCCAGTGAAGTTCCTTTTAGTAATCCGATTAAAGTATTACCTAAGTTAGGCAGTGCGACTATAAATGCTTCAGGAATAACAATACGACGTAAAACTTGACTATATGTCATACCTAACGATTGTGCAGCTTCGATTTGCCCCTTATTTACAGATTGTAATGCGGCACGAATTGTTTCAGAGTTATAAGCTGCTTCATTAAAAGAAAAGGCAATCAATACAAACAATATTGCCGGGAGGCCATTAATATTAAAATCTGTATCAAAAAAGTAATTAACATAACGTAATAAAATTGGTAGGCCATAAAAACTTAAATAAAGCTGTACCAATAATGGTGTTCCTCTTATAAATGAAACAAATACCGCTGCTATTTGCGTTAAGACAGGTATTTTATTCATTTTAATTATTGCAATAACTAGACCTAATATTACGCCAAGTAACATCGAAAAGATGGTGATAAAGAGTGTTACTGGCAAATAAGCCAGTAACGTCGGTATTTGGGTGAAAATCAATCCAAAATCAATAATATTTGGCATCTGTATTATCCCAATATTTAAATTAATTAACTAAATTGTTTATCTCGATTATGTGGCGTTTTCCAATTACTAACATCAGGCCCTAACGGCAAAATATCATAAGGATTATGGGCATTATTACTCAAAAAATAACCTTTTTTAATCGCCTCAAAATCAGTGGTATCACCAAAAGCAGGAATTTGATAGAGATCTCGGGCATAACCCCACAAATTAGGATAATCGATAATTCGATTTCGATTAGTGTTGAATGCAGCATAATAGGCAACGTCAAACCTAGCCAAAGTGACATATAAACGAATATCTGAATCAGTGATGTTATCACCAAAAAGATAACGAGATTTGCTTAATCGTTGTTCTAATTTATCTAACTGGTTAAAAACGAGATGGTAAGCATGCTCATAAGCTGGTTGTGATCGAGCAAAGCCTGCTTTATAAACGCCATTGTTAACTTCATGAAATATCACATCATTCAATTCATCAATTTCAGTACGTAAATGTTCTGGATAGAGATCTGGTGCCCCAGCTTTATGAAATGGCTTAAAAACAGTTTCCCAATAGTTAGTTAATCTAAAATAATCGTTGTTAACAACTTTGCCAGTTTTTACGTCTACTACGGTAGGTACTGTTGCTCGCCCATTATATTCTGGATCGGTTTTAGCATAAATTTCCGGTAAATAACGAATCCCTAACACCGGATCAACGCCATTGGGATCAAGTGAAAACTCCCAACCATGTGGTGTTCTTATAGGAGAAACCTTACCTACACTAATAACATCCTCTAAACCCAATAACTTGATGGCTATCATTTGGCGATGAGCCCAAGGGCAAATTGCAGCCCAAATCAGTCGATAACGACCTGCTTCAACAGGTAACAAGCCAGGTTCATTACCAAAGGGAGTGTCAAATCGGTTAGTTTGACGGACAAAAGCACCATCTTTACTGATTTCATTATTTTCAGTCGTTACTACTTTTCCTATAGACATACGCTTACTCCTATTATTTGATACTGCAATTTAAATCATCCAACAATTGGATTAATTCAATCTAGCATCAAATATTTAGGCAATAAAATAACCAATAAGCATATTTATATAATCATAAATTATATAATGTAGGATTAATAACCAACTTTGCGAAAAAAATTACTTTCCTAATCTTTTATAAAGCCTTTCAGGACGACCTATTTTGCCATGGTTAAGCTCAACCGTTAATAATTTAGTTTGCACACAATATTCTAAATATCGTCTAGCGGTGGTTTTACTAATATTAGCTTTTTCGACAATTTGATCTACAGTTTGCGGTTCATTAGTTTGCATAAATAGATCTTTAACTTTTTGTAAGGTAATTTCTTCAATACCTTTAGAGTGGCGATTAATATCAACAAAGTCTTTAGTTTGTAGATTAAAAAGTTCATCAATACGTCTTTGATTAACATGTTTTTGCAAACTTTGACGATATAAAAAAAGTTCAAAACGTTCAAGAGAGT
Organism: Gilliamella sp. W8128; assembly: GCF_016100545.1. NCBI lineage: Bacteria > Pseudomonadati > Pseudomonadota > Gammaproteobacteria > Orbales > Orbaceae > Gilliamella > Gilliamella sp. W8128. Next base: position 102,207 of record NZ_JACFSE010000002.1, read on the forward strand.
GTTTTAAACGCTGATAAGATACCGGCTTGATTAAATAATCAAAAGCACCAAAACGTATCGCTTTACTACAGGTATCCATATCACTCGCAGCAGTAATAAAAATAACATAACAATCTAAATTATTATTAATAATATATTCAAATAATTCAATTCCTTTTCCATCAGGGAGGTAATTATCTAATAAAATTAATGTTGGTTTTAATTTTTCAACCATCACTTTCGCTTCTTCCAAAGTTGCAGCGATACCAATAACTTCTACTTTGGTGTCTCGTTGAATAAATTCAGCATTTAATTCAGCTAAAATGGGTTCATCTTCAACAATAAGAACTTTAATTGTATCTTCTTTTATTTCATACATACTTTATTCACCTCTGTTAACTACTTAGGTATAAAAACAGAAAAAATCGTTCCATAAGGTTCATTATCTTCAAATGTGATGTATCCGTTAGCTTTTTTCACATATGTTGAAACTAAATGTAAACCTATACCATGTTCGTTCGAATTTTGTGAGGTTACCCCCGGTTGGAAAATTGAATTGCGGATTTTATCATCTATACCACAACCCTGATCACTGACTTCTAAAACAATTTCATCGGTTCTATCACTTAAATATAAATAGATAGATTTATCACCTTGATTATTTTTTAAACAGGCATTAAAGGCATTATCCAGCAGATTACCTAATATCGACATAAACTCGGCTTCAGTTATCTTGGAAGGCAATGCCTCCAAATGGCAGGCAGGATCAAAGAACAATTTTAAGCCAATTTCATGTGACTTAGAATATTTACCGATTAATAAACCGCAAATAGCTGGAACCTGAAAATGACTGGTAATGAAATCTAGATTTTGTTGATTATCAGCAGAATGTAACGCAATAAATGATTCCGCTTCTTCATATCGTTTCATATAAATTAAACCGGATAACGTTGCCATCCAATTAAGATGTTCATGTCTTAGCGCACGCAAATTATCCACATATTGCGTAACTTGGGTTAATTGCATACTTAATAAATTAATATCATCATAATTTCTGAAGGTTATCACCCATCCATGAATTTCATCATCAACAATCACGCGAATACGATTAGCAATAACAATAATATTATTGAAATAGCAAATATGGTCATGCACATCTTTGGTCTGATTGGTACTACCATAAAGAAAATCAGTTGATTTAATAAAATTAGATAAATCATGATTAAGTAAACTATTATCATCAATATCAATATTTAGCATGCGCCTTGCTGATTGGTTGATATTAATAATTTTGTAATCAAGATCAATCGCAATAATACCTTCAAAGATTGATTCCATTATTGATTTCTGGCTTTTTACCAATAGTGCAATTTCTTGAGGTTCTAAATTAAACATCTGTTTTTTGATAGCTCTAGCAAAGCATAAAGAAAATATAAACAGAGCAAAGAATAAAAATGAACAAAAAATAATGAATGGAATAAATTGTTTTATATGTGACGCATAAATATCATCTACCATATAACCAACCGAAACAATACCAATTACTTTTCCATTGCTAATAATCGGCGCTTTACCTCTTAGGGCTAAACCTAAAGATCCTTGACTTATTGTGGTGCTACTAATACCACTTAACACCTCCTGATTGTCATCACCAACCATGGGTAAATATATTGAATTATTAGCCGTATGAAATAACCGATAAGCTTTAGCATCACCTATAACAATATAACTCGCATCGCTTTGTTCAAAAATATCTGAAACAAGTTTTGCGATTTGTTCAGTATCTTTATCTTCTACATATTTGATTAAGCTAGGAATCACAGCTAACTCTTTCGCCTGAATTTGAGCTTTTTCGCCTAAACTACGATATAAGGCATTTTCTGTCACATTCCATATGTAGCTTTGCAGCAATGCTAAAACCACCAATGAAAAGATTAAAAGAGATAAAAATAATTTTGTCGTAAATGACAGATGTATTCGTTTTCGCATTTTTATACTTAATAAATAATTGCTGTATCTGCTGAGGAGTGTAACACAGCATAAAAAAACTTAGAGCCTTTAAAACCATAAAAACCACACTTAATTTATGATTTATATCACAAAATTGATATTAATATTTTGTCACCATATGCGCCATTAAAACAAAGCAAATTTATTTTGGAGATAAAAAAAATATGGTGGATTTCAATTCAGTTGAAAAAACGCACAACAACAATGAAAAACATGAGATAAAACACGAAGATCAAACGAAAAAGTTTTGGCCATACGGATGGTGGAAACTTATGGATGATTATAAAATCGGTGTAATTCCTTTACCATTATTTATTATCGCAGGTATTCTTATCTTTGCTGAAGTATTAGTAACAGGTAAATTACCAAGCGAAATAGTTGTTATGGTAGTAACATGTGCTTTCTTTGGTTTCCTATGTGGTGAAATAGGTAAACGTTTACCGATTGTTGGAAAAATGGGGGCAGCAGCAATTTGTGCAACCTTTATTCCATCAGCTCTAGTCTATTATGGCATTCTGCCTACTCCTGTGGTACAAGCAACAACCAAATTCTATAAAGATACTCACATTTTATATCTTTATATTTGCTGTATCATCGTTGGTAGTATTATGAATATGGATAAGAAAACGCTTATTCAAGGTTTCTTAAAAATCTTCGGACCAATGGTATGTGGTGAAATTGTTGGTATGCTAGTTGGTGTTGGTGTGGGTTATTTATTAGGCTTATCACCATTTGAAACATTCTTCTTCTTAGTATTACCGATCATGGCTGGCGGTGTTGGTGAAGGCGCAATTCCATTATCAATCGGCTATGCCTCTATTTTAGGTATGGAACAAGGTGAAGCACTAGGTCGAGTATTACCAATTGTTATGTTAGGTGGTTTAACCGGTATTATTTGTGGTGGTATCCTTAACCGTATTGGTAAAGCTTATCCTCATTTAACTGGTAACGGTCGCTTGTTACCAGCATCAGAAGATGACCAAATTATCAATAAAACAGCTAAAGCAGAATCAGTTATTGATGTGACAACTTTTGCATCTGGTGTATTATTAGCCGCCATCCTTTATATGGTCGGTATGATTGGTCACAAAGTAACCGGTATTCCAGCGCCAGTAGGGATGCTATTTGCTGCAGTATTTGTTAAACTAGTATCAGGTGTTTCACCAAAAGTACTAAGTGGTTCGCAAGTAGTTTACAAGTTCTTCCAAACATCGGTAACCTATCCTATTTTATTCGCAGTGGGCGTAGCTATCACACCTTGGGATAAAATCGTTGCAGCTTTCACCGTAATCAACCTAATAGTTATTGTTTGTACAGTAGTAAGTTTAGTCACAACAGGTTTCTTTGTTGCTAAAAAACTAGGTATGTACCCAGTTGATGCGGCGGTTATTTCTTGCTGTCAAAGTGGTCAAGGAGGAACAGGTGATGTTGCAATCCTAACTGCAGCAGAACGTATGGAGTTAATGCCGTTTGCCCAAATTGCTACTCGTATTGGTGGTGCAATTAACGTATCCGTATCCTTACTCATTCTAGGCAATTTTTTAGTATAGTTTTTTTCAAGAGCAACCTTAGTTATTACTAGGGTTGTTCTATTTTCTTGTGTAGTTTCAATAAACAGCTTTTAAGGAGTATTCATGAAGCTTGTCAGTTACCTTGTTTCTGGTCGACCAAGTTTTGGTTTATATACTGATCATGGCATCGTAGATTTAGGCCAAAAACTAGGCGATAAATATCAAGATCTAAAATCCCTTCTTTCTGATAAAGATGGATTAGCTAACGCAAAAAACTTTTTAGACTCACCTAGTGATATCGATGAACAAGCAATAACTTATTTACCGGTAATTCCAAATCCAAACAAAATTTTGTGTGTAGGAATGAATTATGCGGAAAAACGAGCAGAATTTAATGAAACTAGTTCTGCCCCAACTTTATTTGTTCGTTTTCCTGATTCTCAAACAGGACATAAGACAAATATCATTAAACCAACTATCAGCGATGAACTGGATTATGAAGGCGAATTAGCAATTATTATTGGTAAAGAGGCCTTCCGCATAAAATCAGAAGAAGCCTTATCTTATGTCGCAGGCTATAGCTGTTATATGGATGGTTCGATTCGTGACTGGCAATATACTTGGTACACAGCTGGTAAAAATTGGCCAAATACCGGGGCTTTTGGACCATGTTTAACAACTACAGATGAAATACCCGATCCTAAAGCGCTATCAATAGCAACTTATCTGAATGGAAAAGAGATGCAACATGATAGCATCAAGAATTTAGTACATACTGTACCTGATTTAATCTCGTATATTAGTACATTTACTAAATTATCACCGGGTGACGTTATTCTTACTGGCTCACCAGGCGGGGTTGGAAAAAAACGAAATCCACCAATATTTATGCACGATGGTGATACCATTGAAGTTGAAATTACCAATATTGGTCGTCTAACTAACTTTATCGTTGAAGAAAAAAGGTAGTTATATGTACGATTTAGTTGATTACAGTGTTGTTGATATATCTAAATCTGAACAAGATTATCAAGTAATTAAGCAATTACTATTGCAATCTGACCTCGATTTAGATCCACAAGTCACAACTTTCATTGTTGCAAAACTGAATAATAATTGTATCGCTTGTGCCGGTCTTGATCACAATATTATTAAGTGTGTAGCCATTGATCCTGATTATCGCGGAAACCAACTAAATCTAACTTTAATCGACTATACGATGAAATATGCCAATGACAACGGCTATTTTCATCTATTTTTATATACTAAACCTGAAAATATCGCTTTTTTCAAAGCATGCGGTTTTTATCCTATTGTTGAAATTTCTGATTTAGTCGTATTGATGGAAAACACACCGGTTGGGATTAAACAATATTGTAAACAATTATCGCAATACCAAAAGTCTGGTAACAAAATTGGCAGTATTGTGATGAATGCCAATCCTTTTACTAAAGGTCATCAATATCTTATTGAATTTGCAGCCAATCAATGTGATTGGGTACATGTATTTGTGGTTAATGAAGATGTATCTATGTTCCCGTTTCAGGTACGTTTACAGTTAGTAAAAGATGGCACAAAAGATATTAAAAATGTTACGGTTCATGCCAGTTCGTCATACATTATTTCTAAAGCGACCTTCCCTACTTATTTTTTAAAAGATAAAAGCAAAATTGACTATGCTTATATGGGAATCGATCTGTTAATCTTCCGTAACTTCATTGCTCCAGCATTAAATATAACTCACCGTTTTGTTGGTACTGAGCCACATAGTGAAGTAACTAATGCTTATAACCAAGCGATGAAATATTGGTTAGAAGATGACAAAGTTAGTTTGTCATCCAAGATTACTGTCATTGAGGTTGCTCGAAAACTCGAGGAATCAAACATCATATCAGCATCATTAGTACGAAATTCACTGGCATTAAAAAATTATGAACAGGTTAAGAAATTAGTTCCTTCAACAACTTGGAATTATATTTCAGCTAATTTGGATAAATTAAATATTTAATTCTTTTCAAAAGGTAAAAACATGAAAATACAAAAAGAAGCCATGGCAGGAACTCTCGAATCCAGCGATTTGTTAGTTAAAGTCATGCCAAATACTGGCATCGAAATTGTTATTAATAGTGATGTAAATAAACAATTTGGCGATCAAATTCGCGCTGTGGTTAATAACACATTAAATGAACTTAACTTAACTGATGGTTTAATCATTATTGACGATAAAGGTGCTTTAGATTGTGCAATAAAAGCACGGGTACAATGTGCTGTGTTACGCGGTGCAGAAGAAACTGAATTAGATTGGAGTAAATTACTATGAAAAAATTACGTCGCAGTATGCTGTTTCTTCCTGGTGCAAATGCAGCAATGTTATCAACATCTTTTGTCTATAAACCAGACTCAATTATGTTTGATCTTGAAGATGCCGTGTCTATCAAAGAAAAAGATTCAGCACGTCTACTCGTCGCACAAACATTAAAATTACCTGTTTATAAAGAACATGGCATTGAAACTGTAGTTCGAATTAATGCATTAAATACACCATTTGGTCTTAAAGACTTAGAAGCCGTTGTACGAGCAGGTGTTGATGTTGTTCGCTTACCAATGACCAATAGTGCTGAAGATATTCATGAACTTGAAGCGCATGTTGAACGAATTGAAAAAGAGTGTGGCCGAGAAGTGGGTAGCACTAAATTAATGGCTGCTATTGAATCAGCTCAAGCAGTAGTTAATGCAGTATCCATTGCCAAATCATCGCCACGTTTAATTGGTATCGCTCTTGCAGCATTTGATTATCTAGTAGATATGCAAACAGAACGCGGGGATGGTACTGAACTATTTTATGCACGCTGTGCTGTTTTACATGCTGCTCGTGTAGCCGGTATTGATGCTTTTGATGTTGTTTATTCAAATGTTAATGATGATGAAGGCTTTTTAAAAGAAGTCAGCCTAATTAAAAAATTAGGATACAACGGTAAATCATTGATTAATCCACGACAAATTGAGCTATTACATAATGCTTATGCACCTACTGCTAGTGAAGTAGAAAATGCTAAAAAAGTCGTTGAAGCCGCTGAAGAAGGTGAAAGAAAAGGGCTTGGAGTTGTTTCTTTGAATGGCAAAATGATTGATGCACCAATTATTGCTCGTGCGCAAAAAATCATTGAACTAGCTAAATACTCCGGTGTACGTAAAGAAATTTGATAGGATTGAAACATGACAACTTCTATAAACCAAAAAATTGCTGATTTATTAAAACAGCATCCTGATCTTAAAAATATCACACCATTTATTGATGCTAATGCAACCACACCTTATCTAAAAGATGAGTCTAAATATACCCGTAAATTGTGTGAGTCAATTGAGCAAGCAATAGAAAAGTGTGAACTTCGTGATGGAATGACTATCTCTTTTCACCACGCATTTCGTGAAGGCGATAAAGTTATCAACAAAGTTGTTGAAACCATTAGTAAATTAGGTATTAAGAACCTTACATTAGCTTCAAGCTCATTATTAAGCTGTAACGCAGCATTGATTCCTCACATTGAGTCTGGTGTAATTACTAAAATCTATACCTCAGGATTACGAGGAAAATTAGCTGATGCGATTTCACACGGCCTGATGGAAAATCCGGTACATATCCATTCTCATGGTGGTCGAGTCAAATTAATCCAAAGCGGAGAAATTAATATTGATATCGCATTCTTAGCTGTATCAACTGCTGACGAACAAGGTAATGCTAATGGCGTATCAGGTAAATCACAATGTGGCGCCCTTGGTTATGCTATGGTTGATGCTCAATTTGCTAAGAAAGTGGTTTTACTTACTGAAGATATTGTTGGTTATCCTAACCATCCAGCAAGTATCCGCCAAGATCAAGTTGACTATATTGTTAAAGTTGACGAAGTTGGTGATCCAACTAAAATTAGCGTTGGTGCAGCACGTATTACCAGTAACCCTAGAGAATTAATGATTGCCCGCTATGCCGCTGATGTTATCGAAAATTCAGGTTATTTTAAAGATGGATTCTCAATTCAGACTGGTTCTGGCGCATCATCAACTGCAGCGACACGCTTTCTAGAAAATCGGATGCGAGCGAAAAATATCACAGCATCATTTGCTCTAGGTGGTATCACAGCAAGTATCGTCGATCTTCATGAGAAAGGCTTAGTAAAACGTTTACTTGATACACAAAGTTTTGATGGAGCTGCGGGACAATCTTTAGGTAAGAATAAAGATCATATTGAAGTTTCAACCAACGTTTACGCTAATCCAGCCTCAAAAGGTGCGAGTGTTGATGAATTAGATATTGTCATTCTCAGTGCACTCGAAGTAGATTTAGATTTCAACGTTAATGTACTAACAGGATCTGATGGTGTTATGCGTGGTGCATCCGGTGGTCACTGTGATACAGCCGCTGGAGCAAATCTAACTATTATCGTTGCGCCACTAATTCGTAGCCGAATTCCAACGGTAATTAGAAAAGTAACCACTATTGTTACACCAGGTGAAAGTGTAGATGTGTTAGTCACTGACCATGGTATAGCGGTAAATCCTGCTCGTCCTGAAATTGCAGAACGATTAAAAGCGGCTAATTTACCAGTAATGACTATTGAAGAACTTTATCAACGTGCTATTGCATTAACAGGTGAACCAAAACCAATTGAATTTAACGATAAAATTGTTGGGATTGTTCACTTCCGTGACGGCTCAATTATTGATGTTGTTCGTCAAGTCAAAGACTAATTAACTTTGTAATAGTAATAGCATAACAAAATTCTTAGTTATGCTATTACTCAACATCATTATGAATAATCCAACATTAAGATTCGACGATGGCATTAACATAACGCTTGAGCAAATGTTAATGGCTAAAGAAAATCGCGTAAACAATCAGCAACAAGTTTTTGAGCAATACCCTTATCCGCTAATATCATTAAGTTTAGTAATACCTGGACCAATCAAGAAAAGTAGTGGCACTTTATTCTTATTTAATGAAGCTGTACAAGCTATCCATCAGATGTTAAACCGACATAATATTTCTATTATCTATGAAAAACTTTATGAAAGCATAACTGGTGATGAAGCATTATTATCAATTGATCATAACGTTGATATGCTTAAACAACTGTGTATAAAAATTGAGGAGAGGCATTTTTTAGGACGATTATGGGATATAGATGTCATTGACCCTGTTACACAAAAAAGTATTTCTCGGTCTAAATTCGAGCATCATTCTCGACAATGTTTAGTTTGCCATGATAATGCTAAAATTTGTGGTCGAAGTAAACGGCATTCAATTAACGAGATCCTCAGCGCCATTGCCAATAAAGTCAATGATTATCGAAATAATGAAACGAACTTAAATATATAGCTATCTATATTAATAGAGTCGAAAAATAAGCTATTTTCCAACTCTATTGATAAATTGATGACGGTTAAATATTTGCTAACGCTTGCTCTAAATCACCAATCAGATCATTGATATCCTCGAGACCCACAGAAATACGTAATAATTGATCGGATATACCCGCTGTTTTGCGTGCTTCAGCACTAATTCCTGAATGGGTCATTGTAGCTGGATGACATATTAAACTTTCTACGCCACCAAGTGATTGCGCTAAGGTAAAAATATTCAACGCATCTAGGAATTTAGGCATATCATCGGCAGCGCAAGCTAATTCAAAACTCAACAGTGAACCGAAGCCTTTTTGTTGTTTTTTGGCAATGTCATGACCTAAATTTGTTGGTAACGAAGGATGAAAAACTTTAGCAATTTTAGGATGATTAACTAAAAATTCGACGACTTTTTCTGCATTTTCTTGTTGTAATCTAACTCTTGCAGTAAGGGTTCTTAAACCGCGCAATAATAAATAACTATCAAATGATGAAGTTGATGTTCCGATATTATTTGCCCACCACAATACATCTGTAGCTAATTGTTGATCTTTAAATACTAATATTCCGGCTAATAGATCTGAGTGGCCATTTAAAAATTTAGTACAAGAGTGACTAACAATATCAGCCCCTAATTCCAATGGTTTTTGTAAAATTGGTGTCATAAAGGTATTATCAACCAAAACTAACGCTCCAACCTCATGCGCCTGACGTGCAATATCAGTAATATCAACGACTCTTAATAATGGATTACTTGGCGATTCAATCAATACTAATTTAGGTTTTAAATTCAGTGCTTCTTTTAAAGCAACAGGATCGGATTGGTCTACAAATTTGGTTTTAAAATACCCTTTTTGGCTCAAACTATTAAATAATCGATAACTACCACCATAACAATCATGAGGTGCAACCACGACATCATTTGGGCCAAGTAAGGCTACACTGACTAGATGTATTGCTGACATACCGCAATTGGTTAAAATGGCATCTGCACCGCCTTCTAATTCTGCTACCGTTTCCTCAACTAATCGTCTACTTGGATTAGATTTGCGACCATAATCAAACTTTCTTGGGGTGGCAAACTCTTCATATCGATAACATGTTGATGGCGTAATAACAGGAACTACGCTACCAAATTGGTCATCTGTATTTAATCCACCACGAACAGCAATAGTATCTTGGCTAAGATTTTTAGATTTACGAGCCATAATAACCTTCCTACAAACCACTTTATTTATTTTTAGATTTAGTTGTATAAGAATAACACAATAACAAAAGACGTCAACATGTCTAGACGTCTAACTATCTTGGTGTATAGATTGCAGCTAAGCAAAAAAAACGCTAAAATTATCCACATTATTTGTGATGTGATTGATTTGGTGAATAAATGATGGAATGGAACGGCGATTATATTAGCCCTTATGCTGAGCATGGTAAAAAAAGCGAACAAGTAAAAAAAATTACAGTCTCAATTCCGTTAAAAGTATTAAAAATATTAACTGATGAGCGAACTAGACGACAAGTCAATAATTTACGTCATGCAACGAATAGTGAACTTTTATGTGAAGCTTTTCTACACGCTTATACTGGTCAACCATTGCCTTGTGATGAAGATTTACAGAAAGATCATAATGACGGCATTCCGTTACAAGCACAGAAAATGATGCGAGCTTTAGGTATAGATCCTGATTTAATTGATGAATGACTGAATCATAGATACAAAAAAGGCGCTTAAAGCGCCTTTTTTACAACGTAAAAATTAGTAAAACTATTTTTTACCACCAACCATTGCAAAACGTTGTTTAAATTTATCAACACGTCCGCCAGTTGCTACATCACGTTGTTTACCTGTATAGAACGGGTGACATTCACCACATACGTCAAGATGAATGTCATGACCAATAGTTGAATGAGTTTCAATTTTGTTACCACAAGAACAAGTTGCTGTAATTGCAGTGTATTCTGGATGGATACCTTCTTTCATAATAAACCTCTAAAGTTTGTTCGTATCGCTATATAAATGGCTTAACCGCAAAATCTATACACCATACGAGTGTTAAATAACATGATAAGGGTGCGAATTATACGTCCTATATCAAAGATAATCAAGCAATAAAAGGACAATCTAAACCGGCAATTGACCAATAGTAATTTGCAGTTGAATCTTTTCTCCATTGCGTAAGACAATTATGGGGACGATTGTTCCCGGTTTCAACTCTGCAATTTGGTCCATTGTTTCAACAATCGATCTTACTGGTTTATTATCAACCATTATTAAAATATCATTAGCTTGTACACCTGCCTGCAAAGAAGGACCTTCAGCATTAGTGACTAAAATACCTAACACTTTTGGGAGATCACTAGTATTTTGTGTTGGGGCAAATTCTAAACCATCAATGCCAATATAGCCTCGTATAACTTTGCCATCTTGAATTAATTTATTCATTATTTTAACGGCTAATGCTGTTGGAATAGCAAAACCAATACCTTCAGGAACATCATTACCTAGATTTTTGGCAAATGTCAGAGTATTAATACCCATTAATTCACCTTTAGTGTTAACTAAAGCACCACCAGAATTACCATGATTAATTGAAGCATCAGTTTGGATAAAATTTTGTCGACGATATGGACTGAGTCCATCACGGCCAGTAGCACTAATAATACCTTGGGTGATAGTTTGCCCAATATTATATGGATTGCCAATGGCTAAAACGACATCACCAATTTTCGGATCGCGGGAAGGATTAATCGGTATTATCGGAAGATTAGATGCTTCAATTTTAAGTACAGCAATATCAACTAATTTATCTGAACCGACAGGTAATGCGGCGAAAATTCTGCCATCTTGCAAAGCAACGATAATTTGTTCTGCACCATCAACAACGTGATAATTGGTAACGATATAACCAAGCTCACTCATAATGACACCAGAGCCTAATGGTGTTATTGGACTATCTTGTGATTGTTCAGGTACTGAATTAATTGAGCGGCTATAAATATTAACCACTGCAGGCGCAGCTATCTTTACTGCACTAGAATAACTCATAGGTTCATCATTAAAAATGGATCTTGAAAAATCAGATTGAGATCCATTTCTCAAAGAAGGAAAAATAATGAGTAACACTATCGCTAAAACAGCACCGATTAATATCGGCCATAGAATTTTTTTAAGCATAATTGTCACAAGCAGGATGAGAATGATTGATAAGATTCTATCATATATAACTGAGGGTTAAAAAGGCGTTTTCGTCGATGCGAAGCACCGACGATATTTGGCTAAATAATTAACGTAAAATTAGATAAAGACGACTATCACCTCTAACAATGTTTAAGGCAATAGCAGAAGGATTACTGTCAATAATTTTACGTAGATCAGAAATACTTTCGACTCTGGTCTTATTCACTCCTGTAATAAGATCGCCTTCTTGTAAGCTTAAACGAGAAGCAGGTGAATTTTTAGCAATACTTTCAATCAATACACCTTTTTGACCTTTCACATCACCATTAGTCAATGTTGCTCCATCAAGCGCTGGATGAAGAGATTTAGCCTCGGTACTTAATTGGTCACTGTTCTTCAATTTAACTTCAACAGAAATCTCTTTACCATCACGAATTAAACCTAATTTAACGGTACGACCAGCTCCTGTTGTGGCAATTTTAGCTCGTAATTCAGCAAAGCTATCAACAGGTTTACCATCCATAGAAACAATAACATCGCCGGATTTTATGCCCGCCTCTTGGGCTGCTGAATCAGCAATAACTTCACTAACAAAGGCACCTTTCTGTACTTCAAGATCAAAGGCTTTAGCGATATCTGAAGTTAATTCATTACCTTTTATACCTAAAACACCTCGTTTAACTTCACCATATTCAATAAGCTGAGAAGTTAAACTTTTAACCATATTGCTTGGTATAGCAAAACCAATACCGACATTACCACCACTTGGTGCAATAATAGCGGTGTTAATGCCAACTAGTTCACCATTTAAATTAACTAACGCACCACCAGAATTACCTTGGTTAATAGATGCGTCAGTTTGAATAAAGTTTTCAAATCCATTCATATTTAGCCCACTACGAGCTAAGGCGGAAATAATACCTGATGTTACCGTTTGACCAATCCCGAATGGATTACCAATCGCAACAACATAATCACCAACTCTTGTTTTATCTGAATCAGCAATTTTAATAGCAGTTAATTTACTAGCATCATCAACTTTTAACAAAGCAATATCACTTTGTGGATCCTTACCAATTAATTTCGCTTGATATTCATGACCATCATTTAACGAAACAGTAATTTTATCTGCATTATCAATAACATGATTATTAGTAACAATATATCCTTTTTCAGCATCAATAATTACACCAGAACCTAATCCAGAAAATGATCTAGACTGACTATCAGGATAACCAAAAAATCGTCTAAACTCTTCTGGCATATTACTTTGCATTTTTGCTGTGCCTTCAACGTTAATACTTACAACTGAAGGGAGTACTTTTTCTAACATTGGTGCCAATGAAGGTTGTTGCTGTTGTAAATTATTATCCGTTGGAATAAACGGAAAAGCAGCATAAGCATTCGGTAATGTAGCTAAACTTAAACCTAAACTTAAGGCAATTATGCTTAATAAATTTTTTGGTTTACGTAAAGAATGACTCATTATAAAACTCTCTTGTTTGAATGATTTAATATTGACAATATAAATCTGATTAATATTATCTTATCAAAAAATATTTAAAAATTGATTATGGTTTAATATCTTCACTTTTGAATAATCCAGATGGGTTATCTGAATAATCTTTAGGCTGTTTTTCAAGCGTTAACTCTTGTTTAATACTGATGTCATTATTTGACTCTAGATCAACAATAGGCATATTTTCATTATTTACAAATTGTCCTGAACTTTCAGCGATGTGTTGGTATAAACGACGGAATTCTTTGGCCATATTATCTAAAATTTCAGCACTATGTGAAAAATGCTTAACCATCATTTGTTTTTGTGAAGCTAACTCTTCTTGGGTTTGTTCTAATTCACGTTGTGCTTTGATATATTTGCGCCCTTTTGGCGAAATAAAATTCATGAAAATCATGCCTAAAATAAATCCAATTACTAGGCCAATGACGATATAAGTCATCATATTATTATCCATATTTCACTCCTTATAGCTCTTAATTATATAACTTGAACATATTGTTTAGTTTATTTTGCATGGTTCGCAAGTTTAATCAATTGTTTTTTTAATTTATCTGGTGCTTGCTCTGCAATTGCATTTAAATATATTGCTGTTTGCTTACTAATAACATTACTAATTTTAACATTCTTATCAGACAAAATAACTGATTGCGAATAATTAGTTGCTATAGTTGGATTAATTTTATATTGAATGGAAGATAAAGATGGTAAAATTTTTTGGCGTATCCCTGATAATAAGTTACCTTTTTCATATTTTAATCTTGTTAACCAGCTGGCCGAACTGACCTCAAGAATAAGCACACCTTGACGATAATTAGCAACTCTATATTGCTGAATTAATGGTGGTGGAAGTAATTCATCAATAATTTTGGTCAATTGACTTAAAGCAATGGTTCTATCTTTTATTTTTGATAATAAGGCCCCTTGTGACAACAAAGAGGTCAACACTTTTGGCTCATTACCACGCATAATTCAGGCTTATCCTTTCTTCCTGCTAAAATTAATAGCAACTAACTCAACCATAAAATTTTTATGCCGAATAATTTACCTTATCTAATTAAAAATGTCCTGTAAAAAAATAATATTTACAGTTTATTTGTATTATCCACAATTAATTGGAAAATAACGTCAAATTAACCGCATATTTGCAAAATAATTGCTATAGGTAAAGTTTGTTAATAAAAACACGTTAAGTGAAATCAAATCAATTTGATATAGATCTCTCAATCCAATTAATATTGAATTGAGAGAATAAAGAATTATTTGATAGATTTTAAAGAAACTTTATTTATTGAATGACCATTAATGAATAATGAACGTAATTCACCTTTTGGTAATGAAATATTAATTTCATCCCAAGCAGGTTGATATTCACCTCTTGCTTGTATATGAAGATCAATACGTTGATTATCCGAGGTTAAATCCCAATCAATCCATAATCCTTTCCCTTTTTGATAATCGTAACTTTCGCCATCATCTTCAAAGAAACTGCCTTTTGTTGAATAAACA
Source organism: Gilliamella sp. W8128 (assembly GCF_016100545.1). Taxonomy (NCBI): domain Bacteria; kingdom Pseudomonadati; phylum Pseudomonadota; class Gammaproteobacteria; order Orbales; family Orbaceae; genus Gilliamella; species Gilliamella sp. W8128. The sequence goes on from NZ_JACFSE010000002.1 coordinate 117,313, forward strand.
CCTTTAGCTGGAAAAACTTTAAATTCTCTATAATCATCTAATTGATGATTAACGTAAGCCATACGTTTAGACATAGGAATAATAGCACCAGCCCTAACTAATAAAGGGAATGATTCAAGTGGGGCTGGTAAAGTTATTGATTGTTTACCACTAAACCATTGCTGTGTATGGTAACAATACCAACCGGTATTATTTTCTGGTAAATAAACTTCACGCTCTCTTTGACCTTGCTCAACAATGCTAGCAACTAACAAATCTTTACCAATCATAAAATCGTCAGTTTCGGTAAACGTATTTGCATCATGTTCATGATCCAAAAAAGTAGGCCTCAACATCGGTTCATCATCGTAATGAGCTTGCCATAATAAATTATAGAAATAAGGTAGTAATTGATAACGAAAACAGATAGTATCTCGAATTATCGGCGTAACTTCCGGGTACATCCAAGGTTCATTAACAGTATGATCATCATTCCAAGAGTGAATGGTAAAACGAGGATGCATAATACCATTTTGCACCCAACGTACAAAAAGTTCGGGTTCAGGTTTATCACCAGAAAAACCACCTACATCATGACCAACATTGTACAGTCCTGATAGACTCATTCCTAATCCCATACGGATATTATATCGCAGCGTTTGCCAACTTGTTCGATTGTCTCCTGACCATGTTTGCACATAACGTTGAATACCTGCACAACCAGAACGAGATATTAAATAAGGGCGAATATCTGGTTTATAACTTTGTTGCGCTTCCATTGATGCTCTACACATTAGCAATGGCATTACTGGTCTGATATGTTTAATGGCTATTTCCTTACCAAAACCATTACAACGAGCTTCTGCATCCCAAACTTCGAATTCATTATTATCATTCCAAGTAGAATCAATGCCCATTTCAAGAAGTTGCTTGGTTACATTGTTTTTCCACCAATTAAATGTTGCTGGATTAGTAAGATCTAAATTAGAACCTTCATCATCCCAAAACATTGAACGTTCAGGATTATCACTTTCTGAATCTTTGATAAAAAGTCCCTTCTCCGCTGCTTCCTTATATTTAGGATGATCTTGTAACAAACATGGTTTTATATTAGCAGCGATTCTTAAACCTGCCTCATGATAAGATTTTGTGAAAGCTTTCGGATCAGGGAATTTATCATAATTCCAATTAAAGACATATCGTTTACCATTAATCGAGGTATAGCCTGATGACAATTGAAATGAATCACATGGAATACCGTGCTCTTGACACAGATCAATAAAATTTTGCATCTGCTCTTGAGCATTAGGCGCATCGGTATAAAACATTGTTGAACCGCTGTAACCTAAACTCCACTTAGGGCCAAAAAACGTTTTACCGGTTAACTTAATGAAAGACTTAGTGACATCAATAATTTTCGGCCCTAAGAAGAAATAGAAATCAATATCCCCTGCTTCAGCTTGGTAACGGCGATATGAAAGGTGATAATTATCATGTTCCGTTCCCAAATCTATCCAACAACTGCTTAAATTATCATAAAATAGACCGAAACTAACCTCATTACGATGGGTAATGGTAAACGGTATATGCTTATATAGAGGATCAGTATCTTTCGCATTATAACCCATTGAATCAAGATTACGCATTTCAAAACGGCGACCAGCACGATTAAGGTCGCCTGCTTTCTCGCCCAAACCATAATAGTGTTCATCTTTATATCTTCGTTGATAATGAGCAATACCATCACCATGAGGATTAATTAAATAAGCACTAGTACTTCTATCCTCAACCAGCAATTGCCACTCACCAAATTCATTTTTAAATTCCCATTTTAGTGATAATGGTTGATCAATGGTTACTCTTAACTGTTTTGTGCTTATAATAAGTTTATTATCTTGTTGCAATAATTCATATTTTGGTAAAGAAAAACCTTCGGTGCTTAATCGATCTCGACCTTCTAATGGAGTATCTTGATTAGGAGCAATACTCCATGTTCTATCAAGTGATAAACTATTATTTCGCTTAATTAAAACACGAAACATCTTTTCTTCAAGAACATATAGGCAAAAGTTAAATCGATTATCTACCAATAATTCAATGCAATTATTCTGGTCTTGCTTAAAAATCCATGTCTTTAATGTTTTCATATAACTATCCTAAAAAATTAATAACTATTTTCCAATACGAATCGTCTAATTCTAATATTTCTATTTTTTAGACAAAAATAAACTTAATTAATGAGAACCAAAATAACGATTTGCATTGTTAAAACAAATATTTCTAATCATATTGCCAACTAAATCAAAATCAGTAGGAATTTCGCCATTTGCCATCCAATGTCCCACCATATTGCAAAGGATTCGCCTAAAATACTCATGTCTGGTAAAGGATAAGAAACTGCGAGAATCAGTTAACATACCAACAAATTGACTTAATAATCCCATTTGAGAAAGTTGCATAATTTGGCGTTCCATGCCATCTTTCTGGTCATTGAACCACCAACCAGATCCAAATTGAATTTTTCCTGCAATGCCTGAACCTTGAAAGTTGCCAGCCATAGTAGCTAACACTTCATTATCACGAGGGTTTAAGCAATATAAAATAGTTTTCGGTAATTCGTCAGTTAAGTCTAAAATACCTAATAATGAAGAGAGTGGTTCGGCAATTGGTCTATCGCCAATTGAATCAAATCCAGCATCAGGGCCAAGTAATTTAAACATTCTTTGATTATTATTACGTAGCGCACCTAAGTGTAATTGCATTACCCAATTGCGTTTATGATATTGTTTACCTAACCAAACCAGTATCGCGGTACTAAATTGAGCAATTTCTAATTCAGAAAGGGATTGATTAGCAAGGCGTTTAGTTATTATTTGATCAAGCTGTTTTTCGCTAGGAATGTCGGCATAACGTAAAATTTCAATACCATGATCTGATGCTTCACAGCCATGCTGTTGAAAATGATCTAGGCGTTTAGTTAATGCACAAAGTAGTTTGTCAAAATTATCAATTTCGATATCCGTAACTTTGCCTAATTCAGCAATATAATCAGCAAAACCAGCTAATTCTATTTTGAAGACTTTATCTGGTCGCCAACTAGGCCTTACTTTAGTCAGAAATGAGGTATCTAATGCAATTTGCTTATGATATTCAAGTGAATCGATAGGATCATCGGTTGTACCAACGGCTTTAACATTCATTTGAGTTAAAATACCACGAGTAGAAAACTCAGCTGTTGCTAATTTAGCATTAGCTTCAGTCCATATTTGATCAGCCGTTTTTTCATTAAGAATAATATTTTTTATACCAAATGGTCTCTTTAACTCTAAATGAGTCCAATGATAAATAGGGTTTCCTAATGTTAAAGGAACAACTTTTGCCCATGTAAGATATTTTTCATAATCAGATGCGGTTCCGGTTATAAATTTTTCATCTACACCAGCAGTTCGCAATACTCGCCATTTATAATGGTCACCGGCTAACCAAATTTCAGTTAAATTACCAAAATTTTTATTCTCAGCGATATCTTTTGGTGGTAAATGGCAATGATAATCATATATAGGTTGATCTTTAGCATAATCAAAATAAAGCTTTTGCGCTACATCAGTTTGTAACAAAAAGTTATCATCCAAAAATTTTTTCATACTCTAAAGTCCAATTTAAAAAAATAAATCCTGAATAGTTTGTTTTGCACCTTTCTCCATTAAACAAAGATAATGTTGAGTTACTTTATCTTTAAATAATGAATTATTTGGTAAATCAGATCCAAAAACAGCGTCTAAAGTTAATAAAGCATTGACTCGCTCAATACCATCATCACTAGCGGTTACTATTTTTTTTAACTCATCTACCATTGGGTCACGAAGATCGATTATTTGTTTATGATCATCAATACCACCAACATAATGCATCCAGCCAGCCACTCCTAAAGCAAGTAAAGAAAAATCAGAATTATGTTTGATATGCCAACGAATTGAATCAAGCATGCGTTGTGGTAATTTTTGCGTTCCATCCATGGCTATTTGCCATGTTCGATGTTTTAGTGATGGATTACTAAATCTTTCAATGAGTTTTTCTGCATATTGTTGTAAATTAACCTGCGGCGAAACATTTAAAGTTGGAACTTGTTGTTGTAGCATTAATGATAAAGTTGCCTGTTTATATGCCTCATCATTCATACAATCATTAATATGCTCATACCCAGCTAAATAGCCTAAATACGCTAAGAATGAATGACTACCATTTAACATTCGAAGTTTCATCTCTTCATATGGGACAACATTATCAACAAATTCAGCACCAACTTCGTTCCAATTAGGTCGAGCAGTAACAAAATTATCTTCAATAACCCATTGAATAAATGGTTCACAAGCTATACCACAAGGATCAAACATACCACCTAGTGCATCTTGAATTTCTGTTAATGTTTCGGCTGTCGCAGCGGGTACAATACGATCAACCATGGTACAAGGGAAAGTGGTGTTGGTTTCAATCCATTTAGCTAACTCTGGGTCACGTGCATTTGCTAAGTCTAAAATCGCTTTTTTTAATACCAAACCATTTTCAGGCATATTATCACATGATAAAGCAGTAAATGATTTTAAACCTCGTTGCATCCTTCTATATAAGGCCTCAACAATCACGCCAGGAGCTGACATAGGTTTAGTCGGCGAACTCAGATCGGATTTAATTAATTGATTATTTAAATCCAAACCAGCACCACCTGGTAACATACAATAACCTTTTTCGGTTACTGTCAATGAAACGATCTCGACTACCGGATCAGCCATTTTTTCTAAAATAGTTTCAATACCATCTATTGGCGCTAATAATGATTCTTTCACACTGCCAATAATATAAGCTTGTTTAGATGTTGCACCTTTTTCTAAAACCGTATAGAGGTGATCTTGTTTTCGAATATCATTAATAAGCTCTTCACCTCCGACAATATTTACCTCACAAATGGCCCAATCACTATTACCTTTATTTAATAGGCGATCAGTAAATAATGCCTGATGAGCCCGATGAAAAGCACCAAAACCTATATGTACAATCCGCGCTACCATTTTTTCTCGGGCATATAAAGGTTTGTGTGCAATTGATTGGGGAGTATTTGATAAATTTAACATGTAACACACCATTATTAACTAGTTGACAGTATTTATTGGTTAGACATATTTTCACTTGTTGATAAAATTTTCACCTTTATTTTTTAATTTTTGTGATTTTAGTCACATTTTTTGGTTTATATTATAAGCATCCTTGCAAAAAACACTATAATACCGAACAATATTGGTAAACCAATATAAAAACTGAAACGACTTTCTGTTATTATAGGCTTAGAGGAGTTGTAATAATTAGCGTATAATTATCTACATTAAACTTAAAAGTATTCTAAGGACTATAGATTATGCCAGTGGTCAATCGACTTTATCAAGAAATTGGTAATGAATTGAAATCATTATTAAAAAGTGGAACCTTTAAAATTGGTGATCGGCTTCCACCAGAAAGAGACATTGCTGAAACTTTTAATGTCAGTAGGACAGTAGTTCGTGAAGCGTTGATTATGTTAGAGCTTGAAAATTTAGTTGCAGTAAAAAAAGGCTCCGGTGTTTATGTAATTGGTTTACCTGATGAAGTCTTATCAGAAAAAGATAGGAAAATAGAAGAAGAAGATTTAGGTCCATTTGAATTATTACAAGCTAGACAATTAATTGAAAGCAATATTGCCGCTTTTGCAGCCTCGCAAATTGTCAAAGCAGATATTGTTGAATTAAGAGCAATATTGGAACAGGAACGGCAAATATTAGAACAAGAGGTTCTTGATGACTATAGTGCTGATGAAATGTTCCACATTGCTATAGCACGAGCTACCAAAAATTCAGTACTTGAACGTTTATTGTCAGATCTATGGGCTAAACGATCTACAAGTAAAATGTGGGACCAACTACAAAGTAGAATCACCGATCATAGTTACCGTAAAAAGTGGCTATATGATCACGAAAAAATTCTACAAGCATTACAGTTAAAAGATGCTATGGCTGCACGCCATGCTATGTGGCAACACTTAGAAAATGTTAAACAAACATTAATGACAGTTTCTGACAGTGAAGATCCAAATTTTGATGGTTATTTATTTGACTCTATTCCGGTCACTATTGTTAACCAATAGTTGAAAATATGCATTGTTAATGGATCTTCCTTTTGGAATGACTTATTAAATAAAGAATCATTAAGGAGATTTTAGATGGAACAAACAATGCGTTGGTTTGGCCCTAGTGACCCAGTATCATTGGATGATATCAGACAATCCGGAGCAACCGGAATTGTTACAGCATTACACCATATACCTAACGGTGAAGTATGGACTATTGATGAAATTCAAAAACGAAAAAAAATAATCGAAGATAAAGGCCTTGTTTGGTCTGTTGTCGAAAGTATTCCTGTTCATGAAGAGATAAAAACCCGTTCAGGTAATGTCGAACAACATATTGCTAATTATCAACAATCTATTCGTAATTTAGCTGCTTGTGGTATTGATACGGTTTGCTATAATTTTATGCCGGTATTAGACTGGACTCGCACCGATCTTGGTTATCAATTACCGGATGGTTCAAGAGCCCTGCGCTTTGATCAAATTGCCTTTGCAGCATTTGATATTCATATTTTACAACGACCTAATGCCGAAAAAGATTATAGTCAAGAAGATGTCCATTCAGCAAAAAACTACTTTGAACAAATGACACAAGCCGATAAAGATAAATTGGTAGCAAACATTATTGCTGGATTACCTGGCGCTGAAGAAGGTTATTCACTTGATCAGTTTCGAGCACATCTTGCAACTTATGATGGTATTGATAAAGCTAAATTACGCGAAAACTATGCTTATTTTTTAAAAGCTATTGTACCTGTTGCAGAAGAAGTTGGAGTTGTATTAACTGTTCATCCAGATGATCCTCCTAGACCGATTTTAGGTTTACCTCGCATTGTTTCAACGATTGAAGATATGCAATGGATAAAAGAGACTGTTGATAGTATCCATAATGGTTTTTGCTTTTGTACTGGCTCTTATGGTGTTCGTAGTGATAATGATTTAGTTACTATGGCTGAAAAATTTGCCGATCGAGTTTATTTTATTCATCTACGCGCAACAGTACGTGAAGATAATCCATTATCTTTCCACGAAGGTGATCACCTAGCTGGGGACGTTGATATGTATGGCGTAATAAAAGTACTTATTGCCGAAGAAGAACGTCGCAAAAAAGCTGGTATAAACCGTTTAATACCCGTTCGTCCAGATCATGGCCACCAGATGCTTGATGACCTTAAAAAGAAAACTAATCCAGGTTATTCTGCAATAGGACGCTTAAGAGGCTTAGCTGAAATCCGTGGTGTTGAATACGCAATTAGACGCGCATTTTTCGAATAAAAAATAATTTATCTATGTTGAAGCCCATGATTATGGGCTTTTTTATTTTCTAAATTTACATATAAAAATAGCGTGATATACACGCTATTCTTCTTTTTATATTTATAGTTAGGATGTGTGTCTATAAATAATTTGCGAATTACTTGTTATTTTTTTGGCTACGTTGATATAACAAAGAACACATTATGATAGCGCCAATGATATCTAAAAAGCCCATGGTAATAAAGAATGGTTTAAAACCAATAGTTTCAACAAACTGCCCAACAACTATAGTAAATAAGAAACTCGCTATCCAAGCAGAACTACCTCTCAATCCATTCACCGTTGAGACTTCTTTACCAGAAAAGTTTTCAATAACTTGAATAGTTAACATCGCCGATAACATTTGATGACCCCATGCGCCAATTGCAATTAATGCAATAGCCGTATAAGGACTTTCAGTTAAACTAGCAAAAGCCATTGATAACATGAAGAATGCTGCACCTAAATAAGTTGTACATGCTGCATTTATTCGAGAAAGACCAAAATGTTTATTTAACATTCTAGAAAAATATCCAGATGATAATCCACCAAAATCGGCAGCAAGAAATGGAATCCAGACAAACATTGCCATCTCTTTCAATTGCATGCCTCGTTCGGTTAATAAATAATATGGTACCCAGAAGTTAACTGCTGCCCATGCAGGCTCAGCTAAAAATGCAGGAATAGCAATACCATAAAATTTCTTTTTACTAACCACTTGTTTAAGAGCAACCCAAATATTTTTATTTTGCTGGATTTCGCTATCATCCTGTTCAGAAAGAATATATTTCTTTTCAGCTTCAGAAATAAAACGACTTTTGGATGGTTCACTAAAGAAGAAAAGCCAAATTCCAGCCCAAATTATTCCTAAAGAACCAGGAATTAAAAATGCTAACTGCCATCCGCCAAATTGATGAATTGTATAAATCAAAGGAGGAGCAATCATTGCACCTAAAGAAAAACCGACCATACTCCAGCCATTAGCTATAGCTCGCTCTTTTTTCGGAAACCATAAACTAATTACTTTTGCATTAGCAGGAGCAACGACTGATTCAGCACCACCCATAACAAAACGTAAAATAGCCAAATGGATCCATGCGCCAGCGCCAGCATGTAGTACACACATAACTGACCATATTACAACCATAATTGCAAATCCAATACGTAGGCCTATTACATCAACAAACCATCCAACGATAGGTTGAAAAATGGTATAAGCTAATTGGAAAGCCCCTGTAATATAAGAGTATTCTTTAGGTGTAATATTTAGATCTCGTATAATTTCCTGAGCCATAATGCCTAAAGCATTTCTATCAACATAATTGAGGATAACACCCGTCGCAAATAAAATAATCATAAGCCAACGGATATATCCTCCTGACTTCAATATGGCACTCATAATAACCTCTAGTTTTAATGTAAATTTCTAAAATATAATTAGTGTCACCAAAATTGGTAAACCAAATATTACCGTTATTTTTCATTATAGTATTCCAAAATTAATCCAAATCGTGATTTGGATCACATAATAATAGAATTGGTATAATATCTTAATGTGTTTTTATGACGTGAATGAAGAATAAAGACTATTAATTTATGCGTGCCCATTGAGTTAAAAAAACAATTAATCGAAAATGGTAGATAAGATAGTTATGGTTACAATGAAGCAGAAAATACTAATATTACAAAAAATGCTATTAAATGATTGTGGTTTTGACATAATTTATACTTAACCGCTATACTTAAGGGGATATTTTCTACATCTATATCGTTAAGCAGTTTTTTAATAAGCAGTTTAAACATAAGGGGTGTAATATGGGTATCTTAAATAATATTTTTTCAAAAATATTTCCAAACGCACAAGCCGCTGTAGGTCATGCTAAAGATGCAGTGAAAGAGCAAGTTGATAAAATCACTGACACAGTAAAAGACAAAACTTCAGATAATACTTCAAGTAATAACACAAATAATAGTAATTCCGATCAAAATCAACAAAACACATCGGACAACAAAGCGCCGATATCTGAGATCGATGTCATGTCAATTTTGGATAATTTAGCTAAAAAATTTCCAGAAAAACTTAATTGGAAAACATCTATTGTTGATTTATTGAAATTATTAGGTATCGATAGTAGTTTAGATGCACGTAAAAAACTCGCCACCGAACTTAATTATACCGGCAGTACTGACGATACCGCATCGATGAATACATGGTTAATAAAAGAAGTAATGAAGAAAATAGCTGAAAAAGGTGGTAATGTTTCTCATTTATTTTCTTAATCAGAATTGATACGTGATTTGTTATCCACCTGTTTATCAGGTGGATTTTTTTATAGTCAATTAATTAAAACACGCTATTGTTAACAACTTTAAGCTTTAAATGCATGCAAACGATTCATCGCACTTTCAATTCCATCAGTTAATAAAATATTAGTACAATAGACTGATTCATCAATAGCTTTATCAATTAATTCTTGCTCTGGTTTAGAGGGTTTATTTAAGACATAACCAACTACTTTATTTTTATCGCCTGGATGGCCAATTCCAATTCTTAATCGATAGAAATTCAGATTATTGCCAAGTTTACTGGCAATGTCTTTTAAGCCATTATGGCCACCATGACTACCGCCAAATTTTAATTTGGCAATCCCTGGATTAAGATCTAACTCATCATGAGCAATTAATATCTCATCAGGCTTAATTTGATAAAAAGAAGCCATTGCTTGCACTGCTTTACCACTTAAATTCATAAAGGTAGTTGGTACTAACAAACGAACATCATGCCCATTGATGTTAATTCGAGAACTATATCCAAAAAATTTAGGATCATTTTTTAATGGTTGATTATAACGTTCAGCAAGTAAATCAACATACCAAGCTCCCGCATTATGGCGAGTTGCGGCATATTCATTACCCGGATTGGCTAACCCTACAATTAGTTTGATTGTTGACATAATAGTTTAATCGTTAATTATCCTGTTATTACAAAAAAGCCCCTAATAGGGGCATTTATCTAATTCAGAAGAAAAGATTATTGATGGAACATTGCTGAAATCGATTCTTCGTTACTAATACGTCGAATTGCTTCAGCAAGCATACCTGATAATGTAAGTTGACGCACATTTTTCAATGCTTTAACTTCCGCAGTTAATGGAATTGTGTCACAAACTACAATTTCATCAATAGCAGAATCTTTAATGTTACTTACAGCTTTTCCTGAGAAAATTGGGTGGGTCGCATAAGCAAAGACACGTTTTGCGCCACGAGCTTTTAATGCATCAGCCGCTTTACAAAGTGTTCCTGCCGTATCGATCATGTCATCAACTAAAATACAATCTCTATCAGCAACATCACCGATAATATTCATCACTTCTGCTTCGTTAGCACGTTGACGACGTTTATCAATAATCGCCATATCTGTATCATTTAAAAGTTTAGCTATCGCACGAGCACGAACCACACCACCAATATCTGGAGATACCACGATTGGGCGTTCAAAATCACGTTGCAACATATCTTCTAAAATAACAGGGCTACCAAACACATTATCAACGGGTACATCAAAGAAGCCTTGAATCTGTTCAGCATGAAGATCAACGGTTAAAACCCTATCAACACCTACAGTCGATAAAAAGTCAGCAACAACTTTGGCTGTAATAGGCACACGGGCTGAACGTACGCGACGATCTTGTCTTGCATAACCAAAATAAGGAATAACAGCAGTAATACGACCAGCAGATGCTCGACGCATCGCATCAATCATCACTAATAATTCCATTAAATTGTCATTGGTAGGCGCACAAGTTGATTGGATAATAAAAACATCTTCACCACGGACATTTTCATTAATTTGGACATTTACTTCACCGTCACTAAAACGGCTAACAATAATATCACCAAGAGAAGTATAAAGACGATTAGCTATACGTTTTGCTAGTTCGGGTGTGGCGTTACCAGCAAAAAGCTTCATATCAGGCACGAGAAATCCTCAAGCATGTAATCATGATTACATAAAACGTAATCGGTTAAATCGGGATCACAATTATATAATCATTTACAGATTATGCTCAACCACATTATAAAAATTTATTAAAAATATTTTACATTCATCACATTAATCTATAAAAAACTAGGTTAATAAGATGTTTTTTTGAAGTGAATAAAAAATCAGGTAAACTACTATATAGCTAAGATGATCAATTATCTTAATAATCTATTTAACCTAACAGCAGATACGTAATGAGTGAACAATTAGACACAAATAACCAAGTAACAGAATCTAAACGAACAATACGAAGTTTTGTATTAAGACAAGGCCGTTTAACTAAAGGACAACAACAGGCTTTAACGCATTTATGGCCTATCTATGGTGTTGAGTACAATGCTACCTCACCAATTGTTTTTAAAGATAATAAACCGGTGGTGTTTGAAATCGGTTTTGGAATGGGCGCTTCATTAATTGAAATGGCAAAAAATGCCCCATCCAAGAACTTTTTAGGTATTGAAGTCCATAAACCGGGCGTTGGAGCTTGTTTAATGGCAATTGAGGAAAATCAATTATCTAATTTAAAAGTTATGTGCCATGATGCCGTTGAAGTGTTAGAAAACATGATACCTGATAACTCATTAGATAAGGTGCAAATTTTCTTCCCCGATCCATGGCATAAAGCAAGACACAATAAACGTCGAATCATTCAACCTAATTTTGTTGCTTTAATTCATAGAAAATTAAAGACTGATGGTATTTTACATTTAGCTACCGATTGGCAACACTATGCAGAGCATATGCTTGAAGTATTAAGTCAAGCAGAAGGATTCAAAAATTTATCTGCAACTAACGACTATATTCCAAGACCCGAAGATCGACCTATTACCAAATTCGAAAAACGCGGTCAAAATCTAGGGCATGGTGTTTGGGATTTGCAATTTATAAAAAAACAGTGATATCAAGGAGCTGTTATGCAAAATGAGACAATTGATTTAATTTGCCAACGTCGTTCAATTCGGTCTTATAAATTAACGCCATTAACGACTGAACAGATTGATGCAATTATTCAAGCGGCACAATCGGCTCCAAGTTCAAACTTTTTACAATGCGCTACCATCATTAGAATCACTGATAGTGTGAAAAGATCAGAATTAGCTCATTATTCAGGCGATCAGAGTTATATCGTTCAAGCGCCAGAGTTTTGGGTATTTTGTGCCGATTTTAACCGCCATTTTCAAATTGATGCTACTATTCCACTTGAAAAAGCCGAGCAACTTCTAGTGGGTTGTATTGATACCACACTTATGGCTCAAAACGCGGTTATTGCAGCACAATCATTAGGTTTAGGTACGGTGTACATTGGCGGTTTACGCAATAATATTGCTAAAGTGAGCGAATTACTTGCGCTACCTAAATATGTTCTTCCTTTATTTGGACTTTGTATCGGTTATCCTGACCAAAATCCAGATCTAAAACCAAGATTACCGAAAGAATTAGTTTTTTTTGAAAATCACTATCAACCAATCAATCACCAATTATTAGCTCAATATGATACTCAGATGCGTCAATACTATGAGCATCGACTGACTAATCAAAAAACCAATGGTTGGAGTGATAAAATTGCAGAAACAATTAGCAAAGGGCAACGAGATTTCGTTTTAAATTATTTGCATAAACAAGGATGGATAACTAAATGAAAAAAGATCAATACCAATTAGATAAAGTTGTAATACTAAGTCGTCATGGAATACGCACTCCATTAGCAAACACCATAGAGTTTTTAGAAAAAGCTAGCCCATTAAAATGGCCAAGTTGGGATCATGCTTATGGTTATTTAACTACCAGAGGAGGTGTTTTAGAATCTTATTTTGGACATTATCTATCGCAATGGCTTGAACAACAAAATATTAAGCTTTCACAGGAAAATCCTGACATATATGTTTATGCTAATAGTCTTCAAAGAACAGTTGCCACCGCGCAATTCTTAGTTACAGGGGCTTTTGCGGGTTATGATATCCCGGTTAACCACAAATATACCATTGAAAAAATGGACCCTATATTTGATCCAAGTGTACAAGATGATTCACCAGAATCTAAACAAGCATTATTAAAAGATATTGATGATGCAGATAAAGCTGAATCAATTTTCAAAAATTTAGCGCCAGCTTATGCGATGCTATCGGATATTTTGGACTATAAAAATTCACAATTATATGCTGAATATCAATGTGATTTTGCTGATATTCCTTATGATCTTCATTTTGTAAAAGATGAAGAGCCAGAATTATTAGGGCCTCTAGCAATTGGTATTTGTGCTGTTGATGCTTTCTTATTACAGTACTATTCAGCTTTTCCTAAAGAACAAATTGCATGGGGAAAAATAACCAGCCACGAACAATGGCAACAACTTATACAAATTCGTAACCACTATATTAATTTAGTTTTTCATTCCAGATCTATAGCTCGAAAAAATAGTGCGTTATTAATTAATATGATAGATGATCTGTTACACCAAAAGAATAACAAGGTAAATTTACTCGTTGGCCATGATAGTACCATTGCTGCACTACTTGGTGCCTTGGATTTTGCCGAATACCAACTTCCTAACCAATGTGAAAATACACCAATTGGTGGTATGGTTATATTACAACGTTATCGTAATAAAGCATCGGGGGAATATTTGTTTAAAGCTGAATACGTTTATCAAAGTTTTGAACAACTTTACACCGCGCAACCACTTGATATCAATCATCCACCACAACATTACCAACTTCAGCTAAAAAATGCCGTAGCAAATAGTGATGGTTTTTATCAGTGGCAAGATTTTGAAACTCGCTTAAAAGAATTTAAAAAATAAATAAATTAGATTGTCTATAAATGTTTAAAGTTTAAACGATTAGACAATCTAAATATCTCCATTACGTTCAACCAGTATTAAAAAATTCATGGTCGGTGATGAAATGCTAGCAGAAACACAACAAGATCTAAACTCAGAACAAACTGCCGAAATATTGCGCAACATTAGTGATGTATACGACAAAGATAAAACTAATAAATAACGAGTATTTTATAGTTAAAATTAGTTATAAATTGGATATAAAACAACTAACACTTCTGTTCACCTCAATATTTTTATAATTATAAAAAATATTGAGGAAAAGGGTTTTTAAGGATAAAAATCGAAGATTTTACATAGTTAAACTAACAATCTAGGTTAAAATTAGGTATGATATTCCCCTATTCACTAATGGATAATAAGATAGATGAAAAGCAAAGCGCTCACAGCGATTTTTCCGGGAACATTTGATCCAATTACTAATGGTCATATCGACCTAATTACCCGTGCATCGCAATTGTTTCCCCGTTTAATTGTAGCTATAGCGCAAAATCCAAATAAAAAAACGCTGTTTACTTTAGAAGAACGAGTAAACTTAGCCTCAACATCGGTTGAACACTTATTGAATGTGGAAGTGATTGGCTTTGATAATCTTATGGCTGACTTCGCCCAAAAACATGCAGCGACAGTGATAGTCAGAGGAGTGAGAACAACTCACGATTTTGAATACGAAAGACAATTAGCTGAAATGAATCGAGCATTAAAACCTGATTTAGATACTATCTTTTTAATGCCATCTATTGCAATGGGATTTATTTCATCGACTATTGTTAAAGATGTTACTTTGCATGGTGGAGATATCTCTAATTTAGTACCTTTACATGTCAAAACAGAGTTACTAAAACGGCTAACATAATTTCAATTTATTAATATGGTTAATTTTTACACCCCCACAAAAAAGAAGTTTACTCCACAAAAATTGACAGTTACTGTCACTAATTTAGATGCGTTCGGTCAAGGTGTCGCAAATCATAAAGGTAAAACAATTTTTATAAAATCTGCTTTACCCGATGAAACTGTTGATATTCAACTAACTGATGATAAAAAAAATTATGCCAAAGCAAAAGTTATAAAATACCACAATCACAGCCAACAGCGAGTTAAACCACAATGTAAGTACTATACAAAATGCGGTGGCTGTGAATTACAACATATTTCATCAAATTTACAGCAACAAGCTAAATATGAAGCCTTAATCAAACTATTGCAGAAAGAAGCTGGGGCGGAGTTGGACTATAAAGACAATTCACCTAATATCATTGCCGACCAACCATATCATTATCGTAGGAGAGCTAGATTATCAATTAATTTTGTTAAAGGTGAATTATTCATCGGCTTTAGGCAGGCAGAATCAAACCAAATTATAAATATAGAACACTGTCCGGTATTAGTTGAACAATTAGATAAATTATTAATGCCATTACAGTCTTGTTTAAGACAAATTAAACAAAAAAAATCGCTTGGACATATTGAATTAATTGCCGTCGATAGTGGCATTATCCTTGTATTAAGACACACCATGCCACTAACAGAGCAAGATAGCATTTTATTAAAACAATTCGCTAAAACTCACAATATTTCACTCTATTTTCATGGTCATGACCTGATTCATATTAGTGGCGCCACTGAACATTATTATCTGATTAATCATCTTAAATTAACTTTCAGTCCACTCGACTTTATACAAGTTAATAGTCAAATTAATCAAAAGATGATTGATAAAGCCTTAGAATGGTTAGATATAACTTCGGATGATAAAATACTCGACCTATTTTGTGGTATGGGTAATTTCTCATTACCTATGGCAATAAAAAGCCAATCAGTCACAGGTATTGAAGGTGTTGATGCGCTGGTTGAAAAAGCCAAGATCAATGCTAAACTTAATAAAGCTAAAATTGGTGCTAAAACTCAGTTTTTCACCTGTAATTTAGAAGATAAACAGCAATTTTCAATATGGAATCAGTCAAAATTTGATAAAGTATTATTAGATCCTGCTAGAGCCGGTGCTTATAATGCTACAGCAGAAATTGTTAAGATATCACCTACAAAAATAGTTTATATTTCATGCAATCCTGCTACATTAGCTAGGGACTGCAAGCTATTTATTGAGGAAGGATACAACATTGCAAAAGTTGCTATTTTGGATATGTTTCCACAAACTAAGCACATTGAATCAATGTTGATGTTAACTAAATCAGGATAATAATTATGGTATCAATTAGAGGCGCCCATCAACAAAATGACGAGCATTATACTCTCGCACAGTTTGATGTTGAACAATGGGCAAAACAAGAACTGTTATTAACCAATATTGAATCTTATCAAAAGTTTAAAGATATTTGGGATTTTTGTTTTGAGCATAGCGCTGGTGCACCAGAGCAAGTCAATTGCTTCCAAAATGCAATTGAAATGGTTGAAATTTTATCAACCTTAAATATGGATATTAATAGTTTAGCAACCGCCCTTTTACTACCTTTCTTTGATACTAAAATTATCTGCCGTGAAGATCTACCTGAAAATTTTGACCGTGAAATTATTCATATTCTCTCTAGTGTTGTCAAAATGAAGGACATTAGGCAACTCCGTGCTATCCGTAATGGTCATGCAACAAACGAACAAATTGATAGTATTCGTCGTATGTTACTTGCGATGGTTAATGACTTCCGTAGTGTAGTCATTAAACTAGCGGAGCGTATCACTTATTTACGTAATTTGATGCATGCACCTAAAGAAGATCAAGTGCTAGCTGCTAAAGAGTGTTTTAATATCTATGCCCCCTTAGCGAATCGACTCGGTATTGGTCAATTAAAATGGGAGCTTGAAGATTTCTGTTTCCGTTATTTACATCCTGACCAATATCGTTTTATTGCCCATAAATTACATGAGAAACGTCTAGATCGCGAATCATATATCAATCAATTTGTTAACAATTTACAGGATATGATGAATAAAGATCATATTCGAGCCGAAGTTTACGGTCGCCCTAAACATATCTATAGCATATGGCGAAAAATGGAACGTAAACATCTACAATTTGAAGATTTATATGATATTCGAGCGGTACGCATCATCTGTGAGCGAATCGAAGACTGTTACAATGCTTTAGGTATCGTACATAGCCATTATAAACATATTGCAAAAGAATTTGATGACTATGTTGCCAATCCAAAACCCAATGGATATCAATCAATTCATACCGTGGTTTATGGTCCAAATGATAAAACTATTGAAATTCAAATACGTACCGAACAAATGCACAATGATGCTGAATTAGGTGTAGCAGCGCATTGGAAATACAAAGAAGGTAGTACAGATAAAATGACTGCCTACGATCAGCGCATTTCTTGGCTACGTAAATTATTAACTTGGCAACAAGAGATGTCAGAAAGTGGTGAAATTCAGGAAACTGTGCGTAGTCAAATTTTTGATGATCGCGTTTATGTATTTACACCAAAAGGTGATGTTGTTGACTTGCCTGCCGGTTCAACACCGTTAGATTTTGCTTATCACATTCATAGTGATGTTGGTCACCGTTGTATCGGCGCTAAAGTTGCGGGTCGCATAGTACCGTTTACCTATATATTAAAAACGGGCGATCAAGTTGAAATTATCACCCAAAAACAACCTAATCCAAGCCGCGATTGGCTAAATCCAAATACTGGATTTGTAAATAGCAGCCGTGCACGAGCAAAAATACAAGCTTGGTTTAAAAAACAAGATCGAGATAAAAATATAGCTGCTGGTCAACAAATTTTAGAAAATGAATTAGAACCGTTAAATATTAGCCTAAAAAGTGTCGAAAAGATTCTGATTAGTAAATATAACGCCCATTCGTTTGACGAAGTATTAGCTGGGATAGGTAGTGGAGATGTTAGAATTAACCAACTGGTTAATTTTATTAATGCCCAATTTAATAAGCCAACAGCTGAAGAGGAAGATGAAGCTGTTCTTAAACAGATCACCCAAAAATCAACCTCTCAAGCCAAAAATACCAATAAAACATCATCGATAAAAGGTGGTGAAATTATTATTGAAGGAGTAGATAATTTACTCTATACCATTGCTAATTGTTGTCGCCCTATCCCCGGTGATCCAATTGTCGGTTTTGTTACCCAAGGACGAGGTATTTCAATCCATCGTTCAGACTGTGAACAGTTGCAAGAGCTAAAAAATCATGCTCCAGAACGAATCACCAGTGCGGTATGGAGTGGTAATCATAACGCAAGTTATACGATGGTCATTCGCATCATAGCTAGTGATAGAAGTGGTTTATTGCGAGACATAACAACAATTTTAGCTAATGAAAAAGTAAATGTCTTAGGTGTTTCGAGTCGCATAGATATGAAACAACAAATTGCGACGATTGATATGGATATGCAAATTTTTGATCAGGACTCTCTTGAAAGAGTTATGAATAAAATTAAACAACTTTCTGACGTGCTGGAAGCAAAACGCTTACAAGCATAATAATTCGGTTGCCGCTAGTATGTGAGTGGCAACCTTATCTATTGATTAACTTCGCTGTAAAATCTCAAATTGGTAATCATAACAATTTTTATCATCCGCTTTATGATTTTCTGAATAAATTTGTTGCCATGATGTTTGTGAATAATCAGGAAAATAAGTATCGCCCGTCAATTTGGCATCAATATGCGTTAAATAAAGTCGATTAACTAAAGGTAATACCTGTTGATAAATATTACCACCACCTATAATAAAGGCTTCTTCTACTTGTAGTTGATTAATAATTGATATTGCCTCATCAATCGATTTAACCCAACTAACATTAGCATTAATTGACGTATTACTCTCAGCCTGTCGACTGATGACAATATTGTGGCGATTAGGCAATGGTCTACCAATAGATTCAAACGTTTTACGCCCCATAATCACCGGTTTATTTAATGTATTTTTTTTAAACCACGCTAAATCTGCAGGCATGTGCCATGGCATTTGATTGTTCATACCAATCACACGATTATCAGCCATTGCAACAATTATACTTAATATCATTGTAGTTCCTTTATACATAACCTAAAGATTTAATGCGTTCACTAACATTACTCGGAAATTTAGTCTGCGACCACAGTCTTTGGCTTAAAGAAAGTAATGTCTCTTTTTGACCTGAAACAATCCAATTCGCTAATTCAGTCGCTACATCAGGATAAATAATAGCTTTAGGTGACGGTAGACCAAGCCAGTATTTCAACTTCATATTATTTAAATGTTCCATAACGGTTGCCATGTCTAAAGACTGCAAACATTGGGCATTGTAAACTTGTTCAAATTGACCTGCTACTGGTTTAGTTAAAATCTTTTTACCCAAAGATAATGCTTCTGAAATTAGAGCAAATCCAGTATTTGAAATAATACCAGAACAACTTAATAGAGCTTGAGTAAAATTATCTCGACTTAGCGGTTGCAATAAAATATTGCCATGCGCAGAAGATTGTTTTATCTCAGGGTGAAAACAACTAAATTGATATTGCGAAAATTGACTTAATAATCCAGTAATTTCAGTTAAATCTTCAAAAGGCAAATAAACGATAATTTTACCATCTTCAGTTGGTGGTGTAGCAAATGAATCAATCATTGGTGGAATCAATTTATGACCAAAATGGAACCAATGTAAACCAATAGGTTGTGTAACTGGAGCATAGTATTTCATAATCACATTTGCTATCGTGCCATATTCTTTAGGCTTGAGATATTGGCAAACAGACTGATTACTGATACCTAAACATTCTCGATTTTGATGATGTGCAGCCCAAGCACTAACTGGTTCAAAATCACTAATAATACAGTCATATGCAGATAAATCTAAATCACGAACATCTTTAATTAATCTAAAAGCCCGAATTCTTTGGATAGTTTTACGAAAATTGATTTTGCCATTAAGCGTAGCAAATGAAAGACCAGCAAATGTTCGGTAGTTGCCAAAAGCTTGCATATCAAAATAATCTTTAGGATCACGACCACTTAAAATATAGTCAACATCCGCTCCAGCCTTTTTTAAAGCTTTGGCTAATGTTCGACAACGACTGATATGGCCATTTCCTGTTCCTTGTACTCCAAAAAGAATTTTCATATCGCTATTATTCATAATGTTTTTTATGCGAATATGATACCAGAATCAATTATATTTGGCTTATATATTTTTATGATCATCTTGTACTAAATAACCATTAATATACCAATTATTGTTGATGTTACAGATTGAAAGATTGGCGATTATTAGCAATTGAAGTTGAATAAAACTTCCACTTGTCAAAATAGTATAAATTTAGTGTTTTCTCTAGTAAAATAAATACAAGGTTTGCTAGATTAATTGCGTGATAAACAATGTCATTAGCCATAAACAAAAAGAAAGTGAATATTTTAATTATATCGACAATCTTTTTGTTTTTTTATTCTATTTGGCATGTTCCACTCATTATGTCCAAACCTTGTACTGTTCATCATTCACCTAGCTTACAATCTTTAAGGGTGAACGCAAATCATCACTCTCCAGTAATTGATTTGCCGACTTCTAAATCAACAAAACCTTTTATTAGTGAATCAGTTAATCATTGTTTTGCTTGTGGCATGGCTATTGCTAATTATAGTGTTAATATTGATTATCCGATTTACCGTGAACAATATCTACCAACAAATTTTATTCCTGAATATAAAGAATTTATTCCTGAGTTAAAACCACCAAAAATTAGCTAATTTACGCTCTGTTAAATATTAGTAATAAATACTGGAAATCAATAACACGTTAGCTTGCTGAACGACTAGACGAGTTGGGAGAGCTAACTACTAGTTATTATTTAACTAAATAAATGATTATAGGAATACTATGAAACGCCGAAATTTTATAATGAATATTACCGCTGCCGTTGGTGGTTTAATTGCAACTAAAGCCATTGCCAAATTGGATCATTCATCAATGTCTGACATGGTTTGTGATGTTAAATCTGATAATTGTGATAAGGGGGACAACATGCACGATCATATGAATATGAATATGAATATGAATATGAATATGAACAACAAACAACCACAAAAACTATTATCTACTTCAGCACTACCAAAAGGTCATGATTTACCCAAATTCCAGCTGTTAAAAAATAGTAGTCATCAATCAGGTATATTTGAAGCTACTATTGAAGCCAAACCTGTAAAAATTGTATTAACGCCTGATATCACTACAGAATTTTGGGCTTACAATGATTCAATACCTGGGCCACTTATTGAAGTTTATGAAGGTGATAAAGTCAAATTGACAGTAAAAAATAGACTGTCACAATCAACAACGGTGCACTGGCATGGTTTACTTGTGCCATCAAATCAAGATGGTAATCCACAAGATGAAATACCTGCAGGCAGTGAACGTATTTACGAATTTGCCATTCCCGAAGGCAGTGCAGGTACCTATTGGTATCATCCTCATGGTCATAACACCGTTGCTGAACAAGTCGCTAGAGGATTAGCGGGAGTATTTATAGTTCGTAGTAAAAAAGACCCTTTAGAATCTTTACCGGAACTAAATTGGTTTTTCTCAGATCTGAAACTGACAGACAAAGGAGAAATTGCCGATAACTCAATGACTGATTGGATGAATGGTCGAGAAGGACAATTTGTATTAATTAATGGTGGTTATCGTCCAAAAATGAAAGTTAATACTGCAACACGTGTTCGTGTTTGGAATGCCTGTTCTGGACGTTATCTTAACCTTTCAATTCCAGGTTGTGATGTCTTTTTAGTGGGTAGTGATGGTGGATTGATGCCTGAACCAATTTCCCTTGAAAAGCCACTATTATTATCACCTGCCGAACGCGCAGAATTGGTAATTTTACCCAAACAAACCGGTACGGTTTACTTACAATCAATTGGTTATGATCGCGGTAAGATGGGAAATGTACCACCAGAACAAGATATAATACTTGCTGAATTAGAGCTACAACAAGCGAATTCAATTGTTTTACCTTCGCCATTACGAACTCTACCTAAAATTGGTGAAGCAAAAGCGCATAAAACACTTGAATATACAGAGGTCATGGACAAGAGCGAACCAAGAGGTGGCATGCTGTTTTTAATTAATGGCAAACGCCATGATATGAAACGAATTGATCTAGAAAGCAAAATCCATGATGTTGAGGAATGGACAATATTTAATAATTCACATATGGATCATAATTTCCATATTCATGGTACACAATTCACGGTTGTATCGCATGAATTTGATGGTAAAAAATATCCACCAGAATATGTTGCATTAAAAGATACCATCAATTTACGTCCTCACGAAAAAATCACCATAAAAATTCAACAAAATATGCCAGGATTACGCATGTATCATTGCCATATTGTTGAACATGAAACACTCGGTATGATGGGACAATTAATGGTTAAGGATTAGTTAACTATATACCCACTATAAAACATGGTGGGTATTTTTAATTACTATTACCATAAAAATTCGAATATTCAGACAGTTTATTAATCAATAATAGTTTTTCATTTTGGCAAAAAATGCTAAGATACTGCGGTTATGACTATGATTAATTACTGGCAACATATAAGTAAACGCCTTATTATTAAAACCGCATTATCGCACTTATTATTAGGTGTAATTGCTACTGGGTTCGGTTTTGACCAACAAAATGCGTTACCAGTTCAATCAGTTACTACTCAAGTTGGTATTATTGCGATTACCGAAATAGTTCAAGATCAGCAAATTCCAACTAAAAAAGCCTCGCAAATCTTATCTTTGTCACCAAAACAGCATTACGATAAGCAAATTATCGTGCGAAATTATGACGAAGTTAGTCCAAATACTGTTATTCGATTATCTCCCTATAATGGAATAAGAGCCGGTCCAAACGCTACCGCTTAATAGATTTTACATAATCAAATTAATTAATTTATTCAATAAGGTTTAATCCTTATATCTCCCATTATAAAAAACAATAAGAGAAAAGTTATGTTATTAAAATTATTAACTAAAGTATTCGGTAGCCGTAATGAACGCGTATTAAAATCTATGCGTAAGCGTGTTGAAACCATCAATGCCCTTGAACCAGCAATGGAAGCATTAAGCGATGACGAACTTAAGGCAAAAACTAACGAATTTAAACAAAAAATTGCCGACGGTACAAAATTAGACGATATATTAGAAGAAGCTTTTGCCGTAGTCCGTGAAGCAAGTAAGCGTGTATTTGGTATGCGTCATTTTGATGTGCAATTAATTGGTGGTATGGTTCTAAATGAACGTTGTATAGCTGAAATGCGTACCGGTGAAGGTAAAACATTAACCGCAACGTTGCCTGCTTATTTAAATGCGTTAACCGGTAAAGGGGTACATGTTGTCACAGTTAATGATTATTTAGCACAGCGTGATGCTGAAAATAATCGCCCTTTATTCGAATTTTTAGGATTAACGGTGGGAATCAATTTACCTAATATGCCACCACATATAAAACGTGAAGCTTACAATGCCGACATCACTTATGGTACTAACAACGAATATGGCTTTGACTATTTGCGCGACAATATGGTCTTTAGTAAAGATGCCCGAGTACAACGCCCACTTCATTATGCGTTAGTGGATGAGGTCGATTCAATTTTAATTGATGAAGCAAGAACACCACTGATTATTTCTGGTCAAGCTGAAGATAGCTCAGATAGATATGTTAGTATCGATAAAATCATTCCACATTTAATCCGTCAAGAAAAAGAAGATTCGGATCAGTTCCAAGGTGATGGAGACTTCTCAATTGATGAAAAATCTCGTCAGGTTAACTTAACCGAACGAGGTTTAATTAAGGTTGAAGAATTACTAATAAAACAAGGCATTATGAAAGGTGATGAATCACTTTACGCACCTAGTAATATTGTACTAATGCACCATGTTAATGCAGCGCTTCGTGCCCATCACTTATTCCATCGTGACGTTGATTATATTGTTAGAGACAATGAAATCGTTATTGTTGATGAACATACAGGCCGTACAATGGATGGTCGTCGTTGGTCTGACGGTTTACACCAAGCGGTGGAAGCTAAAGAACATGTTAAAATTCAAAATGAGAATCAAACATTAGCCTCTATTACTTTCCAGAACTATTTCCGTCTCTATGAAAAATTAGCCGGTATGACAGGTACTGCTGATACCGAAGCTTTCGAATTTAACCAAATTTATGGTTTGGATACCATTGTTATTCCTACCAACCGACCTATGGTAAGAAAAGATCAGCCTGATCTTGTCTATATGACCGAAAAAGAAAAGATCGATGCTATCGTGGCTGATGTACAAGCTTGTGTTAAACGAGGACAACCGGTATTAGTCGGTACTGCATCTATCGAGAAATCAGAGCTTGTCTCACATGCCTTTAAAAAAGCAGGCATCAAACATAATGTTCTTAACGCCAAATTCCATGCGCAAGAAGCCGAAATTATTGCTGACGCAGGTAGTAAAGGGGCCGTAACAATCGCAACGAATATGGCTGGTCGTGGTACAGATATTATGCTTGGTGGTAACTGGCAAAGTGAAGTTGCAAAATTAGAAAATCCAACTGAAGCAGATATCGAAAAAGCGAAACAAGCATGGCAAGCGAAACATGAAGAAGTTATTGAACTAGGTGGATTATATATTCTTGGTACTGAACGTCATGAATCACGCCGAATTGATAATCAATTACGTGGTCGTGCTGGTCGTCAAGGGGATCCAGGTGCTTCTCGCTTTTATCTATCATTAGAAGATCCATTAATGCGTATCTTCGCATCGGATCGTGTCGGTAATATGATGCGTAAATTTGGTATGAAAGAAGGCGAAGCAATTGAACACCCATGGATTACGAAAGCTATCGCTAATGCTCAGAAAAAAGTTGAAAGTCGCAACTTTGATATTCGTAAACAATTACTCGAATATGATGATGTAGCCAATGATCAACGTAAAGCTATTTATAGCCAACGTAATGATTTATTAGATAACGTAGATATCAAAGAGACAATTGATTCAATACGTGGGGATGTATTTTCGACGGTTATTGATCAATATATTCCACCACAATCGATTGAAGAAATGTGGGATGTTGCTGGATTAGAAGCAGCCTTAAAAAATGATTTCGATTTAGATTTACCTATCGCTAAATGGCTTGATGAAGAGCAAAATCTTCATGAAGAAAATTTACGTGAACGCATCTTACAACTTGCACAAGATAAATATCTTGAAAAAGAAACTGCAGCTGGCGCTGACGCCTTCAGACAATTCGAAAAAAGCGTTATGTTACAAACACTTGATACGTTATGGAAAGAGCATTTATCTGCTATGGATTATTTACGTCAAGGTATTCATTTACGAGGATATGCACAAAAAGATCCTAAACAGGAATACAAACGTGAATCATTCAATATGTTTGCCAATATGTTAGAATCTTTGAAATATGATGTAATTGGTATTTTAAGCCGCGTACAAATTCGTTCACAAGAAGAAGTTGATGAAGCTGAACGTCAACGTCAAGCTGAAATTGAAAGATTAATGGCGAAACAACAGGCTAACCATGAATCAGTGACCGGTATTGATGGTGAGAATGATGGGCAAGCATCAAATTCATCACAACCGATTGTCCGCACGCAAGCTAAAGTAGGACGTAATGATCCTTGTCCATGTGGATCTGGAAAAAAATATAAACATTGTCATGGAGCTGTTAATTAAGCCAAAAATTTAGTATGATTAAACAATATTGATGTTTAAATCAACGAATTTTGTTACTTAAAAATCAAAAGGGAAAGCATAGTCTTTCCCTAACTTTAATCATAAACAGACAGGACCATGAAAAAACATACTGAAATTGCTGTAGGTATAATTCGTTCACAAGATTGTCAAATTTTTATCACCCAACGCGGTGAAGATTCTCATCTTGCTGGTTTTTGGGAGTTCCCTGGCGGAAAAATCGAAACTGGTGAAACACCTTATCAAACATTAGAACGCGAAATAGCCGAAGAAGTCGATATCCACATTCATCAGGCTCAATTTTTAAAAACCTTTGAACACAGTTATGATGATCGCGATATCACAATTCATGCCTACTTAGTAGAAGAATGGGATGGCGTCCCTTTTGCGAAAGAAGGGCAACCAAGCCGTTGGATTGATCAAGAAGATCTGAATGCAGATGAATTTCCTGATGCTAATAGACTAATTATTGAAATGCTTAAAAATTTAGATAAGCAAATTTAATTTATCACTAATATTAGTTAAGAATTTGGCTTGTCAGCTATTCTTAGCTAAGGTCTCACCAAAAATTTCATTGTGATTTAATTTGCTATACTTCGACCAAAATTGATTAAAATTCAATCATTCATTTCCCTGCCACTGGATTAATATCCCCAATATGCGTATTATTAACGCGATTTTCTCTTAATTTTGACAATTATTAGAGATTATCTTGTTTATTTTAAGAAGGTATAAAAACAATGAAAGAATATAAAGTAGTAATTTATCAAGAAGGCGCTTTGTCTTCAATGCTCTTAGGTGCAGCTAATGCAAATCCTGAAAAATTTGGTGCTTTTTTAAATGATAATGCACAACAAGGTTGGCGTGTTATAACAATGCAAAAAGATATGCGCCGTTTGTTTTTATTCTGGCGACGAGAAGCTTACTTAGTTGTAATGGAACGAGATCGTAGCTAATAAAATAGAATAAAACCTTTTCTATATTACTATTAGGAATCAATGCAAATTAACTATATTGATTCCTATTAAAAAAGTGATTATCTTAATACTATTTATTCTACTGATTTACGATGTAACCTCTGCTCAGCCAAAGCAAGAAAAACAATCCCAACAATAATAGACAATGCCCCTAGTAGGCGCGTAAGCGTAATTTGTTCATTAAATGCAACAACCGATACAAACATCACAGTAACAAGTTGCAAATGCGATGCAGCAAAAGCTGGGCCAACTGGCGCTTTTTTTAACAATACCATCCAAGTGATAAATGCTCCAGCATATCCAACCATAACTAAATATGCCCACCCATGACTAAAAATCCTTAACAACCAACTCATATTTGCTTCAAAAGGCAAGGCTGAGATAGCCGTAAGTTTAAAAAAAGTTTGCCCAAAAGTATCAAAAAAGAGTAACAAGACAAAACCGATGATATAAAATTTTTTCATTAAGTTAATCCTACTAATATCACACCGGTAGTTATAAAAAATATCCCTAGCAACCGAAAGGGGGTTAGATGTTCTTTAAATAAGATACGTCCAGCAAGCATCACGGTGATCATATTAAAAGAGCCTAATAAGATCCCTTGTGATAGTGGCACTTCGCTTAAAAAAGCCAACCAAAACACAAAACCAATGAAATAAGAACCAAATCCTAACCACAGCCATATATTACCGAATAATTTCTGCCAATAACGGCCGTCTTTATCATTAGAGGTCACTGCGGCATATTTGAAAGCAATTTGCCCTACTGTGTCACAAACAATATTAACTAACCATAATAAAATAATTAAGGTTGACATGAATGACAAATTCCATGAATTTCAAGCACACTATGTTTTATTAAAAATTCACTTTGCGTCGCTAGTAACTTCAGTTGACTTTCAATATTTTCAGAGTGCTTTTCAATAATCTGATGACAATTATCACAAATAAATAAAATGGATATATGTTGCGGGTCATGAAAATGAGGACAAATAATATAACAGTTAGTTGACTCCACCTTATGAATAAAACCTTGTTCAAGTAAAAATTCCAGAGCACGATAAATTGTTGGTGGTTTAGCTTGTGGTTCACTGACTTTTAAAAGATCTAAAAGATCATATGCGCTCATTGCTCTATTGGCTTTAAGCATAATATTTAAAACGGTTTTACGCTGAGTGGTCAGCTTAATACCTCGTTTTTTGCATAAAGTTTCAACTTTTTCAATCAGCAAGTTATGCATTCAGTTCCCTTCATTCTATTTATTTCTTTTTCAATGCCGCTTTCTTTCGTCGAATCTCTTTCGGATCATTGATTAAAGCTCGATATATTTCAATACGATCACCATCTTTTACTTGTTCAGTAAGCTCACAGCGTTTGCCATAAATACCGACAAAATGACCATCTAATTGGATATTGCATAATGATAAGATATTGGATTTTGCAATTGCTTGCAAGACATTCGTTTGTTCATCAACTGAACAATCAATAATAGTCGGCTGATTAGGTAGCGCATATACAACTTGAATATTTATCATTTTAATATATCTGCCTTGCTCTTTGCGAAAATGCTTTAACCATATTGGTCATCACTTCTTTAAAAATAGGAGAAAAAACAGCGCCCATTAATTTATTATTAAATTCAAAATCTAAACTAAAGCTAATTTTACTGTTTTGGTTATCCAGTTGAGTAAATTGCCATCGTCCTTTTAAATGTTTAAATGGACCATCTAACAATGCCATATCAATTGAATTAGGTTCATTAATCTTATTTATGGTAGTAAATGATTTTTTAAAGCCTAATTTTTCAACTTCAATAAAAGCAGTTAGAATGTTATCTTGTTTGCTAATAATCCCAGTTGCGATACAATCAGGGACAAATTCGGGGTATTTAGCTATATCGTTAACCAATGCAAACATTTGTTCGGTTGAATAAGGCTCGATCACCTCATGAAAAACATATGCCATAATAATAAAATTAAAAGTTAAAATTAGTGGCATATAGTATCATGTAACTCTATAATAACGCACATTATGACTAAGAAAAAATCACATAAGCCGGGTTCGGCAACTATTGCATTAAATAAACGTGCACGCCATGAGTACTTTATTGAAGAGGAAATTGAAGCAGGTTTATCCCTCCAAGGTTGGGAAGTAAAGTCCCTGCGAGCAGGTAAAGCGAATATTAGTGACAGTTATGTGTTACTAAAAAATGGGGAAGCATGGTTATTTGGTGCAACAATAACACCATTAAATGTTGCGTCTACACATGTCGTATGTGAACCTATGCGTACTCGAAAATTATTACTTAATGAACGAGAATTAAACTCGCTATTTGGCCAAATTAACCGCCAAGGTTACACCGTTGTGGCATTATCCTTGTATTGGAAAAATGCGTGGGCAAAGGTAAAAATTGGTGTCGCAAAAGGTAAAAAAGAGTACGACAAACGCACCGATATAAAAGAAAGACAATGGCAAGTTGACAAAGCTCGCATAATGAAAAATGCCAACCGCTAATCTTACTTACAACAGCAAATCTTAAATTAACGATGGCGTATAATTTTTGGCTGAATAAAAAATGCCTGATGTTTTAATTCTTTAAAATTTAATAAATCATCAATGACATTCACACAAGTCAGCGCCATCTTCTCAAAATCCTGTTCGATTGCATGTATTGGATAGTAACAATAATCAAGAAAACTATTGTAATCATAAGAGCATAAATAGATCTGCTTTGGATCAATTTTAGCTTCGACCAAATAACTCAGTACCTCTTGCAGTAAGTTACCTGATGGTGTAAAAATAGCTTTTGGTACCCTACCCAATTTTTGATGAACATTTTTCAACAATTGGTAACCTTTATTTGGACAATAATCATCACTCACCAGCCAATCACTATCAACTTTTAATCCAACACATTCTAAACCTTGCTTAAATCCCTTAAGTCTAGCTTGAATTGACGTTAACTGAATATCACAACCAATAAAATAAAATTCATCTAACTTTTCGGCATAAGGTTTGATTAAATCAGCTACAGATTGCAGTGCTTCGCTAGTAATAAAAGGTAATGTCGTATCTTTTAGATAACGGTCAAAAAGCAATACTGGTGTATTTTGATTAATATCGACATAAAATTGATCACCATCTAATGATGTTACCACAATCATTGCATCAACTTTACGTTCAACTAAATTTTGCGCAACTTTAAGTTCAACTTCTTTATTATAATGACTACAAGTGATCAATAATTGAATATTTTTTTGCCGGAAGCAAGCTTCTAAATGATGCAAAAACATTGAAAAAAATGAATTTGACATATCAGGAACAATAACACCAATAGTATTGGTACTGTTAGCTTTAACTAAATATTGATGAATATGTGATTGATCGCGGTATTTTTCCGCAATAGATAAAACTCTTTGCCTAGTTTGTGGAGAAATACGATATTTTTTATCTCGTTTATTAAATATATGACTGACGGTCGTTGCCGACACGCCAGCCAAACGAGCAATATCATTAATTTTCAGTTTATTACTCGCCATATACTAATCACCTTAATATTAACGTGGGGTGCGTTGTTGTTTATTTGGGAATACTGGATTGTTATTCACCGATGGACTTTGATACCAATAAGCAACACTAGCAATATCATCACAACGTTCATACAATCTGATATCATCATTACCGATTTGTTGAAACGCCAATTTGATATTTTTGTGGAATGCAATTGGATCTGGAAGATGCCAACGGTATAAACCATGCATTGGTAAACCATCGTCACCAAAACCATGTACAGGATTAGAATCACCCGTTTGGAAAAAGTCACGCGTCGCATCACGGTTTGTTTGATAAGGGTAACCCATAAACATCGTTTGGAAACATTTTGCTTTTGGACGTCCTTGACTATCTCGGTTATGAAATGCCCATGCACCACCAAAGTAATCTTCGGAACCGGTTGAATGTTGGGTTGGATATTCACCATCATCATCAAGATAGAATTTAAATTCACCTTCACCCCACCAATAACGCTCTAATGCAGTAAGGGCTAAGTAGGTACCGACATAATAGCCGTAGCCTTGAACATTATCTAATATAACATAATCTTGTGCATAATTAGTTACACGTTGACGACGCCATTGTGCATGGAAATAAAGCGGATTTTCAAACGGTTTTGGCATTAACGCATAATTAATGGTAAAGAAGAAATGCTGTAAATCAGCTTCATGTTCATTATGAATCTCAATTCGCGCTTTTTTATTAAATGGCATTCTAAAATAACTATTAAAACCACCGGTTGGATTAACCACAATTGGCATTGAATTTATATCACATCTTGCACCAAAACCATTACAGAAAAAGTCACCAATTGGACTTTCTACTGAAGGAACTGTTTCATCATCCCAATAAATACGAATAACCACATCACGCAATACAAAACTACCTCGATGCGTTCTATCGGTTAAAGTAAACCACATATGACGAATCTCAGCAGGACCAGTAATTTCAGCAATAGTCACTCTTTCACCCGCTGCAATTGAAATACAGCCTTGCCCTTTTCGACCAGGTCCTAAAGCACTAGCTTTCATACACGATTTACCCTTTTCGCCAGTCATATTTTCTGGAGAAATTGTTCTGGTTTGTTCAAAGTTAAACTGTGTTACTGAATTAAATATATTCATTTTGTATCCTCAATATTTTTTATCAAATACTATTTATTAAATTACTAAAATCTGTTTTATGATTTAATGTTGTCTTCAAGCTTAGGACTATCTAATTTTTTATCACGGCTTAAGAAGAACACTGCAAAAATCATAAAGGCTAAAACCACTAAACCTAAGTTATTAAAGGTGGTTGCTGAACCATGAATATCATAGAAATTACCAACGAAGGTAGAGAACAAGATCACACCGACAGAACCAGCAACTTGATAACCTATTAAAAATACGGTAGCAGAGAGACGAGCGTTAAAATTATTATCAATATATTTAAACACTGACACTAAAATGGTTGAGATTTCTAAGCAGTGCATCAATTTTATTACTGAAATAATAGCAATGCTTTCGACATGCCCAGTTAAGAAGATTCGCGTAGCGGAAATAAAAGCAGCAAAGATTAACGCATTTTTTGCCCCTACTTTGTTAACCACAAATGGCACACAAAACATAACCGCAGCTTCTAAAAAGACCTGAAATGAATTTAAAATACCGTATAAGCGATAACCATCATTCACATCTTCAAATTGCTGAGTGAAATAAACCGGGAATAATTGTTGGTCATAAATGTTGTACAAGCTATAAGTTCCGAGAACATAAACAACAAATATCCAGAACTTTTTCAATGCAAATACTGAAACAATTTCGTTAAAACTTAACTTTTCTTTCTTTTGAAATACTACCGAAGATGATTTGCTTAAATCAGGCTTGAAATTAAGATTGAGTATCATAAAACAGATACCTACAACTGAAGCTGCCCAAAAATTTAGATGAGGATTAATGCTTATTAAATTACCGGCAACAAACGTACCAGCAGCATAGGCAATACACCCCCATGTACGACATTGTCCAAATTCAAAGTTAAACGCTCGACTTATTTTTTCACAGTATGAGTCGATTAACCCCATACCAGCAATCCAACCAAAGCCAAGAAAGAAACTACCAAAAATAACACCAGCATAAAAATTATGTCGCAATAGTGGTTCATAAACATAAATTAACGCCGGTGCAGCACAAGTTATAATGATACTTTGAAACCAAATAAGATGTTTCTTAAGCACAAGTTTGTCTTGATAAACACCATAAATGATCATGATGATCAATGAAATTAAATAGTTAAATGAATAGATGATACCGGTTTGCTTTGCAGTTAAACCAATCTCTTTACTAAGCCATATTGCATAAAAAGAAAAAACAAAACTACCAGCTGCGTAATACATAATGCTATAAAACGAAGCAAACCAATAAGTTGGTTTTTTATAAAATGCACTTGTCATAATTTATCCTATAAAGAGTTAAGCACTAATTTGAGTATGAATAGCTAAAAATTTAGCTTTAACGGCTTTATTAGATAAATGTGATCAACTTCAAAGTAATTTTATTTTTAGTAAACGGGTTAATTGGTAATAAGTAGAAATAACATTAATAAACAGTATGTTATTCAAATTACTGAGAGGTGAATAAAAATTACAATTTAATTAAAAGAGTCAAATGTGTCGATTTAAGACTTAAAAAAATAGCTAAAAATGCAATTAGCCAATAAATAAAAAAATAACCGCTAATAATAAACTAGCGGTTATTTCAAATATCATGGTTAAGCCTTTAAGCTAATTAATTTACCATCTTGCTTAACAAAAGATTGATTAACATAAACATCTTGACTATTTTTAACACATAGTGGCTCACTGGCTACATTATCAATAATGACGTTATTAAACAAAACACTTTGCGCATTCTCAATAAAGAATCCTTTACCTGCTTCTGGTTTTACATCTTTAAACATATCGACCTCACCAGCTTGTGCATTTAATTGCATTGAAACCCGGATATTATCAAAAGAGATATTCGAAATTGGCGATTCAGGGATGCCATATAAAAAACCGGCATAAGCACGTACATTTTTAGCAATAATGTTTGAAAAACTGATGTTATGGCAAGCTGGAGTTGCTTCATTTATTGGCATCGGCTCTTTATTCCAAACAATAGGATCATTCCCTTTCGGACCACAATAGTAGTAATAGTTCATCACAAACGCAGAGAGAACTTCGTCCATAACAATATTACTAAATGTGATGTCAGAAATTGTTCCACCTCGACCTCGGCGAGTTTTAAACCTGACTCCGCGATCAGTTTTTTGGAATACACAATTAGTAATCGTGACATTACGGATGCAACCACTCATTTCACTGCCAAGAACCACCGCACCATGACCATGAATCATATTACAATTAGTAATCAAAATGTTTTCACATGGACTTTTTTCTGCTGTTTCTTCAGTGCCAGCCTTTATCGCAATACAATCATCGCCAACATCAATATAACAATTAGAAATTCTCACATTACGACAAGATTCAGGATTAATACCATCGGTATTGGGTGAATCAGCTGGGTTAAGAATCGAAATATTATCGACAACGACATTATTTGATTCCATCGGATGGACTGTCCAACTCGGTGATTGGGTTAGAAAGACTTTTTCAATAGTAACTCGTTCACAGAAATCAAAACCGATTAAATAAGGTCGTGGGTATTTAAGATTGCTTCGATCATGACGAAATATATGCCACCACTTTTGACCATTTCCGTCAATCTTACCATTGCCGGTTATAACCACATTTTTGATATTTTGACCATATATACACGGCATATACACATCTTGCTTAACCCCTTCCCAACGAGAATTAACCACCGGATAATCCTTAGCATCATCAGAGAAGAGTAAAGTTGCTCCTTGTTCAATAACCAATGTTAGGTTACTACACAGCTTAATTGCTCCAGTAAAATAGGTACCAACAGGAACAATTAGCGTTCCACCACCTAATTGTTCAATATGCCCAATTGCTTTGGCAAAAGATTGAGTATTTATTGATTTGCCATCACCAATAGCGCCAAAATCTTTTACAGATATAGTCGTCATAAGTTTGTCCCTTCTATATTTACAAACATTAACCTTGTAATTTGGCTCTAATGTTTGCTGTTGCATTGTATAACCGCAGGATCAGCAGCCTGATCCTGATAAATATATTCTTTATTTGGTTGTGGTCTCTTTTTGCTTAAAGCCAATATTATTATTACCAAAACATTTGTCGTAAGCGATCCCTGATAGTTCTTCAACCACTTTTCGGGTTTCAGGTGTAACATCTTCCATTTTGCCACCTTGGCGGATACGAGCAACTTCATTAATAATGATGGAGTGAGTCGCGTGATCAAGTTTCATTCGCCATGCAAAGAATGCACCAATTAAAGCCATGCCAATAACACCATATAAAATAATGCCATTAATTGCATCAATCGCACTTTGTGGTTGAATATGTGATTTCGATTCAAATCCATAAGCACTTAATATCACACCAAGTACAAAAACAATTGAAGCTCGAACTAATTTACCGGCCATCGTCATTGCACCTGCATATACTCCTTCACGACGACGATTGGTTACCACTTCATCTACATCCGCAAGGAACACATATACACTCCAAGGAATATAGTAAACACCACCAGTTCCTAAACCAAACCAAATGGTAATACCCACTACAAGCCAAGTAATATGCGGTAGATTAAAGTAATAGATACCGACATAACCTATCATTGATGAGACAACAATTAATAGAGCGATAATAAAAGGTTTTTTAAAGCCTTTTTTGGCACAATACATCATAAAAAAAGCAGTGGAAACTAACTGGCAAATACTACTTAATGAATTCATTGAAGCAACAAATGAACGTGGTTCACCGAGACTAAAAACAATGAAATAGGTAAATACCGCTGTAAATAACCATTCAGCACCAAAACCAAATAAATACATGCCTAAATGTGTTCTAAATGTTTTAATACGGAAGGTGGATAGAATATCAATAAACAGCTTTTTGATAGCCTCAAAAAAGCTATGAACTGACTCGTCTTTTACCTCATCTTTAGGTTTTTCCCAGCTATTACAATACAGCAAAATTAACGCTAACATCATAATAGTTGCATAGGTAATTCCGGTTAATAAAAATGGGGTTGCTGATTCTTTACTATAAAAATAAAAAAATACACCGGGAATTGCCGCCCCTAAGAAGTTCGCTACTTTACCAAACATCGCTTTTGAACCAGTTAAATAAGTGCGCTCCGAAAAGTTAGAGGTCATTTCTACCGGTAATGTATTAAATGGAATCATAATGCTGGTATAAATAATCTCAAATAAAATATACGTTATGAGGTAATACCAAAATCCCATACCATCGATCCATAGCATAGGGTAAATAACCATTAGAGGGATGCCAATCAAAATAAAGAATCGCCGCCGACCAAATCGTTGACCTATTTTAGTTTGATAAAAATTATCAGTAATAAAGCCCATCAATGGATTGAGAATGACATCAAGATAAGTGGCAATTGAAAAAATTAGTGCAGCTTGTACCACACTTAATCCACAAAAAGTGGTATAAAAATAGAGCAACCAAGCACCGCTAATCGCTAATGCTCCACTACCTATTAAATTACCACTACCATATGAGAATCTTACTAACCATGTAATTTTATTCTCTTTTTTTTCGTTCATAAAAGATACCTATATTATTTTAAAAAAAAGGGTCCCCGCATTAAGTCCCGCAGGACTTAATGTCATAGGTATTAACTATTGAATTTATGCCTAGAGAGTTACGCCGCTTTTTAAGATGGCTAAATTCCTGAAATTATTGATTTCGTTTCGAGTTTTTTCGCCACTAGCGATCAGAGCAATCTGCTCAATAAACTCTAGCAACAAAGATTGCATGGACACACCTTGTATAAGCTTACCGGCATTAAAATCGATCCAATTGGCTTTCTTGTCGGCCAATTGGGTATTAGTTGCAATTTTCACTGTTGGCACAATTCCACCATAAGGCGTACCTCTTCCCGTAGTGAAAAGAACCATGTGACATCCAGCAGCCGATAAAGCCCCAGTAGCTACAGCGTCATTACCTGGTGCACTTAGTAAATTCAAGCCATGTTTAGTTAACATTTGACCATATTTAAGGACATCAATAACTTCACTGCCGCCCGCTTTTTGGGTACATCCCAGAGACTTTTCTTCTAAGGTTGTAATCCCACCAGCCTTGTTACCAGGAGAAGGATTTTCATAGATAGGTTGATTATTTGAAATAAAATACTGTTTGAAGTCATTTATCATATCGACGGTTTTATCGAAAGTAGACTCATCAACACAATGTGACATTAAAATATTTTCAGCACCAAACATTTCTGGCACTTCAGTAAGTACACTTGTACCACCATGAGCAACAACATAGTCAGAAAAAAGACCGAGCATTGGATTGGCTGTAATGCCAGAAAAACCATCTGAACCACCGCACTCCAAACCAAATTTCAATTCACTTAAGCGCCCTAATTGGCGTTTATCTTGTTTCATAATCGCATAAAGCTCTCTCAAGTGAACCAATGCTGCTTCCACTTCATCGGTTTCTTGCTGAGCAATTAAAAATCTAACTCGAGATTCGTCGTACTCTCCTAAATCAGCCTTAAATTCTGAAACCTGATTATTTTCACAACCAAGTCCTATTACCAATACAGCGCCAGCATTAGGATGTTTAACTAAATTTTGTAATATAGTTTTAGTATTTTGATGATCTTGTCCTAATTGAGAGCAGCCATAAGGATGTTCAAGTACTGTAATACCGTCGATATCTAATTGATTATTTAACTCATCACAAAATTGTTTAACAATTTGTTCGGCGATACCATTAATACAAGTGACAGTTGGAATAATCCAAAGTTCATTACGAATACCAACTTCACCATTGTTACGTCGATAAATTTGCACTTCTTTATCAGCTATCTCGTGCAACAACTCATTTTTTGATAAAGTAGGTTGATATTGGTAATCATTAATATCACTTAAATTGGTTTTCAAATTATGCGAATGAATATGCTCACCCGCTTTAATTAAGCGGGTAGCATGGCCTATTGGTAAACCATATTTAATAATATTTTCATTTTGCTCAATATCGATAAGCGCAAACTTATGCCCTTGTTTAATCGGCTCTTGTAGGTCAATAACCTGCCCATCAACGACGATATTTTTTTCATGTGCTTCTAAATCAGATAATGCCACACCGACATTATCTTTATTATTGATTTTTATATATTTAACCATTAAATCACTCATGTTATTCGCTACCAACAACACATTTTTCAATTGCTTGACGCATCCCCTCTTCGGTTATGACAGTTAAATAGTGTGTTAAAGTTTGTGCTAATTGAGGAATACTTAGTAGATCGTGCTGCCAATGAGCTGTATCACCTAATACAACTTGAACTAAATCTTCTAATGAACTTTTGCCTTCAGCAATGGCTGTCCAGCTATTATTAAAACGTTGTAACCAAATTGCATCATCTTGTAATGGATAGTTTTGCCCATTACGTACACCTCGATAAAATGCAATTAATGCCGCAAAAGAGAAGACCAAATGTTTAGGTAATGTCCCTTTCTCTTGCTGATAATTGATTAATTGAGGAAGAATACGGGTTTTAAACTTAGTCATACTGTTTAAGGCAATTGACATCAATTGATGTTCAATAAATGGATTTTTAAAACGACTAATAACAGACTGAGCAAAATCAACCAATTCTTGATGAGGTAAATCTAAAACAGGAATAATTTCCTCAAAAATAGTCTCTTTAATATAAGATAAGATCTGTGGATCATTCATTGATTCACCAATAGTATCAATACCCGATAAATAAGCAACAGGCACTAAAGCGGTATGGGCACCATTTAAAATGGCCACTTTACGCTCTTTATATGGTTTGATGTCGTCAACAATTTTGATATTTATATCGCATTTATCAAGGCATAGTTTTTCAGCTAACCATTGTGGTCCTTGAATAACAAATAGATAAAAATATTCCGCTGAATCAATAAAATTATCTTTATAGCCCAATTCAGCTTCAAGTTCAGCAATTTGCGCTTTCGGATAACCTGGTACGATTCTATCAACTAAAGTCGAACAGAATAAATTATCATTTTCAAGCCAGTTTATGAATTTGTCTGACAAGTTCCATTGGTTGGCATATTTCAGTACTAATTTTTTAAGTGCATCGCCGTTATAATCAATTAATTCACAAGGGATAATAATCAAACCACTTTCTTTACTACCCGCAAAGTGAACAAATCTTTCATATAAAAAAGCAGTTAATTTAGCTGGATAGCTAGTTGCAGGTTTATCGGTTAATTGGTCACTTTCAACATAACTAATTCCTGCTTCAGTCGTATTTGAAAAAATAAATTGAATATTTGGATCTTTTGCTAACTCAAGATACTCATCATATTGAGTATACACATTGATTTCATTATTCACTGAACGAATCAGCCTAAACTCTTTTACGGCTTGATTTTGTTCATTTAACCCACGAACTAATGTGGTATATAAACCATCTTGGATACTCAATGATGGCGGAAAATCGGTATTTAATGGACGCACCACAACCACACCAGCATCAAGTTCGGTTTTCTCGTTAAGAATATCTAATTGCCAATCTAAAAATGCCCGTAAAAAATTACCTTCGCCAAACTGAACAACACGTGTCGTATATTTTGCTCCCGGAAAATCATTTCTATTTAATGTTTTCATTACTCTAACTCTTATTTAATTACTCTAATTACAACGACTTAATACTCTTAACTCAATTCAATACCAAAATAGTTTTTAGCATTATCAAAACTAATATTTTTAACCATTTGACCTAATAATTGGATATCACGAGGAGCTTCACCATCTTCAACCCAACGTCCAATCATGCGACATAAAATACGTCTGAAATATTCATGGCGTGTATAAGATAAGAAGCTACGGCTATCTGTTAACATACCAACAAAACGACTTAATAAGCCAAGTTGGGCAAGCTGTGTCATTTGACGAATCATGCCGTCTTTTTGATCGTTAAACCACCAACCAGAACCAAATTGCATTTTTCCTTGAATACCAGCACTTTGGAAGTTACCAATCATAGTGCCTAGAATTTCATTATCAGAAGGATTTAAACAGTATAAAATTGTTTTAGGTAGCGCATCTTGTTTAGCTTGGGCATCTAATAATCGAGAAAGAGGCTGGGCAATCGGTGAATCATTAATAGAATCGAATCCAACATCTGGCCCCATTAAATTAAACATTCTGGAATTATTATTACGCAATGCGCCAATATGATATTGTTGAATCCATTGACGTTTGTGGTATTCAACACCTAAAAAGATAAGTACTGCCGTTTTAAATTGAGCAACTTCTTTAGCGGTTAAAACCTCACCAGATAAACGTTTAGTTAAAATGGTATCCAACTCTTTTTCAGAGGCTTCTTCATAAACAACAGTATCTAATGCATGGTCGGAAATCTTACAGCCATGAGCAGCAAAATGGTCCATACGTTTGGATAATGCCTGGCAAAGCGCTTGAAAGTTAGAAATTTCCACGTCAGCTACCGCAGAAAGTTTTTCCATATATTGGGCAAAAAATTCAGAATCAATATTAAATGCTTTATCTGGACGCCAGCTTGGTAAAACTTTAACCTCAAATGAGCTATCTTCGGCAATAGTTTTATGATGAGCTAAATCATCAATAGGATCATCGGTGGTACCAGCCATTTTAACATTCATTTTTTTCATAATGCTACGAGCTGAAAACTCTGGAGTGGCAAGCATTTCATTACAACTATTCCAAATTTGCTCTGCTGTAGTTGGTGATAATAAAACATTATCAATTCCAAAAGGACGACGAAGTTCTAAATGAGTCCAATGATATAAAGGATTACCAATGGTATGAGGAACAGTTTCCGCCCAAGCCTTGAATTTGTCTAAATCACTCACATCAGTACCAGTACAAAATTTTTCAGCAACACCATTGGTACGCATTGCGCGCCATTTATAATGATCACCTTTTAGCCATATGTCATACAAATTTTTAAATTGATAATCGTTGGCAATTTGTTCTGGTGGTAAATGGCAGTGATAATCAAAAATTGGCTGTTCAGCCGCATAGTCATGATAAAGTTGACGAGAAAATTCAGTATCAAGCAAAAAGTTTTCAGTTAAAAAACTCATTTTATTCTCCAAAAAGCAGTGATTAACTAGTAAGTTTAGATGTCAATATTTTGTCTTATATTAACATATAAGACAACTTAAAAAGTTGACATACATCACATAATTAACCCATACCCATAATATATAAATGGATATTTTTTTATTGAAAGTTAGCTGACAAGTATGTTTATTTGAAAAAATTACAGTAATATTATTTAACTTAGCGCAATTAGATGTTATTTTAAAAGTCTGAGAAAACTTAAAGGAATTATGCCAACTTCACCATGACCCAAGAACAGAACGAATATCAACGACTTTATCAAGTAATCGCAACTGAACTTAAGAATCGAATTATTAATGGTATTTATCCAGTTGGCAGTAAATTACCTTCCGAAAGATTAATTTGTGAAGAGTTAAAAGTTAGCCGGGCAGTAGTCAGAGAAGCCATTATCATGCTTGAAGTTGAAGGTTATGTTGATGCACGTAAAGGGTCTGGCATCCATGTAATTGCTAATAGTTTGCAAAATAATATTATTACCGCCTCACAAGGTTTAAATTTTTCGACTACAGGCCCCTTTGAATTACTACAAGCTCGGCAACTTATTGAAAGTAATATCGCCGAATTTGCCGCCACTCAAATTACTAAAGATGATATTGTTAAACTTTTAGAAATTCAGCATAACGCCAAAAAAGAAGATCATTATCGAGATTCTGATTGGGATTTAAAATTTCATACTCAAATTGCAATGATTACCCGCAATACTGCTTTGATCACAATTGTTCAAGAAGCATGGCAGCAACGGACATTAAATCCTTTATGGAAAAAACTTCATGAACATGTACAACAACAAGATATTGAAAGTTGGTGGGATGAACATGATAAAATTTTAGAAGCACTAATTAATCGAGATCCTAAAGCGGCTAAATTAGCTATGTGGCAACATTTAGAAAATACCAAAAAAATGTTATTTGATGCAGCTAGCGAAGATTTCGAAACCAAACGCGACCACTATCTCTTTTCTGATAATCCAGTTATTAGTATTAATGAAACGGAGCATTGAGAGAGTTAGTAAATAGCCAATTTAGCAGCACAGCTTAAAAACAACTAATAAGCAAATTAAAACACTTTGCATTAGTAGGCAAAATGTTTTAATTTCGTGAATCAGAAAAAATTAGATATTACTAAAATTATTAGCGTTGATCGTCAATTGTTACCCCAGCAGGTGGTGTAAACTTGAACTTATCCATCGTAACTTTGCCTAAAGTTTGGCGAGATAAATCATAAAAGCTGCGCTGACCATCTTCTTCAATAATCGTGAAATTAGAAATCATGCCGGTTGGTAAAACCGAAATAACAAAATCTTGATTAGAGCCATCAGTCGGTTTTAAGGTAAAAGAATCTTGTTTACGTGTAACATTATAGGCATTCCAAATTGGATTATGGCTATCAGTAATTAGTAACATTAAACGATTATCTACTGCTTTTTTCAAACTCATTACACTCACTTGCTCAACGGCTGGAGTGTATACCCACATATTAGTTCCATCAGAAATAATGGAAGTTTCATCAGGTTCAGTCATCGTCCAATTAAAATAATAGGGTCTTGTCACCCATAAATCACCTTTTCCTTGTTGAACTGGTTGCTTATCAGCTGTTTTCACATCTTGTGAAAAACGGGCATAAAATCCATCAATTTTAGC
This sequence comes from Gilliamella sp. W8128, assembly GCF_016100545.1. NCBI lineage: Bacteria > Pseudomonadati > Pseudomonadota > Gammaproteobacteria > Orbales > Orbaceae > Gilliamella > Gilliamella sp. W8128. The sequence continues at coordinate 159,777 of NZ_JACFSE010000002.1, forward strand.
TAATCGTTCTTGTAACACCTCTTTATCGCCTGCCCATGCAGAAAGACTTGTAAGTAACCCAATTAACATTAAAAACTTCTTCATTACCAATCCTTATGTATTTTGTGTAATAAAATATATTCAACAATCATCTATTTTAATAACTAATTTAGTTCAAAATATTACCGTTTTTCTGTTAGCTGTGGAAGATATTTTCTTTTCTTTTTCACTATTATTAGTGAAGCGGTATATAATAACCATATTTTGTAATTACGGGTATATAGTGCACCATGCCTAGTCTCTCTTTTGAATTTGGTTCAGATGAATTTAAACCTTTAGCTGCAAGGATGCGTCCACGAAATTTATCAGAATACATTGGTCAGAGCCAGCTACTGGGTAAAGATAAACCTCTACCTAAAGCCATTGAGGCGGGTCATCTGCATTCAATGATCCTGTGGGGACCGCCTGGTACAGGAAAAACCACCTTAGCAGAAATTATTGCCCATCATGCCAACGCTAAAGTTGAACGTATTTCAGCGGTTACTTCTGGCATAAAAGATATTCGAGAGGCAATAGAAAGGGCAAAAATAAACCAGCAATCTGGTGTTAGAACCATCTTGTTTGTTGATGAAGTCCATCGTTTTAATAAAAGTCAACAAGATGCATTTCTACCTTATGTCGAAAATGGTACAGTAACCTTTATCGGAGCAACAACTGAAAACCCATCATTCGAATTAAATTCAGCACTTTTGTCTCGCGCGAGAGTATATTTACTAAAATCACTGACCAATAATGATATTGAGCAAATTTTACAACAAGCTATGGATGATACTGATCGGGGTTATGGTAACTTAAATATCACATTACCTGAACAAACTAAACAACAGATTGCCGAGTTTGTTGGTGGTGATGCAAGGAGGGCATTAAATACACTTGAATTATTGGTTGATATGTCCGATGGTCAAGCCCTTACACCAGAATTACTAAAAGAAGTCATTGGCGAGCGTAGTGCAAGATTTGATAATCAAGGCGATCGTTTTTATGATCTGATCTCAGCTGTGCATAAATCAATTAGAGGCTCTGCACCTGATGCCGCACTTTATTGGTATGCCAGAATCATTTCGGCTGGTGGTGATCCACTTTATGTTGCCCGTCGATTATTAGCAATAGCTTCAGAAGATGTTGGCAATGCCGATCCAAGAGCAATGCAAGTAGCACTAGCTGCTTGGGACTGTTTTACCCGAGTGGGGCCAGCTGAAGGCGAACGCGCTATCGCCCAAGCAATCGTTTATCTTGCTTGTGCACCGAAAAGTAATGCTGTTTATCTTGCATTTAATCAAGCAATGAAAGATGCTACATCTCAGCCAGATTATGATGTGCCAGAACATCTACGCAATGCACCTACCCAATTAATGAAGAATTTAGGTTATGGAGCTCAATATCGTTATGCCCATGATGAACCTAATGCCTTTGCTGCTGGTGAAAACTATTTTCCTCCAGAAATGGCGGCAACTAAATACTATTATCCCAACCAACGAGGAGCTGAAAAAAATTACGCAGAAAAATTAGCTTGGCTAGAAGATCAAAATAAAGCGAGTAGTATTCAACGCTATAAATCGAAATAAAATTAGTAATGTAATTTTAATATTTTTTATCAATTGAAATTACATTTCATTTATTACTAGGCAAACTATAAGTTATCGATAATCCCAGCGTTCTTATCCACATAAAAAATAAACTAATCTTAAAAAGCGTTGATATAAATCAAAAACAAAAAACCTATATTTTACAAAAACTTAATTAAAGAAACTAATATCAATTTAATGAATTAACAATCGTTTACAATTATTTGTTAGCTATAAACTATCATATAAAATATAATCAGATGTGAAATCTTATACGCAAAAAACCTTTCTAATAAATAATTAAAGAAAAATGAAATATAGGAAATATACCGTGAGTTACCTAACGAGCAGTAGATATTTAGCACTATGGTTTTATTTAGTATTATTATTCCAATCAATCCAGTCAACTGAAGCCAGCCTCTCACAAATAACGGTTAACTCAATAACAGGATCACCACCTCATTTATCACTACCATTAGAGATGAATATGGACGATTTAAACTTATTTGGTTTAAAAGTTTATAATCAAAATTATTATGGAAAGGAGATTGATCATTTACCACTCACCAGTAACTATCCATTTAAAGATAAAGTCGCAATTGCACCAATGAAATATCCAAACGAAAATGAATACGTTGATATTGATGGTGATGAGTTAGTTGGGTTTGAACATAATGGCAACATTCAAATGGAATGGTTTTATACCAATTCAAAAAATAAATTAGTTTCGTTTGTTCCAACAGCTGTTGATACATTTTGTTCTTTAGCTAAAAAAAATATAACTGCACCATTTAAAGTAAAATTGACTACTGATGCTTTATTACTAGTATCAAAATATGGTGAACCTGACTATTATCTCTATCCTAATGAGGAAATAATAACATCACCTTCAAAAACTTATACCATCATGGATGATGTTGGAATTTGTTATGCCAAACCAGAATTAAAACCAAAAGAATCGGGTGCTAACACAGAATCACAATGGGATCGTGATAATGGCTTTTTACCACAATCGACAAATGATCCTAGCAAAAATTTTCCTTCTACTGGTTTTTATGGTGCGCAATTTCAATTAATTTTGACTAATGAACAAATTGCCAAAGATTATGAATGGTCAATTAAACAAGGTGGTGAGTTAGTACAAGTTAACAAAGACGATAATACTCAAGCTGTTACGGTATCATTTGATATGCCTGATGCTAAAGATCCAGCAAAAGCTTGGCAATATATAATGGGATCTGGTGATGGATATACGGTTATTGTTGAAGGAAAAAACCCTCAAAGAAATACCACTATTCAATATTCATTTACTCTCGTTAAATGGTTTACCGGTTGGGATGAAAATAAAATTGGTGAACCCGGAGCTTCTATTACAACGGGGCCCAAAGTGGATGAAAGCTGTAACGCCCTAGCTGGCGGTGGAAAGTATCGTATAAGTTATACTAACGAAGTGGTTAATTCCAGCTTACAGGCAGCTAAAGCTAAATATACTCGAGAGATAGGCACCCTTTTTAGTGAATGGGGAGACCCTAGTCAAAAAGCATACCCAAATTCTTGGGCAGCTAATGATAAACAAGATGCTAGATATAAAAGAATTTGGCTATATGATCCGGATAAACAAAAATATTGTGATTTGCATACTTATCAAGCCGTTTATCACTGTGTCGCTGAAAATGGTTTAAAAAATGGCTTATGCACAGCAGTAGATGAAAATAACTAGTAATTTTTACGGACAGTGAAACATTAAAGGATATCTAATTCAGATAGCTAATTTAACTTTCCTATCCTTACATCAACAAATATAAATCGCTGATCGCTTTGACTACCATAAATATCAATAGGGTTTCCAAAGTGAATCGCAATATAAAAATGGTTTATGTATATCATATTACATTGATTGAATGATAAAGGTATAAAATAATGATATTTATCAAATAACTTAAAAAAATATTAATATATTATTACAAATAAAATAATGATTAATCATCTTTAAGATCGACTAAAGCGATTGTTTGCTTTATAATCGGCGCCACAAAAAAACAAAAACAAATAAAAATATAATTTTATCAAATAGTTATAAATTACTAAATTAAAATGATAAAGGATGAATAAAAAGGAATTTAACAGTGAATCAAATCATCAATAAGTCTGTAAAGAAAATATCTTCAATACTACCTTTATTACTTGTATCCCCTTCTAGCTATTGTTCACTCGATTCAAAAACTGTTCAAGCAATTCATGGTAATAAACCATTATTATCAGCACAATTAGAAAATAATATGAAAGACTTTGATCTTTTTGGTCTAAATACCGATGGTAAAAACTATTATGGTGATGAAGTTAAAAATATGCCATATTCAACAAGTTATCCATTTAAAGAACGTATAAAAGTTGCACCTCTAAAACTTCCTGATAATAGCCAATTTGTTGATGAGGATGGCGATCAACTGTCTGCAATCGATACCAGTAGTGCAATTACCATGAAATGGTATTATACCAATGCTAAAAAACAACTTATTGAATTTGAACCAGAAGATAGCGATACATTTTGCTCATTATCTGAAAAAGGGTGGTATGCGCCTTATAAAATTAAATTAGAAGCAAATGGCATACTATTATATACTCAATATGGATTACCTAATTCAAATCAATACCCTAATGAAGACATTATGGATAGTCCAGCGAAAATATATACCTTATTGGAAGATAATGGATTTTGTTATGCACGCCCTTCGTTACAACCAAGTGAAGCCCAAAGTGGTCAAAAAAACCAATGGAATAAAAATTATGGTTTCTTAATTCAATCTAATACAGAATTAAGCAATTTTCCAACTACTGCTTTTTATGGTGCACAATTTGACCTAACTCTTGCCCAAAAAGGCATAGCCGACCAATATGATTGGCAATTGATAAAAGGTAAAGAACTTGTTAGTAAACCAATAATCAGTGCAAATAACGACTTTGTAACGCTAAGATTTGGTACTGATAATGCAAAAAATACCTTGATAGCTTGGAATTATGTCATGGGTAACAATACCGGTTATGAAGTCATTTTAGAAGGCACCCATATAACTAATGGTTACAAAATTCGTTATGGATTCACTATAACAAAATGGTATTCTGGATGGAATCTAGCTACTATAGGAACAGGTATTAGCTCAATAGGAAAGGCATCACAAATTGCCGAAGCATGTGAGCAGTTACCAGGTAATTATCGTATTACTAATGCAGATGAACTGAGTAACGCAAATTTTAATGCAGGAAAAGATGCAATATTTACTCGTGAAATAGGTTCATTAATGAGTGAATGGGGTTATCCAACACAAGAATCATACCCAGACTCATGGGCTCCGGCATTAAAAGAAAATAATAAACGAAAAAGAATTTGGGTCTATGATCCGACAATGAACAAATATTGTGATTTACATCCATATGATGGTAAATATCACTGCAAAAAAGAGAGCCAAGATAAAAATGGCTTATGTATAGCGGTCGATACTAATTAAATTTATTATTCTATATTTAGAGCTCTATCGATTCATAGGTAGAGCTTATCATTGGCAATTTTTGTTTTTCTTTTATACTACCTATCATTATCGTTTTTACTATCAAAAACAAATTCAAAAAATATTATCCGTAGTTATTGATTTTCGTTAATAAATTCCCGATCACTGTTTATTATGCATACTACATATAGTAATAAAATGATTAATAGGCACTATATATTGTATATTTTGACAAATATCAATTATCATACGTTTCATTAAAACATAAAAATGGATGATAAATGAATAATGAACAAATCAATGCTAGTAACTAAACGTGATGGGAAAAAAGAACCTATCGATCTTGATAAAATCCACAAAGTAATCACTTGGGCAGCAGAAGGATTAGATAATGTATCTGTTTCTCAGGTTGAATTACGTTCACATATTCAATTTTATGATGGTATCCGTACTTCGGACATTCATGAAACTATTATCCGTGCAGCAGCTGATCTTATCTCTCAAGATGCACCTGATTATCAATATTTAGCTGCCCGTTTAGCTATCTTTCATTTACGCAAAAAAGCCTATAATCAATTTACACCACCATCACTTTATGAACATGTAAAAAAACTTGTTGCTAGCAAACGCTATGACAAACACCTTCTTGAAGATTATACTCAAGAAGAATTTGAGCAAATGGATAAAATAATCGACCACTGGCGTGATATGAATTTTTCCTATGCAGCAGTCAAACAACTTGAAGGCAAATATTTAGTTCAAAATCGCGTAACTGGCGAAATTTATGAAAGTGCTCAATTCTTATATATCTTAGTTGCAGCGTGTTTATTTGCTAACTATCCAAAAGAGAGCCGTTTAAATTATATTAAACGTTTCTATGATGCTGTTTCGACCTTTAAAATTTCATTGCCGACACCAATTATGGCTGGTGTCCGTACTCCTACTCGCCAATTTAGTTCGTGTGTATTAATTGAATGTGATGACAGTTTAGATTCTATCAATGCCACAGCTGGTGCGATTGTAAAATATGTCTCACAACGAGCTGGAATTGGCGTGAATGCGGGTCGTATAAGAGCATTAGGTAGCTCAATTCGTGGTGGTGAAGCCTTCCATACCGGTTGTATCCCATTTTATAAATATTTCCAAACTGCAGTTAAATCATGTTCACAAGGTGGTGTTCGTGGTGGCGCAGCTACAGTATTTTATCCACTCTGGCATTTAGAAGTTGAAAGTTTATTAGTACTACGTAATAACCGTGGTGTTGAAGAAAACCGAGTACGACATTTAGATTATGGTGTACAAATCAATAAATTAATGTACCAACGTCTAATTAAAAATGAAAACATCTCTTTATTCAGTCCATCTGATGTACCGGGTCTTTACGATGCTTTCTTTGCCGACCAAGACAAATTTGAAGCTCTTTATCATCAATATGAACAAGATGTTAATATTCGCAAACGCGTAGTTAAAGCAGTTGAATTGTTTTCATTATTAATGCAAGAACGAGCATCAACTGGCCGAATTTATATTCAAAATGTTGATCATTGTAATACTCATAGTCCATTTAATGCTCAACTAGCGCCAGTACATCAATCCAATTTATGTATGGAAATTGCCCTACCAACTAAACCACTTAATAATGTTAATGATGATAAAGGTGAAATTGCACTTTGTACGTTATCTGCTTTTAATTTAGGTAAAATTGAATCTCTTGACGATTTTGAAGAGCTAGCTGATTTAACCGTTCGTGCCCTAGACGCATTGCTTGATTATCAAGACTATCCGATTCCGGCAGCTAAAACGTCATCAATAAACCGCCGCACATTAGGTATTGGTGTAATTAATTATGCCTATTATTTAGCTAAACATGGAGTTAAATATTCTGATGGTAGTGCCAATAACTTAACCCATCGCACATTTGAAGCAATGCAATATTATTTATTAAAAGCATCAAATAATTTAGCTAAAGAAAAAGGTGCCTGCCCACTATTTAGTGAAACAACCTATGCTCAAGGTATCTTACCTATTGATACTTATAAACAAGATATCGATACACTTACTAAAGAACCATTACATTATGATTGGGAATCTTTACGCCAATCAATCAAAACTTATGGTTTACGTAATTCTACTTTGTCGGCATTAATGCCATCTGAAACTTCCTCACAAATATCAAATGCCACTAATGGTATTGAGCCACCACGAGGATATGTCAGCATAAAGGCGTCAAAAGATGGTATTTTAAAACAAGTGGTACCTGAATATAAAAAATTAAAAGATTTATATGAGTTACTTTGGCAAATCCCAAATAATACAGGTTATTTGCATTTAGTCGGTATTATGCAGAAGTTTATTGATCAATCAATTTCAGCCAATACTAATTATGATCCAACTAAATTCCCTAATGATAAAGTACCAATGAAGCAGCTATTATCTGATTTATTAACAGCTTATAAATATGGTGTAAAAACCCTTTATTATCATAATACACGAGATGGTGCTGAAGATATTCAAGGTGATATTGAAGTCTCATCAAGTGATGATGGTTGTGAAGGCGGAGCATGCAAAATTTAATTGTTCTGCTTAGCCCTAAAAATAAAAGTAGCGGATAACAAGCCAGTTATCCCTACTATTCCGACTTTTTACTTATATGCCCAGTAAAAAGCTTAACAAATTTCTGTTAGGAGTTCGATTATGAGCATGAATTACAGCACCTTCTCACACGTCCATAATGATCAACTTAAAGAGCCAATGTTTCTTGGTCAACCGGTAAATGTTGCTCGTTACGATCAACAAAAATATGAAATGTTTGAAAAATTAATTGAAAAACAACTTTCTTTCTTTTGGCGTCCTGAAGAGGTCGATGTATCACAAGATCGTATTGACTACGCAGCGCTCCCCGAACATGAAAAACATATATTTATTAGTAATTTAAAATATCAAACTCTGCTCGATTCTATTCAAGGTCGAAGTCCAAATGTGGCGTTATTACCTTTAATTTCTATTCCTGAACTTGAAACATGGGTAGAAACTTGGTCATTTTCAGAAACGATTCATTCACGTTCATACACCCACATTATTCGTAATATCGTTAATGATCCATCGGTTGTATTTGACGATATTGTGACTAATAAAGAAATTCAAAAACGGGCTGGTGATATTGCAGGCTACTACGATGAATTAATTAGTTATGCTAGTTATTATAATTTGTTAGGTGAAGGTAAACACACTGTCAATAATCGAACTATCACTATTGATCTACGAGAGTTAAAAAGACGACTTTACTTATGCCTAATGAGCGTTAATGCACTTGAAGCGATTCGTTTTTATGTGAGTTTTGCTTGCTCATTTGCCTTTGCTGAACGTGAGTTAATGGAAGGTAATGCTAAAATAATCAAACTGATTGCCCGTGATGAAGCATTACATCTAACCGGCACACAGTTCATGATTAATACTCTAAGAAGCGGTGAAGATGATCCAGAAATGGCCGAAATCGCTAAAGAGTGTGAACAAGATTGTTATGACCTCTTCTTACAAGCCGCTAATCAAGAAAAAGAATGGGCTGAATATCTATTTGAAGGTGGTTCAATGATTGGTTTAAACAAAGATATTCTATGCCAATATGTTGAGTATATTACCAATATTCGTATGCAAGCAGTCGGCCTCAAATTACCATTTGAAGTAAAATCCAACCCAATTCCATGGATCAATAACTGGCTTGTTTCTGATAACGTACAGGTTGCGCCACAAGAAGCAGAAATGAGCTCATATTTAGTTGGACAAATCGATTCAGAAATTAGTGAAGATGATTTAAGCGATTTTACCTTGTAATTATTAATCGCAAAAACCCCTTTCCTCAAATTTTTTATTAAAGGAACCTTGTCGGTTCCTTTTTATTAACGTTATTTCATATAATTAAATTACAGTCTTTATTAGAAAATAAATTTTAATTTTCTTTTAGTATCTAACGAAAATTTTCTGTAAAAAGTAATCAAAAAAAGAGAAATTACACGAATAATTTCTCTTTTGTATTAAGGATGGAGCTCTGACGAAATTTATCTATCTTTCCGTGATAAATAATTTTCACCATACTGGTTGGCAGCAATTAAAGCAGCATAAACATCTTTAGGTTGAATATTACCAGGCATGTTTTTCATTGTGTCATTATCAGCGCAAGACTCTGCTGCAACTTTCTGCATTTTCTGTTCTATATCAGTAGTAACACCAATTTGTGCTAATGAGATTGGTAAGCCAAGATCATAGCAAAAGCTCGTGATTTGCTCTAACTCTTCATCACTAGCATTTTCTAAAATCAGTTGTGTTAACACACCAAATGCCACTTTCTCACCATGTAAATATTTATGTGTTTCATCAAGTGTTGTTAGTCCATTATGCACTGCGTGAGCTGCAGCCAAACCACCACTTTCAAAACCGACACCACTAAGATAAGTATTCGCTTCTACGATTTTTTCAACTGCTGGAGTAACCACTTTATTTTGCACAGCAATCATCGCTTTTCGACCTTCTGCCATTAAAGTATCAAAGCAGAATTTAGCCAGATTTAAAGCTGTTGATGATGCCAATTCACCAGCCATAGTTTTTGCACCACTTCGATGGCAAGCTCGGGCTTCAAACCACGTCGCCAATGCATCTCCCATTCCCGCGGCTAATAAACGACTCGGTGCGTTAGCTACAATTTGAGTGTCAATAAGGACAACGTTAGCATTGTTTGGTAAAAATAGATAAGAATCAAAAATACCATCATCAGTGTATATAACAGAAAGCGCGGCACATGGAGCATCAGTAGAAGCAACGGTTGGACTTAATACGATTGGATATTTTGCATAAAAGCCTACTGCTTTGGCTGTATCTAGTGTTTTACCACCACCGATACCTAAAATAGCTAAACAATGATTCTCAATCGCTATCTGCATAACTCGATTAACTTCTGAATGACAACATTCTCCACCAAACTCTACAAATATATATTTGATATTTTTTGCCGTGAGATTTTGTTCTAATCGGTCTTTCACTAATGGTAATACAAATGGATCAACTAAAATGACAAACTTATTAGCTACTGGTGACAAATATTTAGCAATATCATCATAGATCCCTGCACCTTGTATATATTTACCTGGTGATTGAATAGCAACAACACTCATACTTTTTTCCTATTAAAAAATAGAATTTACTAACTTTTCTTGATTTTGAAGCTAATAATTTAAATTGCTAAAAAATCATTCGGCGAATACTTAATTAAAACAATGTATTAAAAAGATAGTGTTCCGTAAGTTTTCTTCCAATCATCTTCGAATTTACAAATAGCAGCATCGACTGCAGGATCGGCAAGGAATAACTCAGCTACGTCTACTGGTAAAGTTATAGATTTACATCCACTTAATAAACAATCTAAGGCTTGTCTTGCCGTTCTAAAACTTGCTGCTAATACCATTGAAGATGGCGCGTGCAAATCTAATAAAGTTTGCAATTCATTTACAACATCAATTCCATTTCCGCTTTGAGCGTCAATACGATTAACATATGGTGCAATATATTTTGCTCCAGCTAAAGCAGCTAATAAGCCTTGACCGGCACCATAAACAGCCGTTCCTAACGTTGGAATACCTTGCTTAGTTAATTCTTTGATAGCAATAAGGCCTTCAGTCGTTACCGGAATTTTCGTTATGATCGATGGAATTTTACTGCGTAATTGTTCTGATTCTTTAATCATATCTTTGGCATTATTACCAATAGTTTGCGCAAATAACTGCCCTTCTGGACCAATAATATCCTGTAACGCCAGTAGTACGTCAAAAATCGGCTTACCAGATTTAACTACAATACTAGGGTTTGTAGTCACTCCTTTAATCGGGAATATTGGCGCAAGTCGTTTAACTGCAGCAATATCTGCTGTATCTAAGTAAAGTTCCATAATATCTCCTTTTTATTTTCTTTCGTAAATAATTTTACTTACTATAGAAAATAATTCCACTATTTTTTAATCTTTTTTTGTTAAATTTAAAAAATAAAATAGCACCAATAAAGCGCACAATAATCAAAAGGAATAAAAGTGATAATTAACTTATATAGATTAAATAATTATCGAAAAAAACATTCTTTTGCTTACTAGCAAAAGAATGTAAATCCGAAGAATAATTTTTACAATTTGACTTGTATGATGATCTAAGAAAATTTAACCATAACAACTATGAAGCTGTCGCTAACGCCTCTTGTTGTTCTTTTGCATACGCAATTGCATCCATTTTCTTAAAGAATGGATAATATCCTACGATAGAAATACCTAGGATAATCACTTGTAATAATGCACCTTTCCAACCTGCAACCAAGAATCCAGAAAGAATTCCAGGTGTGCTCCATGGCAACATAACACCAGAAAAAGGTTCTAAAAATCCAATAACAAATGAAAAATAGACTAATAATCCACTTAGAATCGGCACCACAATAAACGGGATAAACATAATCGGATTAAGTACAATACCAAATCCAAACGTAATTGGTTCATTGATATTAAATATAGTAGGGAAAATTACAGCTTTACCTAAAAACTTATATTGCTTAGACTTTGCTGCGACAATCATGGCGAACACAATACCAAAGGTGATACCAGAACCAGTTAAAAGAATAAATGAATCTAAAAATTGTTGAGTAACAATGTGTCCTCCGTTACTTAGATCCAAATAGCCTTTTTCAGCTAAAATTTTAGTATTATCAATGGCATTTGCGGTTAATATTGATGTCACGATTCCATTGACAATCGATTGTCCATGTACGCCAAACCACCATAAAAAGGAGATAAAAAATGCAATCGCTATCATACCACCTAATGAATCGGTTAAACCTTGTAAAGGTACTTGCACTAAACTATAAATAGCTTCTAACAAAGTCGTTTGACCAAAAGCTTTAAATAAAGCATAAGTAATTAAAGCACAAGTAAAAATACAAGCTGCTGGCAAAAATGCGGTAAATTGTACTGCGACAGTTTTTGGTACAGCTTTCGGCATTTTAATCACGATATTACGGCGCAAAAAAAGTGAATAAATATAACCAACGAATAAACCGATAATGATTGCTGAAATCATTCCCTGCCCACCAATCCAAGCTTTAGATACCGTATTATCGATAATTTCACTTGAAATAGGCGCGACAACATAAGAGTTAGAAGTAATAAAAAAGGCCGAAACAGCAAGTACCCCAGCAGGTAACGGTTCAAACCCCTCATTTTTAACATAAGCATAAGCAATGGCAAAACAGGAGATTAACCCCATGATAGCAAAAGTACCACCATAAACTTGCATAAAAGGTTCAGTCCAATTATTACCGAAAATATTAGCAATAAAATCATTAATTTCTTTCGAAGGTATTTGACCAATAACCAGAAAAAAACTACCAACCACAGTTAATGGAAGAATACTTAACATTCCATCTTTGACAGCAATAATACCTTTACTATTCACAAATACTAAAATTTTGGGTAACACTTTGGTATTAATAAAATTGACAATAATACTCATAATTATTACCCCTTGTTTTTATGAAGATTTAGCGCAAATTCAAGTATTTTTTGTCCATTCATTGTGCCATAGTCAATCATAGGAATAACTTCGACAGGTAAACCGACTGGATCACAAACTTCTTTTGCTTTAGCTAATGCATAACCTACTTGAGGTCCAAGTAAAGCTACATCAGTATCATTTATATGATCACGTAAATTTGCATGCGAATGTGCTTGAATATCCACTTCAAGATTTTGTAATTTCGCCGCTTCAATCATTTTTTCAACTAGCATACTAGTAGAAAATCCTGCTGCACAAAATAATTTAATTTTAATCATAATACTTACCTTGTTATCTTTATATAATTAATTAGCTAGTAGACTGTTTACTGTTTTTCGTAAATCGATGATCTGCTCTATCAATGTAATTTCTGATATGGCCGCCATTAAATGATCTTGAGCGTGGATAAATAAAGCACTAATCATAATTTTCTCACCATTGGCCTCCATTGTGAGTAATGCTGTTTGCTCGTTATGAGCTAATTTCAAATATTCATGAGCCTGTTGAAGGTCAGTATCCGATCCTTGGTAATCTTTTTCGTTTACTTTAGTTAATGCATTGTAGGCAAAAGATTTAGCTGCACCGGAGTTAACAATTAAATTCATAATAACTTGCTCTATATCGGTCATATAATTACTCTCCTTTTTAATTTATATTTTGTTGTAACTATCTTTTATTAAAAAATAACACAAAAAATACTTTCAAAACGTTGAGTAAGATCACATTAACGAAAATAAAATAAATTTCTAACGAAAATAAATTTAATTTCATAAGAATATTAAAATATTAGCAATATGATTAATTTAGCCAAAATATTTATTAAGTAATGATTTACTAAGATAAGAAAAGAAATAAGTTAAAAGTAAAAGAAAAACGTTCTTTATACAAAAAGAGAAGGAGAAGGAAAGGAAAAGTAAAATGAATTGGATAAGTTAAAAAATTATAGGCCATTCCATTTTTTAATAAAATCAAATTATAAATAGCTTAAGAAAAGTACAATTAAACTTTATGAACAATAATACCTTTATCTTTTAGTGAATTTTCCATATCTACACTAATATTGTTATCGGTAATAATTTGTTTAAAATTATCAGAGTGGATAGTATAAGGATAAACAAGACCAAACTTTGATGAATCTGAAATCACGAAATTTTCTGCCCCTTTATTCAAGACAGCATTAATAACTTCTACTCGCATCATATCACGGCCAGTAAAACCAATATCGGGACTATAACCATCAATGCCCAAAAAGCTTTTATTAAAGTGGGTTTGATTGATACATGTTCTTGTCAATGGCCCAATTACACTTTCACTTTTAGCTTGTAACAATCCACCAAATAAAATGACATCGAATGGGGCATCACGTAATAACGATGCGATATAGGTACAAACAGTGATAACGACAATTTCACCTTTAAAATTGAGTAATTCTCTGGCTAACAAAGAGTTAGTACTTCCACCCTCAATAAATACAGAATCGCCTTCATTAATTAAACTTAATGAATATTTGGCTAATTTCTGCTTTAGTGAAAAATTAACATCCATCCTCTCACTCATTAAATCACGATCTAGAATTTCAGCAAAACCATGGCTACGCTTAACATAGTTTTGCTGTTCAAGAATAGATAAGTCATTACGAATAGTCACGAGTGATACATTAGTTAATTCAGCTAACTCATTTACACTAATCTTCTTTTTATTATTAATCAATTCTAAGATTATTTGATGACGCTTATTCATATTTCCTGTCTATTGTGCTAATTTAGAGAGAATCATTATGATACCTAAATTTAACCAAATAGGTAAGATTAATTGTTAAGAATTGGAGTTTTAGTTTGAGCAAACTTAGCCAATTCTAACTTTTTATGACAACTTAATGTAAATAAAAAGCCAACTAAAAAACCAATAATAACAGCTAAAATAAAGCTCCAAAAAGCATTTCCCATAAATACCGGCAGCGTTACAAGTCCAGGGAAAGCAAATGACATAGCAGAATTAGCAAAATAACCTGTCATGGCCCCCCCAATAGCGCCACCAAGACAAACGCCTATCATCGGTTTTTTAAGAGGCAAATTAACCCCATACATTGCAGGTTCGGTAATGCCAAATAAAGCAGATATTCCAGCAGAAAAACAGATAAATTTAAACTGTTTATTTTTAGCTAAAAAGAATACCGCAAAGGCCGAACCCGCCTGAGCAAAAACTGCTGGCCCCATCATGGCTAAGATAGTATCAAAGCCATTCAAAGCAATATTATTGATGGCCAATGGGATTAAACACCAATGAAAACCAAAAATAACCATTAATTGAATGATTCCACCCAGTATAAAACCAGCTAAAATTGGGCTAGTTTGATAGGCAGATTGATAACCTATTGCCAGATATTTACTAATTGCAACACCCAATGGCCCTAATACTGATAATGTTAATGTTGAAATGAGAATAATACTAAGCAGCGGTGTTAAGAAATCACTCACCACGTCTGGCAATATTTTCTTAAAAAATAATTCAACATAATGCAAAATACCAACTGCCAATATGATAGGGATCACGCTAGCATTATAGGTAACTGGATAAATAGTTAAACCGATAAAGTTAATCGTATCTCCTTTATCTAACATCTCAACAAGGCTTGGATAAAGCAAAATTCCGGCAATCACTACAGCAGTATAAGGGTTAACACCAAATTTTTTTGCCGAAGTAAAGGCAAGTAACATCGGTAAAAAATAAAAAAGGCTATTAGCCATTGCATGCAAAATCTTATAAGAATCACTTTCAATGTTAATACAACCTGTAGTTTGCAAAATTGCCAGAATACCAATCAAAATACCACAAGCACATAATTGATTAACAAATGGCAGAAAAATACCTGAGATACCATCTATTAAGACATCAATAATTACTAAAAACTTAGGTTTTGCAGGTTTATTTACTTCATCAATAGTCACTGTATTCATCATGATTACCTCAGATTAAAAAAGTAGCTCTGCAGCACCTACTATGCCAAAATCATCGCCTAACTCAGCTTCTTTAAAATAAACAGGTAAATCACAATGATTTAAATCATTAAACATGCTTTTAACAGGATCGAATAATTTATCACCAATATTTAATAAACCACCGCCAAGCACAAAACAGTTAATATTTAATGCGGAATAAAGATTGTACAGCCAAACAGCCATATATTTTGCCATTTGATCTATCGCCCAAATAGATAATGCATCATCTAAATCATAAGCCTGACTAATATGCAAAACATCAATAGCATCATGCGATCCAGCTAGATCAGTCATTATTGTTTTATGACCTTCTAGAATCTTTTGTTTAACATGTTTTACAATCATAGCACCAGAACAATATGACATTAGGCAACCTCGATTACCACAACCACATTCGATACCTTCTCCTGGGGTTGCAATCATATGACCAGTTTCACCGGCCCAACCATAACGTCCACGAAATAGCTTATTATCAATAATAATACCTGTGGAAATCCCAGTACTTACTGGACAATAAAGCATATGAGTAAAACCGCGTCCAGCACCATTACGATGTTCCGCTAATGCAGCCGTATGAGCATCGTTATCAAGCATAATCCGGATATTACCGCCTAACTTTTTATACAAATAACTACGAGCAGGAAAATCTTTTATCTTAGGTAAGTTTGCCGTTTTCATGATACGTCCTTCTTCATAAAAAATATAAGAAGGCATACCAATACCAACACCACGTAAATTAGAATAATTAATATCGTGATTTTTTAGAATAGTATTAATATTATCGGCAATTTCATCAAAAAAAGCTTGTGAATCCAAATTTGAATTAGTTGGTAGTTTATTTTTAAAGATTAGTTTTTTATTGCTATCAAAAAGCCCATATGCTGTTTTAGTGCCGCCAACATCAATACCAATAGTAAAATTATTCATTTTATTCTTCGTCCTTACTTGTTTTTACATTCCGATTAAAACATAAAATTCTTTCGTTCGAAATATAAAACTCCTTCAAAAGAATAATTACATTTAAAATATGTGATCTAGATCTTATTTTTGATTTTAATAGCAAAAAATGTGATCTATATCACAGACACTTTCGTTCGAAAGTTATTAATATGTAGAAAAAAGATTGGGGCTGTGTATGATTTTTAATTTACAACGATATTCCACTCATGATGGACCCGGAATTCGAACAGTTGTCTTCTTAAAAGGTTGTTCTTTGGGATGTTTTTGGTGTCAAAACCCAGAAAGTCAATCGGCTAAGCAAGAAATTCTGTTTGATGAAAGGCTTTGCATTAATGATTGCGAACTTTGTGTTGCATCTTGCCCAAATTTAATCAAAAAATCAAATGGCAACATTCAGATCAATCGGAAAGCTGCCGAACAAGCAGATTATCAAAAAATACAAAATATTTGTCCAAGCTTAGCATTAACCGTCTGTGGTGAATCTTTATCTGTTGAAGAGGTTATGCAAACTATTAATAAAGATAGCCCATTTTACGAACGTACCGGTGGCGGAGTAACTTTGTCAGGTGGTGAACCATTTATGCAACCAAAATTAAGCCAAGAAATTTTAACTGCGTGTAAACAGCAAGGCTACCACACAGCTGTTGAAACTTGTTTACATGTGCCATGGAAAAATATTGAAGCTTCATTGCCATATTTAAATCTGTTCCTGGCGGATTTAAAACATACTGACGAATCTATTTTTTATGCATGGACGAAAGGTTCAGCTAAACGTATTTTAAAAAACTTTGAACTTTTAGCGAATACAAACAAAAAAATCACTATCCGAGTACCACTAATTCAAGGATTTAATGCTGATGAAAAGTCGATTAAAAGTATTGTCGATTTTGTCGCTAGCGAAATACCGACTGATGAGATTCATTTTTTACCGTATCACACCTTAGGTATAAACAAATACAAAATGCTCGATCTGCCTTATCACGCACCTAAAGAGCCACTAAACGACGCAAATATCATAGATTTTGCAACCAACTATGCTAAACAAAAACAGTTAACCGCTGTTTTACGAGGATAATCAAGGAGAACCTTATGTCTACGCTAGATCTTACTACCGTCACACCACGAATTAAAGCCCATAAAAATGCATTAATTCATATTATTAAACCACCAATTTGTGTTGAACGTGCAGAACATTACACTGAATCATACCAAGAACATTTGGCACAACCGGTTGTATTACGCCGCGCTTATGCATTAGCTAACCATCTAAATAAAAAAACAATTTGGATAAAACATGATGAATTAATTGTTGGTAACCAAGCCAGTTCGCCAAGAGCTGCACCAATATTTCCTGAATATACTGTTGGTTGGGTTGAAAAAGAAATTGATGTATTAGGTGAGCGCCCAGGCGCAGGGTTCGAAGTCACCGAACATGACAAGGAAGTTTTACACCGAGTTTGTCCGTGGTGGCATGGTCAAACCGTACTTGATCGCTGTTATGCACTATTTAGCGATGAGCATAAATCATTACTCGATACTGTTATGATCAAAGCCGAAGGTAATATGAACTCTGGTGATGCTCACCTTGCCGTTAATTTCCCATTTATTTTGGAAAAAGGGATTGATGGAATTATTGACAAAATTAAAGAACGTCGTAGTCGAATTAATACTACTGATTTTGACGATTTCCACAAAGATCACTTCCTAAAAGCGTCTGAAATCTCAATGCAAGCCATGAGTAAATATATTGAACGTTATGCCGAATTAGCGCGTGAAATGGCTGCTAAAGAAGAACGTTCATGGCGTAAAGATGAATTATTACAAATTGCTAAAAACTGTGATGTTATCGCTCATAAACCACCGCAAACATTCTGGCAAGCAATCCAATTATGCTATTTTGTGATGTTATTGTTACAAATCGAATCAAATGGTCACTCTGTATCATTTGGTCGTATGGACCAATATCTCTCTTCATGGTACGAAAAAGATGTTGAACAAAACAAATCTTTATCACGTGAAGCAGCTATTGAGTTATTACATAGTTGTTGGTTAAAACTTTTAGAAGTTAATAAAATTCGCTCAGGTTCACACTCAAAAAGTTCAGCGGGTAGCCCAATGTACCAAAACGTAACAATCGGTGGCCAAAAATTAGTTGATGATGTCCCTGTTGATGCGGTTAACTCATTATCTTATGCCATTTTAGAGTCTTGTGGACGATTAAAATCAACCCAACCTAACTTAAGTGTACGTTATCATTCAGGTATGAGCGATGACTTTTTAGATGCTTGCGTGCAAGTTATTCGCTGCGGATTTGGTATGCCAGCGTTTAATAATGATGAAATAGTTATTCCTGAATTTATTAAACTCGGCGTAGAACGCCAAGATGCTTATGAATATTCGGCAATTGGTTGTATTGAAACAGCAGTCCCGGGTAAATGGGGTTATCGCTGTACCGGTATGAGCTTTATCAACTTTGCTCGTGTTGCGCTAGCAACGTTAGAAGGAGGTAAAGATGCAACTAGTGGTGTCGTTTATTTACCGCAAGAACAAGCATTAAGTAAAAATAACTTCAAAAGTTTTGATGAAGTCAAAGCACAATGGGACAAACAAATTCGCTACTACACTCGAAAATCAATCGAAATTGAGTATGTGATTGATACCATTTTAGAGGAAAATGCCCACGATATTATCTGTTCAGTATTAGTTGATGATTGTATTGAACGTGGTAAAACACTTAAAGCTGGTGGTGCTAAATATGATTGGGTATCAGGCTTACAAGTAGGACTTGCCAATACCACTAACAGTCTTGAAGCAATTAAAAAACTAATTTTTGATGAACACACCATCAAACAATCAGATTTAGCTAAAGCATTAGCGGAAAACTTTGAAGGTTCTGCTGGCGAGCAACTACGTCAACGTCTACTCAATGGTGCACCAAAATATGGTAATGATAACGATGAAGTTGATTATCTTTTAGCTGAACTTTATAACTACTATATTGACGAGTTAAAAAATTATCGCAACCCTCGTTATGGTCGTGGTCCAATTGGTGGTACTTATTATGCTGGTACTTCATCTATCTCTGCCAATGTACCATTTGGCGCTCAAACCGCTGCAACACCTGATGGTCGTAAAGCATGGACGCCATTAGCCGAAGGTGCTAGCCCATCTTCAGGTACAGATACCTTAGGACCAACAGCGGTATTTAACTCATTAGGTAAATTACCAACGGATAAAATTCTTGGTGGTGTACTGTTGAACCAAAAACTCAACCCATCAACTTTAGATAATCCGCGTGATAAGTTAAAACTCATGATGATGCTAAGAACATTCTTTGAAGTACACAAAGGATGGCATGTCCAATATAATGTTGTTTCACGTGATACCTTACTTGCAGCGAAAGCACATCCGGATCAGTATCGTGATTTAGTTGTACGTGTTGCCGGTTATTCCGCATTCTTTACTGCCTTATCACCTGATACTCAGGATGATATTATCGCCAGAACAGAACACGTTATCTAATTAATGATAATTATAAACCTCAGAAATTTAAAGACCTACTCTTGTAGGTCTTTTTTATCGTTTAATCATCAATATAAATTTAAGATAAAATTATTTTGTCACAACCGGTTGGATCCACATTTGCTTATTTTTAAAATCAATTTTAACTCTGTTTTTACTTAAAAAGTCAGCGCCTAATAATCCGTCAGATTGAAATTCATTAGGAAATGAATCAATTATTATTGGCAGAACGCTATCATTCGCGACATTATTCACATCAAGTGATATAGATTTAAAATCATCTTCAGGATCGCTTATTTTAATTGATTCTGGTGACAGCGATTGTTGTTTGATGAGTGATACCGTCGCTCCTGTATCTAAAACCATTTTATAATTCTTGATACCGTCAGACAGAGTGACGACCAAACCTTCATCATTTAAATCAAAGGGGATAGCAACCCAATTTGGATTTAAGTCGGTTGAAGTATCATCTGATATCGTTATATTACTTTCCGGATAATTGATAGTTAATACGTTACCATCAAACAACCCAAGCCCAATAACAGGTTTATCTTCATCTGTATCCTCACTATCATCAATAGTCGGATCGCTTGAAATAACTAATCCCCAATCCTTATATTCAACCACTTGCACCTTGTTAAAGGTAAAAGAATTTAATTCTAACTTGTTGACAATAAATGATTTAAGTTCTGTGACACCCCCAGAAAGATCAATCGATCTGATTTTTTCAGAGTTTTCCGTTTTATTAGGAATCTTATTAATTAAATCCATTGGTAGATGTAAAGCTATTTTCGAACCGGTATCCAAGGTCATGGCAATTTGTTCACCTTGAAAATCCATCATGATTAAAGGTAAATTATATTTGTCATCAAAATTTAGATCCCAAGTGACTTCAGCACTTTGTGCAAAGCGGCTGATAAACAGCATGATTAGAAATAATATTTTTTTATTCACTTAACTTACCTCATTGTATTCTCATTCTTAATATACCTTTCTGATTGAGACTTATTAAAATTATTTATCCTTTGCGGCTTTAGCCATATTAATTGTTTCAAACATACATACAATAACAAGTTTTCTATAACGTAATTTAGCTGTTATTGCTACTGATCATTCAGCGTCCTTTGAGGTATGACAAACTGTGATACTAGATAATATTATTGTCAAAAAAGAAATCTAATTTATAAATTCATTCAAAGACCGACAAACGTCTTTTGTGCCACTTTTATAATGACAAATACGATTTAATTCATTACTATCTTTCTGTAAAGTAACTACTTATATTTAAATATAAAGATATGATGATTTAATAGCAGGTGACTATGCTTTATTTAATGAATGAACGACAACAAGAGATTATTTATAAAGTGAATGAACTAAATCAAGTTAGTGTCAATGATTTAGCTCAGCAATTTAATGTTTCTGTTGTCACCATTCGTCATGATCTTAATTTTTTGGAACAAAACGGTTATTTAAAACGAGAACATGGTTATGCTGTTGCAGTAGATAGTGATAATCTCGATGCTCGTATGAAAATCAAGTTCCCACTGAAACAAAAAATAGCCGAATATGCAGCGTCACTTGTCAATAATGATGAGCACATTTTTATTGAAGGCGGAAGTACCAATGCCCTGCTCGCAAGACACTTAGCCTATACTCGCCGTATAACTTTAATAACATCCAGTTATTACATTGCTCAACTATTGAAAAATACCGATTTAAAAGTAATTTTGATTGGTGGCGAATATCAAAAAAATAGTGAAAGTGTAGTCGGTGAGTTAGCTTGTCTAGCAATAAAACATTTACATTTTGATAAAGCTTTTATCGGTATTGATGGATTTTTACCCTCCACTGGTTTTTCAGGCCGAAACAAAATGCGTACAGAATTAGTTAATACTATTTTAACTAAGCCAAGTGAAAACATTATTATCACGGATTCATCAAAATTTGGTCAAAAACAATCTTATCAGTTATCACCTCTTGAAGCGATTAATCGAGTAATTACCGATCAGGCAATCAATATCAAAGACGAACAATATCTAATAGAGAAAAAAATTATTGTCGATAAAGTTATTTAGTTAACAACAAATCATACTATTTAGCACTAACTTAGTTTACGAGGGAATAGGCTTAAAATTGTCAAAATTTCCTATTTTGTCGGTCAAAAAAACACCTTTGCTCAACATTTTTTTATTTAATAAAACTCTAAACAACAGATAATCAACCTTTATCTAATAACTAAAACACTCAATAAGTTAATTGAGTAAAAAATCAAGCTTAACTGATTTAATACTCTTATTTACCCACAATAAATCATATTTGATGGCATACACTCCTCAATTATTTTTACAAAATCTTAAATGACACATTTTATAAGCAGTGGCATAACTATGTTTATCAACTCGTTTTTATTGTTAATAATTCTAAATACGTTGTGTCATGGAGCATTCACATTAAGTTATTTAACTCACTATTTTTCCTAAATAAATACTATTTGACGGTATAGACTCCTCAATTATTTTTACAAAAAATATTCACTCATCAATTTTAAAATTACTAATGAATCGAATAAAACATTATTGCTTAATGTTATTGTATGAAAACTGTTATCATTCCAGCTTGACACTGCTTTAAAATCGGTGGACGATATAACAATTTGATTTTGCTAATTTGATATGATAACTATGACAGATGCGCATTTGTTTTATTCTATCTCTCCGCTTGATTTTAGTGATGAGCAAATAACTGTTCCCTATCTAAAACAGCAACTAAATGCGTTTCAACAATGGTCAGTGACTCAGTTTAAAAATAACGCCGATATTGATGACTTAGTTCATCTGCGCAGTCAGTTTATTGATCAGCTACTTCAACGATTATGGCATTATTATCAAATTCCTGAACAAGTTTCATCGCTGTTTAAACAAAATCGCATTGCACTGATTGCAGTTGGTGGTTATGGTCGAACCGAACTTCATCCATTATCCGATATTGATATTTTGATACTAAGTGATAACTCACTAACCAAAGAACTGGAAAAACAAATTGGTGATTTAGTCCGTCTACTTTGGGATCTGCATTTGGATATTGGCCACAGCGTTAGAACGTTAAAAACCTGCTTGCAAGAAGCTAAAAATGATATCACTATCATGACAAACTTAATTGAATCAAGATTAATTGCCGGAAGTGAGTCATTACTTAATAAGCTCCGCAGTGAAATTTTTAGTGATAAAATCTGGCCTTCTCCTGCTTTTTATCAGGCCAAAATGCAGGAGCAACAAGAAAGACACCAACAATATCACAGCACTACCTATAATTTAGAGCCAGATCTAAAAAATAGTCCAGGTGGTTTACGTGATATGCAAATCATCCAATGGGTTGCAATCCGACATTTTGGCGGAGAGTTTTTAAAAAAAATTGCCCAGTTTGACTATTTAACGCCAGAAGAAGTGGCCGAATTTAAGACTTGCCGCAAATTTTTATGGCGCATGCGCTTTGCGCTTCACTGCGTGATCAACCGCTATGACAATCGTTTATTATTCGATCGTCAACTAAGTATCGCTAAAATGTTGGGCTATAGTGGTGAAGGCAATACACCGGTTGAAAATATGATGCATGATTATTATCGTGTTGCACATAATATTACCGAACTCAACCAAATGCTTTTACAACTATTTGATGAGTCATTATTAAAACGTTATTCATCACAAAAGACCTATGATATTGATCAACATTTTCAAATCAGAGGCAACCTAATTGATGTTAAACATAACAGCGTGTTTACTGATAACCCACTGATGATCCTCAATCTGTTTTATACAATTTTGCTTAACCCGCAAGTTACAGGATTATATTCAAATACGATTAGGCAACTTCGTTCTGCAAGGCGAAAACTCAATTATTTACTTAGTGAAACGCCAGAAGCAAGAACATTGTTTATGAAAATAATCAAACATCCAGATGCAATTAAAAAAGCCATTTTGCCAATGCATCAATATGGTATTTTGGCGGTGTATATACCTGGTTGGCAACAAATCTCAGGCATGATGCAATTTGATCTGTTTCATGCTTATACGGTCGACGAACATACTATCCGCTTATTGCTAGAACTCGATCGTTTAAAAACCGAAGTGGGTAAAGAAAAACATCCTAATAGTTCAACAGTATTTGCCAAACTATCTAAACCTGAATTACTGGTAATAACGGGATTATTCCATGATATTGGCAAAGGTCGACATGGTGATCACTCGGAAATAGGCGCTAAATTAGTCGAATCTTTTTGTCAATTACATGAACTTGATGCGAAAGATACCGATTTGATTGTTTGGTTAGTTCGTTATCATTTATTGATGTCGGTAACTGCGCAAAGTCGAGATCTCCAAGATCCCGATGTTATTCGCGAATTTATTCAATTAGTAAAAAGCAAACGCCGTTTACATTATTTACTCTGTTTAACGGTTGCCGATGTTTGTGCCACTAATGAAACCTTATGGAATAGTTGGAAGCAGAGCTTAATGCGTGAGCTCTACTTAACCGCTAAACGATCATTTGATTCTGGCATTCATCAAATACCAGAACAACGAAGTGTTGCTCGTCAACATAAACAACAAGCACTAACTGAATTGCTGGCACAAAATTACGACGAGCAAACGATAAAAAACCTTTGGCAAGATTATCGCGTCGATTACTTTTTGCGCTATAGCGCTGAACAGATCGTTTGGCACGCTCAACTATTATTAAATCATGATTTGAGT
The DNA here is from genome assembly GCF_016100545.1 of Gilliamella sp. W8128. NCBI lineage: Bacteria > Pseudomonadati > Pseudomonadota > Gammaproteobacteria > Orbales > Orbaceae > Gilliamella > Gilliamella sp. W8128. The sequence goes on from NZ_JACFSE010000002.1 coordinate 184,696, forward strand.
CAAACATTAGTTTCGATTAATCCCAATCCATATCATGGTGGCAGCGAAATCATCATTTACTCATCTGATAGACCTTATTTATTTGCCGCAGCATGTAATGCGTTAAGTATGTTAAATTTGAGTATTCATGATGCATTGATTATTACCAATAAAAATGGATTTGCATTAGATACCTTTATTGTGCTTGAACCTAATGGACAAATTGTGCCAGAAAATCGACACCAAGATATTATCCAAGCGCTGCATAAAGTACTACATCAATCGGTCTACAAAGGTGTGACAATAAAACCCGCTAAACAGCGACTACGTTCATTTTCTGTACCAACACAAGTCAACTTTATTTCGTCATTTAACGAAAATCAAACTTATATGGAACTCATTGCGCTTGATAAACCAGGTTTACTTGCTTGCGTTGGTGAAGTGTTTGCAAAATTAGACTTATCGCTAAGCAGTGCTAAAATAGCCACAATTGGCGAACATATTGAAGATCTGTTTATTCTAACCGATAAACACAATAAAGCCCTTGATGATAACACCTGTCAAAAACTAACCGAGTCGATAGTTGAAACTATTGATTCAATAAATTAATTAACCAAAAAGTTTAAAGTTAAAATTATGCAATTTTTCCTTATTTTGTTTCCTATTTTTTGTATTTTTATTGTTGGATTTATTGGTCAAAAGATTCTTAATTTTGATGTTGCTAATCTTTCAAAAATGTCGCTATATGTGTTATCGCCCTTTTTGGCATTTAAAACATTTTATACACATACCTTAACCAGCGATTATTTAATCTATATTGCTTATCTTATTGGACTCTGTTTTTCCTTGGTAGTTATTGTCAGCATCTGGTCAATGATAATGAAGTATTCGGTCAAACAACGCTGTGCAATGATTTTAAGTTCGTGTTTTATGAACAATGGTAATTATGGTACACCTGTATTACTGGTTTTTTTTGGCACGATCGGTTTTGATCTAGGTGTCATAATGATGGTGTTACAACAATTTGTTATGAGCACTGTTGGCATATATTATGCAGCCAAAGGCAGTACACATAGTGATATTGTCAGTCAAAAAGATGTTATTAACAAAGTAATTAGAATGCCGGTTGCCTATGGTGCCTTTGCTGGTATTCTTTTCCAACTGTGTCAAATACCATTATCAAAATCGATTATGACTTCAATTAGTATGATCGGTGATTCTTCCATTGTGATAATTATGATTATTTTGGGCATGCAATTGGCCAAAATCAAAATTAAACAACTTGATTATCCAAAACTTTCTTTTGCTTTAGTAACGAGGATGGTTATATCACCGCTGGTCGCTTTTGCAATGGTCTATTTTATGCCTATTACTCCAATGGCAAAACAAATCCTTATTGTTCTAGCGGCAATGCCAAGTGCTGCCAATACCACATTAATGTCAGTTCAATTTGATACTAACCCAGCACTGGTATCAAGTGCTACTTTAGTCAGTACTTTATTGAGTTTAATTACATTACCAATCGTACTCTCTTTAGTTGGTGCACCAATTCCATTTTAGATAGAAGCGATGCCTTAAAGAGTTTGAAAATCAGCTAGCTAAATCCTGATTAATCGTCAGGATTTAGTTTTGATAAGATTTAATCGTTACTCAGCCACTCTTGCTCAAATTGATTAACAAATTCAACTAAAATTTTATGCCGTTGTTCGGCGATCTGTTTAGCTGTGTCAGTATTCATCATATCTTTAAGTAAAAATAACTTTTCATAAAAGTGATTAATTACTGTATTTGGCTGTTTGTAATTGTCTTCATTAAGTTTTGTTCGCGGTGGAATGTTTGGATCGTGCATAATATTATGTTTATTACCACCATAATAAAAAGTACGGCCAATACCTATTGCGCCAATAGCATCAAGTCGGTCAGCATCTTGAACTATTTGTCCTTCCAACGATAACTCGTTTTTTTGTGAAAGATTTTTCCGATAAGACATATTTTCGATAATAGCAAAAATAGCATTAATCTCGTTAGTGGTTACCTTTAATAATTGCAGATAATCACGCAATTCAATTATTGCTTTATCAACATTCTCAACCACTTTCTCATCAATGACATCATGTAAGTAAGCACTCATCAATACAATAAATGCATCTGCTTGTGGCTGATCATTAAGGATTTTTTCGGCTAATTTTACAACTCGTTCAATATGCGCCATATCATGACCGGAAAAATCATGCGAAAGCTTTTGTTGAACAAATAGTTTAATCGAATTAAGAATTAGTTGTTGTTGAGCAGTTATTCGGTTGGTCATTTTATTAGGCTTAATTAAAAATGGTAATGATAGATTATATTTTATCGAGATATTATGTATATTACCGCAGTTAAAATCTAATCGCTATTGATGGTTTTAATTAACACTTTATAAGTCAGACATTTATTCTTGCATAAAACCACCAAAATCAATTTAAAATGAGTTAAAAATCATATTTAATATCATTATTGATGATTGTTTAGACTTATTTATCAAAAAATTCCTTGCATTTAATGTTTTTTTTATATTTTTTTTAATTTCTTTCGATTGTTTTCACTAATTGCGAAAGGTAGAATGCTCTAATTACAATTTATTATCCATGCAAATAACTGGAGTTGATTAAGTGAAAATATCAGCACGCAAAGTTTTGCCTTGGCAACTTATAGAATGTTTCACTCGATATCGTCAATTTATCGCTCTACTATTTGGCCTCACTATTTTTTGTATCGCACTGGTTGTGTGTTGGCATTTATTACAATCAATTAATCTTAGTGATTTACAATCAGCTCTGCATAAACTGCCTTACCATGCAATTTTACTAGCATGTTTATCGGCGATAGCGAGTTATATTATGTTGATGGGTTATGAATGGTCGGCTGCACGTTATGCAGGCGTTGATTTAAAACCATCGACAATAGCTACTGGTGCAATTTGTGCCTCCGCCATTGGTAATGCAGTCGGGTTATCCGCCCTATCCGGCGGTGCAATTCGTTGTCGGCTCTATTTTAAATATGGGTTAACCACCATAGATGTTGCTCGCATGTCGATTTTTGTTAGTCTTTCGTTAGGCCTTACATTACCCTTAATCGCCACAATTGCTGCATTAATACATATACAAAATACCATGCTAGCGCTACATATCTCGGCAATCACTATCGAATTAATCGCTAGTGTAGTATTGATCATTTATGCGGGTGTATTGTTATTTTTACATGCGCACCGATTAGCAGAAAAACCCAATAAAGATACTTGGCTATATCAAATTTTCCATTGGCAGATCCGTCTACCTAACTGGCAATTAGCCAGTGGACAATTTTTAATTACCTTAATCGATGCCATTTTAGCCGGTGCTATTCTCTATTTTTTACTCCCGAATCAACCAAACTTTATTACCTTTATCATGATTTATATCTTGGCATTAGTTGCTGGAGTACTTAGTCATGTCCCAGGTGGAGTTGGCATATTTGAAGCGGTTATATTAGCGGCATTTTCATCACAAATTAATACCGCATCATTAACGGTTGCATTAGTCATTTACCGTTTAATTTATATCATATTACCATTGATTCCTGCCGGAATTTTACTGCTAATTAACGAAGGAAAAAACTTTTTAACCGCACCACAAGTTAAAGAAACCGATACTGGTATTGCAGCAACGATTATGGCCGCCGCGGTATTTTTTGCCGGAGTAGTCATGATGTTTTCGAGTGTTACTCCTGGTTTTAATCATGATTTTGTCAGCACTTTTTTTCCGAAAAAAATTGTCAATTTTGCTCATTTAACCGCAAGTTTAATCGGGGTTTTATGTCTACTAATGGCAGTAGGATTACGCCGCAGACTTTACTCTGCATGGGGAATATCGGTTATATTATTGATAGTAGGCAGTCTCTGCTCATTGCTAAGAGGTTTACACTGGATCGAAGCAGCGACATTATTAGTAATAGCCATACTATTAATCAATTTTAGGCATGCTTTTTATCGTAAAAGCCGATTAAGTATTTTGCCTTTTTCACTAAAATCCTTTGTTATCAGTTTTGGTTTAATTGCCTTATTTGTTTGGCTAATCTTATTTATTTATCAAGATATTCCTTATAGCCATGATTTATGGTGGCAATTTGAATTAGATAGCCGAGTTCCCCGAGCATTACGGGCAGCATTAGGTAGTTTTATCTTATTGAGTGGCGTAATGTTATTTTGGTCATTTAAACCGGCATTACCTATCTTAACGATTCCGACTGAAGAGGAGTTAAGTGAAGCCTATCAAATCATGCTCAACTCAAAACAACCTGAAGGCGGATTAGCGATGAGTGGTGATAAGTCACTGCTCTTCAATCAATCACATACTGCTTTCATTATGTATGCAAGACGAGGAAGAAGCATGGTTGCGCTATATGATCCTATTGGCAATGATAGCGCTGCTCGGGCTGATTTAATCTGGGCATTTAGAGATCTTTGTGATCAACACCATTTACGTCCGGTTTTTTACCAAGTAAAAGCAAACAATTTACCATTCTATATGGATATCGGTCTTCGAATTGTCAAACTGGGCGAAGAAGCCTTAGTTAATTTAAAAGAGTTTGATTTAAATTCTAAGGGATATAAAGATCTTCGATATACTTGGAACCGAGGGCAACGAGATGGGCTTAGTTTAAGATTTTATCCACCGGGTACTGCACCAATTGATGAATTGAAAGCAGTTTCTGATGCATGGTTAAAAAACAAACATACCAAAGAGAAAAAATTCTCATTAGGGGCTTTTTCTAAATCCTATTTAGATAATTTCACGATTGCCGCGGTTGAGTACCAAGGTCGCATTATTGCTTTTGTGAATTTATTAGAAACCAAGCAAAACTATAGTGCTAGTATTGATCTAATGCGAGTTTTACAAGATATTCCAAAATCGACTATGGAGTTTTTAATGGTTGGTTTAATTTTACATTATCAAGAAAAAGGTTATCAGTATTTTAGTTTGGGAATGGTACCCCTTGCCGGCATGCAAAGAAGACGTGGTGCACCAATGATCCAACGCTTAGGCGCGTTAGTTTTTCGCCGTGGCGGACGTTTTTATAACTTCCAAGGTTTGCGTCGCTTTAAAGAAAAATTTGCCACCCATTGGCAACCACGTTATATGGCAGTTCCGGCAGGACTTGATCCTTTGGTCGCCTTAATTGATACCACCATGTTAATTTCAGGTGGCAAAACAACATTAACTAACCAGAAGAACTAATCAAATGAAAAAAATCATACTTTATGTTTTATTATTCATTATTTTAGTATTCATTACATTTTGTATTGTTATAGGTTGGTACAGTTATAAAAACCAACGAACTGCTTCAGTTAATACTGTTACAATTAATCAAAACTTTACTATCTTATCTGCTAGCCCCAAACAGCCAGCAGAAGCTTCGGCAATAATTGTTGCGACACGAGATAATCACTTTACCGCTAATCAATTATTAACCTTATCTGAATCAATGGGTGCTAAATTAGTGCAATTTGAATTACAACCACAAGGAAGTTGTGCCGAACAACAAACACGCTTTGAACAAGCGAAGAAGATCTTAAATGAGGATAAATTTATTGTTGCCGGCATGCAAGAAGGCGCAGCTTTCGCTTATCGTTGGTTAAGCAAACAACAAGATGATGATGCTAAAGCTTTATCCATTGAGTTTACTTTAGATCATAAAGATTGCGACGCACCTTTACCTGCACAAGCCAGCCATGGAACATGGCAGGTTATTTGGAACAATCCACCTGATGAACAAGTTGCTATTTTCCCTCGCCAACAAAAACAGATTAAAGTAACCACGTCAATTGGTGAGTATCAAGCGTCACCAACTGAATTATTAAGTTTACATTTATCCTCGATTTTATTTGGTGAGCATGAACCATTACCGGTGATTGAATTGCCAGCTAAAGCTAATCCACAACATCCGAATAGTGTTACCTTTTATTATTCAGGTGATGGTGGTTGGCGAGATTTAGATAAAGTTTCAGCAGAATATATGGCTTCACATGGTTATTCGGTGGTTGGTGTCGATGCGTTAAAACTTTTTTGGCAACATCGCTCGGTGGAACGTAGTGCTAAAGATCTGACTTATTTAATGCAGGAATACCGTGATAAATGGGGAGTGAATAAATTTGTACTAGCAGGGTATTCTTTTGGCGGTGACATCTTACCAGCGCTATATAATCGCTTATCCAAAGCAGATCAACAAAGCGTTCAAGCATTGATCATGATTGCTTTTTCCAAAGATGCTAATTTTGAAATAGAAGTCAGTGGTTGGCTGGGGCAATCTGGCGATGAAATGAAAACAGCACCTGAGGTTGCGCAGATTCCGGAAAAGAAATTATTCTGTATCTATGGTGCAGAAGAGAAAGACGATAGCGGTTGCCTACAACCGGAGATGAAAGGCGAAGCATTTCAACTACCTGGTGGCCATCATTTTGATGAAAATTATCAGCACTTAGGGCAAATTATTATGCAAGCTATCGACAAACGTATGCAATAAATGTGGCACTTTAGGTATTATTTTTTAAATAAAAGCATTAATAAAAAATTATAAAAATATTAATGCTTTTTAAGCTTGATTTTCCCTTCTGATAAGAATACGCCACCAAGCGTAAATAAGGTACCTATTGCCGCAATCCAGGTAAAAGGTTCATCTAAAATTAATACTGCATTAATAATTGTCAAAATTGGTACTAAATAGATATAGATGCTAATTTTGACCGCACCCACTAATTTTACCGCATAGTTCCAAGAGGCAAAGCAGATAGCTGATGCACCGACACCTAAGAATAAAATATTGATTAAATTGACGGGTTGATTAAATCTTGACAAATTCCATTCAAAATCAAACAAATACAGTGCAGGTAACATAAACATTAGACCGTAAAAAAAGAATCTTCGCGTCAACAAAATAATATTGTAACCATAGTTACTACTTTTTTTAGTTAAAATTGAATAACAGGCCCAAAATAGGCAAGCAAACACCGCCAATAAATCACCAAGCGGATTAACCGATAATACAAACTGACCATTAAAACTAATTAAGGCTATACCTATCATGCCGAATAGACAGCCAATATAAAACACTTTTGCTGGTTTTTCAGCCTTAAGGAAGAAGATGGCCAATATAGCAGTAAAGACTGGAGCTAGTGTGGTGATCACACCAACATTTGATGCTGTAGTATAGGTTAAAGCAATATTTTCACAGAGAAAATAACAAGTGACACCACTAAATCCAGCACCAAGGAACATCAACTCTTGTTTAATCCCCTGCCAGGCGAAAAAGCGAGGCGCTAACAACCAAAGCGTGGCATAGCCTAAGGTAAATCGGAAAAAGAGAATTTCAATCGGTTTAAAATCTGTCAGTAAAACTTTGGTGGCAATATAAGTGATTCCCCAAATAAACACTGTCATCAGTGCGATTAGGTGGCCTTTTGTCCTTGATGAAAATAACATAAAAATTCTCTCTGCTCACTTATTAGTATTTAAGCACCATCCATTACATTATTATTTAGTTACCAGACTAAATATGCCAAATAAATTGAGAATAGATAAAAGGCTTGATAATAATAAAAATAACACTATTTATTAGAATAATGAAAATCGCTAGATATTAACTTGCTGTTAATAATTGTTCAATATATTTTCATATATCGATTATTTATGTAGATTATATAATTCTATAGCAGGACTAGTTAGCACTAATAAAAATTGTAGGCAAAAAAAATCCACTCAAAAATGAGTGGAGGGCAAAAAAATGAATTAACGTAATCTGAATATATAGACAGACTAAATCACAAAAAGTTCCAACTAATTTCAAAAAAATTTAATATTTTTCTAAAAAATATTCTATTGAATTGATTTATATTAATAATTATTTTTAAAAATATTTAAAAAAATATAAATATTTCTCATTCTTCAGTACATAAAAACTAATTTGCTTTAAACTTAATTTCATTGCAAATTTAAATAAGCTAACGCTATACTGCGATAAAAATAGTCTATATAGCGATATAGGAGTATTTATGAAAAAGAATGTTGTTTTATTTAGTAAAATTCCAGCTGATCAACAAGAAAGACTAGCGCAAGCTTTCAATCTAACACTATTTCAAGGTGATCCTAAAACCGATATTAGTGGATTTATCCAAACATTAGCCAATGCTGACGGTATGATTGGATCTAATATTCCAACTCGAATTGATGATAATTTTCTGCAACAAACCCCTAAATTAAAAGCTGCGGCGACAATTTCAGTCGGTTTTGATAATTATGATTTGCCTGCGCTGAAAAAACATGGCGTCCGATTAATGAATACTCCGAAAGTTCTCACTGAAAGTACCGCTGATCTCATTTTTACCTTACTCATGGCTACTGCTCGTCGAACCGTTGAATTATCTAATCTTATTCATAATGGTGGTTGGAATAAAAGCATCACACCTGAGTATTTTGGTACAGATATTTATGGTAAAACCATTGGTATTTTAGGCATGGGCCGTATTGGTCAAGCCATAGCTAAACGAGCACATTGTGGTTTTGATATGAACATCATATATTATAATCGTTCAGCCAATACCTATGTTGAACAAGCCTATCATGCTAAACGTCTTGAACTAGATGATGTCCTTAAACAAGCTGACTTTGTTGTTATCATTTTACCGCTAACCGATCAAACAAAACAGCTTATTAATAGACAAAAATTAGCGTTAATGAAATCATCAGCTATCCTTATCAATGGCGCTCGAGGTCCGATAATTGATGAACAAGCACTCTATGAAGCATTAAAAAATAAAACCATTAAAGCAGCTGGTTTAGACGTTTTTGAAGTTGAACCATTAGCCAAAGATTCGCCATTATTAAAACTTGATAATGTTTTATTATCACCACATGTAGGTTCAGCCACCACTGAAACTCGATATGCCATGGCCAAATGTGCTGTTGATAATATTATTGCCGCATTAAAACCGGAAAAACCAACTGAAAATTGGGTTAATCCAGAAGTCGGGTAACTTGTATTACCACTTGAATTCACCTATAATGCCCCAATATTTTCTTTAAATACCAACCACAATTGGGGCTGATTCTGGATTCGACGGGATTTGCGAAACCCAAGGTGCATGCCGAGGTGCGGTAGGCCTCGTAAATAAACCGCAAAAAAATAGTCGCAAACGACGAAAACTACGCACTAGCAGCTTAATAACCTGTATAGAGCCTTCTCTCCCTAGCCTCCGCTCGTAGGACGGGGATCAAGAGGAGTCAAACCTAAACGAGATCGTGTGGAAGCCTTGCTTGGGGCGGAAGCATTAAATTTAATCAAGCTAGTTTATCAGTGGCGTGTTTGTCCGCAGCGGGTAAGCGAAATTCAAAGACAAACTACGCATGTAGTACCAAGGATGTAGAGATTTCGGACGCGGGTTCAACTCCCGCCAGCTCCACCAATTCAATAAACAGTAACATTCTTTTAAATCCTTTAAAACACATCAAAATCAGTAAATACAAGGCTTAAAGCCTATTTTGTTATTCATTAAGCATCAGTAAGATACATTTACAACCAAAAAGAATGGGGGGGTATATTTGGGGGTAGGATAAATTGTTCTTTTGATTAGATACCCCCAAAGGTGAGAAATGGCCATCAAAACTGCCCCTTTAACTGATACACAAATAAAATCATTAAAAGCCACAAACAAAGATAAAAAGTATTTTGATGGAGGTGGTCTTTTCTTATTGGTTAAATCGACAGGAGTTAAGTTTTGGCGATTTAAATATAAAAAACAATATCAAATAAAGAGACATTATTGTCTTTTGGTAAATATCCAGAAGTTTCGCTACAACAAGCGCGAAAACAACAAGACGAAGCGCGCGAATTAATTAAAAAAGGTATAGATCCTCAAGAACATAAGGCGGAACTAGAACAGCGCAAGCAAGACGAAATAACCAGTACATTTAAAAAAGTGGCTACTGACTGGTTTAAAGTTAAGAGTAGTAAAGGATTAACTGAAATTATATTAAAAGATATTTGGAACTCCTTAGAGTTACATATTTTCCCTTACATCGGTAATAGTTCCATCTTCAAATTAAAGGCAAAGGACTTCATAAAAGTTATGGAGCCATTAAGAGCAAATGGCAAATTAGAAACGATTAAAAGGCTTTGCCAACGCATTAATGAAATTATGTTTTATGCTGTGAATATAGGCTTAATTGAGGCTAACCCAGTAGTCAAGATTAAAGATGCATTTGAAATGCCCTACAAAATGACAAATGCCAACAATCAAAGCACAAGAGCTACCTTAATTTATGCAGGCTCTTGCTATGGCTAGAATTGAATTACAGACACGTTGCTTAATTGAATGGCAACTATTAACAATGACCCGACCCAATGAAGCTGTAGGGGTAAAATGGCAGGAAATTGACTTTAATAATTGTTTATGGATTATTCCTGCTGAAAAAATGAAAATGAGAAGAGAACATACTATCACTCTTAATAAGCAAGCTATGGCACTTCTATCAATCATGAAACCTATTAGCGGTCACAGGGAACACATTTTTCCAAGTCTAAAACCTCCCTTTTCTACTCCCATGAATAGCCAAACAGCGAATATGGCAATTAAACGAATGGGATATAAAGATAAGTTAGTGGCACATGGATTAAGAGCTTTAGCGAGCACAATATTAAACGAGCAAGGCTTTGACCCTAATGTTATTGAAGCCGCGCTTGCTCATGTTGATAGTAATAGCGTTAGACGGGCTTATAACAGAGCCACTTATTTGGAACAACGAAGGATAATGTTAGACTGGTGGGGCGACTTTGTCGAGTAAGCCAGTAAAGAGAATGTCTCATTGTCAGGTAATAGAACATTAAAAATAGTTAATGGATAAAAACATTAAAACTATAAAGCCAGTTGAAAGGCTGTTTTTTTATATCTATCCTCCTAAATATATTTAAAGTTTTGAATAAAAGTGTTCACTAGTCTACATCATTAATCTTATAAATTTCCTGCAATTGGGTATTAATATAATAGTTTTACAAACCTAAAAATTGTTAAATAACAGGGTATTACTTTGACTAACTTAATATTGGGATTGGTTTAACTTTGATGATTTACATAGACGTTAGGAAAACCATGAAACAAACATAAAATAAAAAGGTAAATCACTATTTTAATGATGTGCCAAAAACAAAATTAATTGTGTCGGTCGAGGAACTAATAGTAAATTATTTTGATAAATTAATATTTTACAAACACCAAACCAATAGAAACCACTCTGATTTAGTGAGAATGGCTATTATTGAGGAATTGAAAATAGATAACAAATGTTTTTAATTATCAGCTGATTTTGTATGGTTGTGTATAATTAGTCATAATTATATATTGTGATTTATGTTTTTTGTTCGTATGATTTAAATATTACATTGAGTAAATCTATCGGTATATTAGCTATTAAATTATGAAACTACACTAGTATAGATAGATTTCTACCTAAGAAATAATAGTTGGGGTTAGTGGATAAAGAATATGTGGTAAGTTTAAAAATTTATTTATAAAATTCTTGAAGGAGTCTATTAATTGGATAAGTATGATTATATTGAAAATATTGTGATATTTCTTAGGGGAGTAACAGGAATTAACTTCCAGATACAGATCAAAAATGTATTATACGATTACTATAAATCTATAGGAAAGCAATATGAAATGCCCGATTTTTATGGTGGAGATGATAAAAATGATGGTTGTATTATTTCAGATGGAATATTTTATCAAATATATTCTCCAACGCGATTAACAAGTTCTCTTAAAAAAAATATACAGGACAAGTTTACAGAAGATTTAAATGGGTTATTAGAAATTATTTATAAAGAAAAAAAATGGGGTGGTAAACTAAAAGAGTTTATATTTCTTATTAACACTCAAGATAATAACCTTCCTCATGATAGCGAAAGATTTTTTGACAAAAAAGTAATTGAACTCAAGAGGCAATACGGAATTAATTTTAATTATAGGGTTGTTAATACAGATTATATAAGAGAAATTTTACAAAAAATTGATAATATTGATATATTAAAGAGTATTTCTGCTTCTATGCGAATCAAATCTCTGATTGACGTAAATGCAGTAAATGAAAAGATAATTATAGATCTAATAATAAGTATATCAGGAAATTTAGCTGATAGATCAATGATTGATAATTTAAGTAGTTCATATGATAGAGTCTCTCCCAGTAAAAAAATAGATATAAATGGGTTAACTGAAATAAAAAAAGAAATTGAGACTATTATAGCTAAGCTTGATGTGGTTGAAAAATCCATTAATATTATTAACCAAAATATTATTTTTGAAAATAAATTTGAAAGAGTGAAAAATTTTATTATTGATAAATATAATAAATTATCTGAGACAATGAGCGGTGTATCATTGTATGAAGCTTTAATCGATGATGTTCTTCTTCACACTCAAGAGGTATGGAATTTAAAAACACCCATGAAATTTCTTATTATTTATATTTTTGATAAATGTGATATTTTTGAAAAAGTGGACAATATAAATGATTCTACCCAATAAATATATTACGTTAACAGAAAGTTTTATAGGGTTGAGTGCAATTCTTTTGGATACTATTAACAGTGAAGAGTTTACAATTGAAAAATTGTGGAACGAGTTTAATAAAAAATATATCAAAAAAGATAAATTAAAAAAACCACCAACTTATCAAAAATTTATTTATGTCCTTGAATTTATGTATTTATCAAAGATGATTTCTTATAATGAAAAAGGTGAGATTTTAAATGAAAATATTGAAATTAAAAATCAAAACGCCTAAAGATGAAATTATTAAAGAAATAAAATTTTATCAGTCAGGTGTATCTTATATATATGGTGATATTAAATATCCTGAAAAATTAGGGGCAACCATAAATAGTTTAGGTAAAACTTTATTACTTAAATTTATTGATTATATTTTTGGTGCAAATGAAGATAAAAAAGTAATAAAAGAAGCTATTAACGGTTATAAATTAGAAGCTATTGTATTACATAATTTCAAAGAATTTAAAGTAACAAGAATATTAGGAAATCCAGATAGTATATATATCAATAATGAAAATGTTACATTAACTGATTATAAAAAACATTTTAGTATCAGACGAAGTCTGTACAATAAACAGCTTATCTTAAATAAAAAATCAACGGAAATAAGTTATATAACACATGCCAGTAAAGATGATGTTATTAGTTGCCTTGAGTTGCTAGGTTTATCAGATATTTTAGATAAAATAGATAATATCTATAAATCGCAAGATAGAATTCAGGAACTGAAGAAGAATAAAAAAGAATTGATTTCTTTTTATGGGGAAGTTGATGTAAAACAAATTGATGAACAAATCTATTTTATCGATAAAGAAGTTGAAAGATTAGATATTGATTTAGAAAAAATTGCTCAAAATATAAAATCTATTGAAATCTCAGACATCCAAAAAAATATTGTAGATGAGTATTCATTAAAAAGTAATCAACTGAAGAAATTGAAAACTGAGTATGAAATAAAAAAATTCGAATGTGAGCGATTAGATCAATTTATTGAGGATTCCAACAAAGTTGATATTTCAAGTAAACATCTTTTAGCTATTTTTGAAAAGGCTAAACAAGAAGTCCCTGAAATGGTTAAAAGGAATTTTCATGAAGTTGAAGAGTTTCATAAATCTGTATATGAAGAAAGAAAAGAATTTTTAAACCAGAAAAAAGATAAGATTCTATTAGAAATGGGTTTATTGAATAACGATATTGAACAATTATCTAATGAAATCGATAGCATTGGAGCTATTATTTCGAAGAATGAAATCTATCAAGAATCTATTGGATTATATGAAAAATACAGTAAAGAGTTACAAGAATTAAAATATAAGCAGGGAAAACTTTCACAAGTAAAATCGATTGATAATGAGATTTTCAATGAAAATGCTAACCTATCTAATTTTTTTAACGAAGCTATACAATTAAGAAAAAATCATGAAAATCTTATTATTACATATAGAAATTTTATCTTCGATATAGTCAAAACAATATATACTAATGATGTGACCTCTTATTTTGATATAAGAATTAGACCAAAGAACTTAAAAAATAGACCGGTTATTTTTGAGTTTACATTGAAAGGTGATGCTGGAGAGGGAGTCGGTGAGGTAAAGAAAAACCTCATGGATTATTTAATCTGTATGTACTCTAATTATTTAGAAATTCTTATACAAGATTCATCTTGTTATAATGGAATAGATCCCCGCCAAGTAACAGGAATGTTAAATGTATTGCATGAAATAGGGACTTCAACAGATAAACAAATAATTGTTGCAATAAACAAATATCAGCTAGGTAACTATAAATCATTTATAGAAATGGTAGAAAAGAATAGCTCCGTTATATTATCAGAGCAAAATAAGCTACTAGGTGTTGATTTTTAAACCTAAAATTCTTTTCGGAAGTGTTTTATAATTAAATTTTATCCCATGTGTATAAATACCGTGTTCTAATGTATCTAACTGTATGTAAAAGTATTATTCGTGTCTAGTTTACCCCCCACCCTTGTGAGCTGGTACAAATATTTATTGGGGCATGAGGGACGAGCAGCAAAATTACTTAATTGTGAAATGTGGGATATTTTCCATTGGTGGCAATTAGGATATATAGATCTAAGTATAATGGTTAATAATGTACATGGTCTTTTTGCCATTCAATTTAATGATGAAGATGTTTATAAAAAATATTTTTGGTTATGAGTGTACTAAAAAACAAATATAAACAATTATTTTCAATTATTCGCAAAATGGAAATTTTTTATCTACCTATTCATTTTAATTTTTCAGTCTAATTAGTCAGTTAGGTTTAATTTATTGATTTAAAATATTATTTATGTATCAAAGATAATTTCACAAAATTGATTAAATAATATTGTTGGGTAAAAAATGTCACCAGCACCATATGTTTGTTTTGTTTTAAATAAACCATAATTTTTTAAGTTATTTAATGACGCAAGAATAAAGCCATCATCAGTAAAAGATAATTCCCTATATATTTGATCTTTAGCGTCATCGAGAAGACATTTTTCTTTTGAATAATTATAAAATTTTTCAGCTAACTCAATATCGTTCATAGTTATATTATATAGTATAAATATTAAGGATTTTTTATTATTTTCTGTATATTTTAATTTAGGTATTTTTTTTAATAATCTAGAATAGAAGATAATTTTCTTATCATCATCATCTTCAAGTACTTTTTTAATAATGAGTGAAAAATTTTCATTTTCGATAATTTCATGAATTTGCTTTTCAGTTAAAATATGAATTTCAGTTAACCATTGATTGAATAATTGATACATTTTATTTTCCTGTTTTATATAGTACAGTTCCCTAACTCCTGCATAAATATCACCAAAAGAATTTGTAATATTTCCAATATCTGGTACTAACGAGATACAGGCTTTTACTATTTTGGTTATAATGTCTGTTTTTCTTTTGTTCATATCAGTACAAATCATGTTCATTGTATATTCCTTGATTTTCTTATATTTTAAATCCAACTAAATTATATATTACATTAATATTTTCAAGCATTATAACCATTTAACTTCAAACAATTATAAAAAATATTTTAGAATTTTAAGAGTTTTATCTAAGCATGTTTTTAAATAATACGAAAATAATGTTATGAACTACAAACAACGGGTGGCACATGAATTATGTTAAAAAGTTAGGCAAATTAGTTGAGTATATTAGATAGAGGGAAAAAGTAAAAATTAAACATGAAGGTTACTTATGAAACCCAATAAAAAAGAAATTAATATCATTTAGCCAAGCTTATCTAGTATATTTTCTCATGTTTATTAACCGTGACTTTTGCTAATGCCATCAAGTTGAAAAGCTATTGATGAACAAACTATCAACAAATTTTCAATATTAATTCACCTTTAATACACAATCGAAAAGTCAAGATCGATGTTTATTTTAATTTGCTCTCGGTCTTCCAACCATAATAGCTGTTTTTTCAAAATTAAATGTCCAAAGAAAATTTAAAAAAATATTTAATAACAGATAGTTGAATTATTACTTCATAATTACTGAAATTTATTTCACCTTTTGACTCCATCGCTTTTCTAAAACAGATTACTTCATCGCTTGCACAATGAATAAGACTATTGTTAATAATATAAAATATTCTATTTGTTACTATATTTGTTGTTTTTGTTTCAATTAAAACTTGTTCATTCGATGCGTTTGTAATTTGATTAATTAATTCTTCTTAATTTTTTCATCACAACCTATTAACTTTAATAGTTCACCTCTAAAAATAATATTTACTGCCTAACTAAAGTTTTAGAATGGTTTAAAGTTTTGTGAAAATTTCAATTTAGATTTAATATAAGGCATAATAATAGCAAAGGTATTAATAAGTTAGTGTTATTGTTACTTTAAAATAAATTATCTAAGACATAAAAAGGTATCTATGAGACGCAAAGATAGAGAAATAACTAATCTTGATGAAGTGATCGATATTTTAGAGCATACTGATGTTATTCGTTTAGCCATGAATAATGGTGATTATCCCTATATTGTTCCTGTCAATTTTTGTTATGAACTAACAACAAATAATCAACTTATTTTTTATATTCATGGCGCAAAAGTCGGTACTAAAGTTGAGCTACTCAGACAAAATCCTTTACTTAGCTTTGAGCTAGATACAGGGCACCAGTTAATTACTAATGAAAAAGCCTGCAAATATTCCTTCGATTATGCCAGTATTATCGGCAATGGATATGCAACCTTTATTGAAGAACCCACCGCAAAAATAGCAGCGTTACAAATAATGATGAATAAATTTGCACCTAATAAAACATTCTCTTTTTCTGAAGGCGATGTTAGACCAATTAGCGTCATAAAAATTGAAGTACAAGCTTATACAGCTAAAAAACATTAAATTATGATGACTATATCATTTTGGTAAAAATGATATAGAAAACTTAAAATAACAATACTTATAAACTAATTTTTAATCGTCTAGTTATCAGTTATTAGTAATAAGAAAATAACACAAAATAGGTTAAAGACTCGTATTTTATTTGGTGCATATGTTGAATATACAATAGTAAATAGCTAGTTATAAATACTCAATTTTATAGGTCACTTTTCATTTAGATATATAAACAATTTTAATAAAATAGAAATCCAGTATTTACAAGTTTTTTAATAATTTTGTTAAGATTTCGCTGGCTGAATACAGATCTAGCCACTCTCACGAATTAAATAATTCTCGGATAAAGCTTAACTCTGGATTTACCTCTATCACTTTATCAACCATTTTGTTATACCACATTGGTTTTTGCCATGTTGCAAAGTTCGGCAAATGGTCAATTGCCATTGGTGTCTTTAACAGAGGATGATCGATTTCTGGGGTAGAAAGGCCATGACGAGCTCGAAAATTTTTCACGGCCTGATATTCAAATGGCCAAAGAAATAACATGATATCATCAATTTCATAACCAGTTGCTGGCTGCTTTTCATCATTATCAAGAAATAGTGATATCCATTCTAAATGATTATCACAAAGCTTGATTAACCAATCAGTCAACTCATTTTCATCGGTGCTATACAGCGCTTCCTGACAAAAACGATGATAAAATAGGTCAATTGGGATATTTGCCCCATCCCAATCAATGGTTTGTTTACGCTCACTTGCCATCATTTCAATCGCTAATACCCCTAAGCGCTGTGGTTTTGGTGGTACAATATTACCCCTACCATCGCCACCCCAAGATAAACTTCGGCTCATATTACCGTTGAGAATACTTTCAACAATTTTGGGGTAGCAAGGCTCAATTAACTCAAATCGATTACAAGCAAACATCATTAGTAAGATTTGTCCCTGACTTGATAGATTTTTGAGAAAACGATTTTGAATTGCATAGATATTATAGTAATCAAGTAACAAACTTAATGCAGATGTAACAATATAACCATATAAATAAGGGATCTTTTCTTTTTTGTTATTAAAATAAAATATAGTGTAATAATACATCGTTTGAAGAAATTCAATTGATATATCAGCTAAAATATCATCTTTATTTCTTAAATAAATATCCTCTAATTTAGTTTCAATACTATCTATTGTATTTTTTTCAGCAATACTAAGATCTTTTTTCAGTATAATGTATTTATTATAATACTTATTAATCTCATTAATAGAGGCCATATTCGCTGTTCTCCATGATTTACTAAATAAAATCCAATTTTTCCATTAAGTTTGGCATTTCATGTATGTAAAAACTAGCACCGTTTTAAATATAACTATGTAGCTATTACTTTTATAAGCAATAATTTATTTGTGAATTTATAACTATCAATAATGATTATATGATTTCTTATAACTATTAAAGTTAACATTGAATTGACAGCACTAGCTAATATAAATTATATATTACGTGTATATTAATCATTATCACAAAGAGTTATTAAACATTATGTCATTAAATCTCAGGAAGACAATATTTAATCAACTTAAACAGCAACCACAAAAACAGTTTACCGCTAAACAATTGGCTCAGTTGATATTTATACATAATCCGCAAGCCTGTGCTGAAAAAAACAGGCTAGTGAGCGTTTAATGACTGATGATGATGTTATTGCCCAAATTGCAGCTGAAATTGGTGCTCAGCGACCACTTTTACAAAAAAACATCCAGAAATAAAAACCACAGAGGGTCGTCCTAAAAAGTATTACTTTTCGCAAAAATCGGATGAAGCAGAAGTACTAGACGCTGAGTATTTATCTACAAAGAAACTGCCCACACAAGCCCAAACAGAGAAGAATGGTCATAGTGAACACACTCTCTATCCATTATTAAGTAAATATCTTTATGATGAACTTAATGTGTACTCTAAACGTATTGATGAAAAAACCTCATCAAATAGAATGGGTAAAAATGGCAATATATGGCTACATCCTGATATTGTTGGCTTAAAAGATCTCAGCTCCGATTGGGATAGCTTAGTCAAAGATTGCGTTAAACTTTATGCCGATCAGCAAAGTAAACTATGGTCATTTGAAGTTAAAATATTACTTAATATGTCAAATGTTAGAGAATCATTTTTCAAGCTGTATCTAATTCTTCATGGGCTAATTTTGGTTATTTGGTCGCTTCACAAATTACGGGTAGTGATACATTAAAAGAACTCAGAGTATTGTGCGCAGCACACGGTATTGGCGTTATTAAATTAGAGGTAGATAATCCATCAGAAAGTCAAATTCTAATTCCTGCTCAAGAAAAAACTATTATTGATTGGGACTCTTGCAGTCGTCTTGCTAGAGAAAATAAAGATTTTAATAACTATATTAAGTTAGTTAAGCAGTTTTATCAAACTGGTGAAATAAAAGTTTTTGATTGGGATTATACTAATACTTAAATAAAAAAATCACTAAAAAGAGACACTAAAAAGTTATCCTCATTGTGATTAGCTATCGTTAATTGATATTTTTTTAATCAATATAACAATAGAAATTGGCTTTATAATAAATCTTAATAAAGCCAATCAAAATTCATTTATTAATCAACAATAATTCGACCATTTAATGGCTGTACTGGGCGGTTGTTGTTGTGATGCATGATTGAGTGGAATTTTTCAATTTGTTGTTCTGAGACTGTTACAGGTTGTTCTAACACAATCCATCTTACACCTTCAGTACACGGTGGTGTTGTTAATGATCCACTAAAGCGATAATAATCGAGTATTTCAGGAAATAATGTACTGATATCAACAGTTTTGTCTAAAGTTGCTTTGTTATCCACTTCCGTAGGCATTTGCTGCCAAGCCTTCGCAATTTCAGAATTCGCTTCGCCACTATTAAACATTAAGGCGACGACGGTAAGCTCACCAGTTTTATTTTTGTAAACAAAGTGGGCTTCCATTGGATAACTTTTACCTTTAATGGTATTTTCGCTTGGGCTGTGAAAATGGAATTGTTGTAACGTAAAGGTTTGCTCATCTAATATTAACTGATTATCACCAGTAACGTTAACCTGAATAGTATGTCCGTTATTAATAATTTCTTGTTTACTTGGTTTGAATGAGAACTTTAAGTTTTCATGCTCTGTCTTTAATGCATGATCGATATTGATCGGTGACTGATTTTTACCATTTTCACAGGTAGAATACTCTGCTGATAATTTACCCCAGTTTTCTGGTTTTTCTTGACCTTCATATCCCCAATGAAATGAATGTCCTATAGCGGCACAAGATAAGCTAGTTGCCATTAATACTGCAATTACTACGTTATGTTTCATGTTGATTTCACACTTTGGTATTAATTGGAGGGAAGCTGAATTATACCCTGCAAGAATAAGGCTTTCCAGCTAAAACACGCCTTATAAAAAATAATTATATATCGCTGTTCAAACATGGTTAAACGGCGAATTAATAATGTTTATGCAGATAAAAGTGATCTTGAAGTATCTATTGAATGGTAGATATAAAAAAACCTGCTATATAAGCAGGTTCTTAAAAACTGAAATTGGCTCCTCCAACAGGACTTGAACCTGTGACATACGGATTAACAGTCCGCCGTTCTACCGACTGAACTATGGAGGAACACTTAACGGACAAGATATTAACCATCTATGACGATTCTGTCAATCTCTAAAACACTAATTAGGTTTAACTGCTCAGCTTGTAAGCAAATCGAGGTAAAACTATGCTAAAATAGCGAGAAAATAGCATAACCAGTAGAGTAAAATTGATGAAAAAAAATATTTGTGTGTTTTGTGGTGCGAGTGAAGGTAATCGTCCAGAATATCGTATGGCAGCAGAGCAATTAGGTATGACCATTGCTAAACAAAATAGACGATTAATCTATGGTGGAGGCAATAAAGGACTAATGGGTGTTATTGCTAATGCCGTTCTCGCTCATGGCGGTGAAGTTATTGGTATTATCCCTGAGCGGTTAGTTAAAGCTGAAACTGCACACCATGGTATTACACGTTTGGAAGTTGTTGAAAATATGCATCAACGCAAAGCAAGATTAACTGAGCTAGCTGATGGTTTTATTGCTATGCCTGGAGGCACAGGGACATTAGAAGAGCTGTTTGAGGTATGGACAGGTATGCAAATTGGTTATCATGAAAAACCAGTTGCCTTATTAAATAGTCAATTTTGGCAACCTATGCTCAATTTTTTAGAACACGCAGTACAAGAAGGCTTTATCCGAGACAGTTTTTATCGAACATTGATCGTAGCAGATGTTGCTGATGAAATGTTAGAGAAGATGGATAATTTTATCCCAAAAGATTTACAACGTTGGGTAAAAAAATAGATTAAGACAAGAATAAAAAAACGCCATCAGATGATGGCGTTTTTAGTTGCATGATGTATTATGCGCTAACTAATTCAGAAGTTTGTGCTTCAGGTTTTTTAATCAATGCGTAAGCAACACCCGCAATCACCGAACCAACAACAATTGATAGTAAATAACCACCAACTGGTTTAACTACGCCAGGGATTGCTAAAGCGAATAAACCACCATGTGGAGTCATAAGCTCAGAACCAAATGCTAATGATAGACCACCAGTGATTGCCCCACCAATAATACAACAAGGAATAACACGTAATGGATCACGAGCAGCGAAAGGAATTGCCCCTTCAGAGATAAAGCATAAGCCTAATACTAATGAAGCTTTACCACTTTCTTGTTCTGCTTTAGCAAATTTTTTGCGAGCGATTAAGGTTGCTAATCCCATTGCTAAAGGTGGAACCATGCCACCAGCCATAACCGCTGCCATTGGTGCATATACTTGAGCCGAAATTAAGCCTGTACCAAACGCATAAGCAACTTTATTGATTGGTCCGCCCATATCAGTACACATCATACCACCTAAAACTGCACCTAATAGAATAGCGTTGGCTGTTCCCATTGATTTCAACCATTCAGTTAAAGCTTCCATCAGCCATGCTATCGGTGTACCAACAATAAACTGCATAACTAAGCCTGTAGCTAATGTAGCAAGTAATGGTACAATAAGAATTGGTTTTAATGCTTCAAGTGTTTTTGGTAATGGTAAATACTTAGTGATTAACATTGCTAAGTAACCTGCAAAATAACCAATGATTATACCACCTAAAAAGCCCGCACCAGTAGAGACAGCAAGCAAACCACCAACAAGCCCAGGAGCTAAACCTGGTCTATCAGCAATAGAATAAGCAATATAACCCGCAAGTAAAGGTACCATGAGTGAGAATGCTAGCCCACCAATTTGTGCTAAATGAGATTCACCTACCAGTTTTTGTACGCCATCAACCATTTCAAATGAACCAAAAGCAAATGATAAAGCGATGATTAATCCACCTGCAACAACCATTGGTAACATATAAGATACACCAGTTAATAGATGCTGATAGACACCTTTCTTCTCGTTACTTGATTTTGTTGTTGAAGCAGAACTAGTTGGTTGATAGATTGTAGCTTCGTTAAAAGCTCTGTCTAATTCTTGTGCAGTTTTTTTAAGAGCTGGACCGGTTTTAGTTCGGTACATCTTTTTACCTGCAAACTTACTTAAATCAACATCTATATCACATGCTACTATCACTAGATCAGCTGAAGCCACCTCTTCTGGAGTTAATTCATTACCAACACCAACCGAACCTCGAGTTTCAACTTTACACCACCAGCCACGTTTTTTCGCTTCTTCTTCAATCGCTTCAGCAGCCATAAATGTATGCGCAACACCAGTTGGACAAGCTGTTACCGCAACAATACGTTTTTGTCCGTTATTTGCTGCTGAAACAGGTGCAGAACTAGCAGATTGATCATAAACAGTCGCTTTGGTTTGTGCATCATTTAGAATTTTTTTAGGATCAGCAAAAACTTCATTGAGATCATTTACCACATAAACTTTTTTGCCAATCACTGATTTATCGCTGATATCACCATTACCAACCGAAATAATCGTATCAGCTGATGCTGCATTATCAACAACTTTGAAATTTAATGAATTAGCGGCTAACACTAATTCCGCTTTAGCTAAACGGCCATTAACTGGGCCTGAATTACTACCTTCTACAATATATATATTCATGAATACTCCTATCCCGCAATTATTTCAATTTTTTCCGACATGTTGGTAACCGCTTGACGGTCTGATACCCCAACACCGGCTTGTTCAACTGATAAAGCGGCAACACTTGATGCAAATACTAAGGTGTCTTTAATTGATTGGTTAGTTAGTAAACCATACATTAAACCACCGACCATTGAATCACCAGCACCAACCGTGCTAACCACCTTACATTTAGGCGGTTTGGCTAACCATGCTTCATGTTTGGTAACCCATAAAGCACCTTTACTTCCTAGTGAAATTACTACGTTTTCTACGCCACCATCGATAAGCTCCATAGCAGCAGTTTTGATTTCTGATAATGTAGTTAGTTTTCTACCAACCCACATTTCGAGTTCTTTATCATTTGGTTTAATTAACCATGGATTAGCTTTCAACCCAGCAACTAAAGCTTCACGGCTACTGTCAAACACAACTTTAGGACAAATTGCTTTTACTTGTTTCATCCACTCAGTGAACTTTTCAAGAGATACGCCTGCAGGTAAACTGCCACTAATGGCAACCATATCAATCTCTTTCAACCATTCCAATGAATTAGTCACAAATGTTTGCCAAGCTTGCTCGCTAATAGTAAAACCAGAAAAATTAAGATCTGTAACTTCACTGTTTTCTTCGGTTAATTTAACATTAATACGAGTACGACCTTCGACTGTTTGGAATTTATCAGTAACATTTAATGATTCAAACAGTAAATTGAAACCATCACGATTCTCTTTCCCTAAAAAACCACCAACGGTTAATTTAATACCTAAGTCAGATAAAATTTTAGCAACATTGATACCTTTACCTGCTGGCAGTAAAGCATTAGTTTGCACTAAATTAACATCACCTAACTCAACTTTAGGACAAAAACCTAATAGATCATAAGCAGGATTTAAAGTGATAGTTGCAACACGATAAGTCATGATTAAGCTCCCTCACCTAAGCCGCTTTCAATAGCTTTACCGATTGCATCTAATACTTTTTCGGCATCATCACCAACTGCTGTGAATTGTAAACGACTGCCTTTTTTTGCACCTAATGCAACAATCTTCATTAAACTGGTTGCACTAACTGGTTCATTTTTACCATCGAGATTAGCAACAGTCACTTTACTATTGAACTCTTTTACTAATTTAACTAGCACCGATGCAGGGCGAGTATGCAATCCATTTTCATTTGGAATAACAAATACGTGACTTAACTCTTCACCATCACTAGTAGATGTTGCGCTTGCAGCTGTATTTACAGTGGCAGTTGCTGATTTTTCAGATGATACTGACTGAGTTTCTGATAAAAGTAGATTATTAAAATCATCACTATTTGCTGAAATTAATTGTACTAATTTTTGGTTATAAGCTAACGCAGCAATATTATTGGCGATAGTTGCCACACTATCATCAATAGCCGAAATGGTAATCAGAAGTTTAACTGGCTTACCGTCTTGGTTTAGCTCACTTACTGTACGACTAATCGCAATTGCATTTTTTAAATTACCTTCACGGCTGTCATTTAACCATACGCCGTCACCCAAATAATTCGGTTTATTATCAAGGACGTTAGTAATAAAGCTAGCATTAACAGCATTTTGTTGTTTTAATCGTGATGCATTTAAAGCTTGTAAAGTAGCTAAACTGTCAGCTTGAATATTTAATAATAATGAAGATTCATTAATAACAAATTGACTATCTTCTAAACTCTCTTTGCCAGTTAAAATAGCGAGAGCTTCGTCGGCTGATTGAATATTCTTAATTCTTTCTTCAACACCATCAGCACCAAGTACGTGAGTTAATTGACGAAGTAATTCTAAGTGTTCATCTGAACTTGCCGCAATACCGATGGCAAGATAGGCTTTTTCACCATCATCACCCCATTCTACACCTTCTGGAAAACAGAAAACTTGCACACCGGTTTTTTTAACTAGATGACGAGTTTTAGGCGTACCATGAGGTATAGCAATACCAATACCTAAATAAGTTGCTGCTTGACCTTCACGTTCAAGCATACCATCAACATATCCTTCTCCGACAAAACCAGCACTAGTTAATGCAGCTGCAATTTTCTTAATTGCTTCAGTTTTATTGGTTGCTTGTTCATTTAAATGAATATCTTCTTTAACTAAATGAAACATAAAATAAATACCTCTGGGTTATAATGTTGGGTCAACTAAAAACAACTCAGCAATCCCACAATCGTTCGTTATTGAATAATATTGAATCGTTTCAGCAATAATGAATATAAACTTGTTAATAATCAAGTAAATTATATCTATTAATTCCTAAAGTGTGATCTAGATCGTTTTTTTGAGAAAATAGCTGTCGTTATGACGGCTTAAATTGATTTTTTAGCAATACTTTTTCGACTCAGGCTACCTCGATAAATTAAGCGTCGAGGAATAACTGTGGTTCCTGGCTGATAGCTTTTATTATGTAAACTATCAAATAATAGTTTAATAGTTATTTCTGATATCGCTTTATGATCTTGTGATAACGCAATTATTTTACAAGGTAAGAAATTAAGTAACTCATTATCACCAAAAGTGGCAATAGTTAGATTTTCTGGCAGATGATCAAACTTTTTCAAAATTGCATCAATTGTGCCTTGTAATAAAGAAAAAGAAGTAGAAAAGATACCATCTGGTAAATCATTATATGCTAACCATTGACTAAAGGTAGCCTCCGCGTCACGACGACTATAATTATTTGCACATAAAAAATCAACTTTATTGTTACTATTTGATGCAATTTCCTTAAAGCCTTCCATACGCTGCTGGCTAACGGATAGATTGGGTAAGGCACCAATATAAACTACTGTGCCATTAACTAACTGATCAAATGCTTTGGCTAGCATTTCTGAATCTTCTTTATCTGCACCAACAACATTCCTAAACTCTGATACAGATAATATTCTATCTAATGCGAACAGAGGGATATCACTATTTTGCCAACCATCATAAAAGGCATAATCTGGTTCAGCAACAAATGACGAAGATATCACCAACGCATCCACTCGTCGCTGTTTTAAATGCAGAACACACTCTTTTTCAATTTTCGGATCATCTTCAGAACAAGAGAGTAATAATTGATAACCTTCTTTTTTTACTAATTGCTCTAAATAGCTAGCAATTCGATTATAACTGATATTTTCGAAATCAGGAATAATGATACCAATAGTGCGAGTTTTACCTGCTCTTAAACCTGCAGCTACTGCGTTGGGTTGATAATTGTACTCATTTACCACCGCCATCACTTTTGCAATGGTTTTATCACTAACCCGATATTGTTTGGCTTTACCGTTAACCACATAACTCGCTGTGGTTCTTGATACACCAGCTAACAATGCAATCTGCTCTAATTTCATGACTTAATCTCAAAAAAAAACTACTTGTTATTTAACATGAACATAAATTAAATGTAAACAAAAGTTATATTATTTATAAATAAATTAAATAATTAAACGTTAGAAATAAAAAAAGGATTTAGCTATTTTCTAAATCCTTGTTGTTAAAAAATTTAGATACTAATAATAAATAGCAATATTTTGATTATGAATATTTTCTATTTTGACTGGTGTATCAAAAATTTCCTCTAATATCTTTGAATCCATAATTTGTTTAGGACTGCCTTGATAAACCAGTTGGCCATCTTTCATCGCTAAAATATAATCGGAATAGACTGAAGCAAAGTTAATATCATGAATAACAATCACAATGGTTTTACCCAGTTCATTGGCAGCTCGTCTTAGCTGTTTCATCATAGCAACCGCATGTTTCATATCAAGATTGTTTAATGGTTCATCTAGCAATACATATTCAGTATCCTGACAAAGTACCATTGCCACATAAACTCGCTGCCGTTGCCCACCTGAGAGTTCATCTAAAAATCTATCTTTATATTCAGTTAGATTTAAAAATTCTAGCGCACGATTAATATAGACTAAATCATCTTTATTTAATCGCCCTTTAGAATAAGGATAACGGCCAAATCCAACCAACTCAAACACGGTCAATCGACTGGTAAAACGATTTTCTTGTCTTAACACAGATAAATAGGTCGCAAGTTTATCACTCGGGGTATTAACCACATCCATATTATGAATTTTTACTTGTCCTTCATCGGCAAGTAATAGACGGCTAATAATTGATAATAAGGTTGATTTGCCTGCACCATTTGGACCAATGATTGCCGTAATACCACCTTGAGGTATGATTGCTTTCACATTTTTTAATACAGGTATGGTTTGATACTTTTTACTAATATTATCAATTTCTATCACATCGGAACCTTTTTCAATAATAAGAAGATAAACAATGAACCACCAATAAACTCAATTACTATCGATAATGCGCCCACCATATTTAGGACCCGCTCTAAAAACATCTGTCCACCGACAAGAAAAATCACGCCTAATAAAAACGCAGTTGGTAATAAAAAACGATGCTGGCTAGAGCCACTAATACTATAAGCTAAATTAGCAATAAGTAGACCTAGGAATGTGAATGGCCCAACTAACGCGGTTGATATTGAGACTAATACCGAAACGAGTAATAGAATGATAGTGACACTTTTCTGATAATCGACCCCAAGATTAATAGCATTATCACGTCCTAATGCTAATACATCAAATCGAAAGCGCATTCGCCATAAAAACAGACCAATAATTGAGGTAATGATTAATGAAAACACGATTAAGACAGGCTCGGCTCGGGTAAATGTGGCAAAAATACGGCTTTGCAAAACAGCGAATTCCGTTGGCGTCATTAATCGTTGTAATAAATTGGAGAAACTACGAAATAGTGTTCCTAAAATAATACCAATTAATAAAACCAAATGAAGATTTTGTTTAAGTTTGGTAAATAATCCTCGATACAGAAATAGAGAAAATAAAATTAATAATAATGATTCGAAAATAAATTTACCCACAATACCAATATAAGGAATACCTTGTGCATCAATAAAAAATATTACCAATGTTTGAATCAATACAAACAAAGATTCAAATCCCATTATTGAAGGTGTTAAAATTCGATTATTAGTAACAGTTTGAAAAAGCAAAGTTGACGTTGCAGCAGAAAAAGCCACTAAAATCATCGTTAAAACAATCCAAGTACGATGAGTCAATATATAACTAATATTGCCTTTTAAATTGAATGTCATGAAAAAAATGACACAAAATAGCGCAATACCCAGTAATATCAGTACAGTATTTCGACTTGAAATAAAGCGTTTTTGATTAACCAGCATGACGTTTTTTACTCAACAATACTAAAAATATCACAGCACCAACTACACCAAGGATTACACTAACTGGAATTTCGAAGGGATAGCGAATAACTCGTCCAATAATATCACAGAGTAAAACCAGACCACTACCTAGCAGACAAATCCACGGAATAGTTTTACGAACATTATCGCCAAACAATAAACTCACAATATTAGGAACGATTAAGCCCAAAAATGGCAGTACCCCCACCACCACCACAACAATCCCACCAATAAGTGCAATGACAATCAGACCTGTTAACATTACTTTATTATAATTAAGTCCGACATTGACAGAAAAGTCCCGTCCTAATCCAGCGACAGTAAAACGATCGGCGCTCCAACAGGCAAGTAAGGTAATAGCACCAACTAACCACAATAGTTCATAGCGACCTTGCAAAATGCCAGAAAAATCACCCGATTCCCAACCACCTAGTGATTGTAATAAATCAAAATACATGGCAAAAAAAGTACAAATTGCACTGATTACTGCACCAAGCATAATCCCAATAAGTGGAACCATTAAGGCAGATTTAAAGATGATTTTACGTGAGATAAACATAAACAACATCGTGCCAGCCATTGCAAATAAACTGGCCACCACCATTTTCATCATTACAGTTGCGCCAGGAGCAAATACCATCATGACTAATAGCCCAAGACTTGCAGACTGGGTTGTTCCCACTAATGAAGGTTCAACAAACCGATTTTGCGTAAGTAATTGCATAATTAAGCCTGCAACACTCATAGCACTACCAGCTAATAGTAATGCTACCGTTCTAGGAACACGACTAACAAAAAAGATTTGTCGCATATTACTGTCAGACCAAAGATCGGCCAACGTCACATGCCCAGCACCAATAAACAGACTTAATGCAGCCATTGCTATTAAAAGAGCAATGCCTGCAATAAAATAAACCGTTTTTGTCATAACTTATGATTAGTTGGCTGATGTTTTTTGTAAAACATCACTTATTTGGTCGATTAATTGACTAT
The DNA here is from genome assembly GCF_016100545.1 of Gilliamella sp. W8128. NCBI lineage: Bacteria > Pseudomonadati > Pseudomonadota > Gammaproteobacteria > Orbales > Orbaceae > Gilliamella > Gilliamella sp. W8128. The sequence goes on from NZ_JACFSE010000002.1 coordinate 214,093, forward strand.
AAGTTTGAATACCGCCAGAGATATACATTGAAGTTGAATCTAAATAAACAATATGATTTTGTTGCCATGCATCAGTTTTTTGGATTAATTCGTTATTTAGAACTTGTTGTGCTGATTGAGCTTCTTTATTACCAATCGCATTGTCTCTATCTAACACAAATAACCATTGTGGATTAACACTTAACACAAATTCAGAAGTTACTGCATTACCATGACGACCGGCTTCTTGGAAGGTTGTTGCTGGTTTGAAACCTAATACATCAAAGATAAAGCCAAAACGTGATTTAGGGCCATAAGCTGACATTTTACCACCATTAACCATAATCACTAAGGCAGTTCCCGCTGTATCTGTTTTAGGTTTTAGTGTTTCAATTTTTTGTTTAAAATCAGCAATTAATTTTTTAGCTTCTGCTTGTTTACCAAAAATATCGCCTAACTGTTCAGTACGCTCGGTTAAGCTAGCAACGAAATTATTAGGATCAATATCAAGCGAAATAGTTGGTGCAATATCACTTAATTTTTTATAAACATCATTGGCACGACCACCTGCGATGATCACATCAGGTTGTAATGAACTTAACACTTCATAATTTGGTTCAAATAAAGTACCAACATTGGTATAAGCTTTATCAGCATACTTTGATAAGAATTCTGGGAAATGAACATCCGATTGTGGGACACCGGTTACAGGAATTTTTAATGCATCAATAATATCCAGTGTCGCTGTGTTATAAACTACCACTTTTTTCGGGTTTTCAGGAACATCTGTTTTACCTTGAGCATGTTCAACAGCTATAGTTTTATTAGCTACTGGTGCTTCTTGTTTTTTATCGTCACAGCCAGCTAATACAAATAAAGCGGCTAGTAATACTAAAAATTTAACTTTGATAGATGAATACATTGTAACTCCTAGTTATTAGCTTAGTCCAAAAGCGAATGGATGATAAATAGAATAATTATCATTTGCATTCGATTGTAACTAAAAATAAATAAGTGTTCAATGAACTTTAAGCAAACAGTAAAATAATAATAAATAAATTGGTAAAAACATTAGATAATAACATTATCACTTATTGCCGAAAAAATCGGCATGCTATCATAATCAATTATCATCTGATAATTCTTTGAGTTTTCTTGTTAAAGTATTTCTCCCCCAGCCAAGCAGATTCGCTGCATCTTGCTTATGTCCACGAGTAAAATTAAGTGCACACTTTAATAAAATTTTTTCAACATCACTCACTGTTTGCGTCAAAATTCCGGTTTTACCAGCTAATAACGCTTGTTTAGCCCACAGTTCTAACAGTTTTTTCCAATCGGTTTCTGGTAATATCTGATTGGTTACATTTTTAATAACCTCATAATTAGTTGGGGCATCAGAAGCCGATAATTGTAATAGTTCTGGAGGTAAATCTTGCACATAAACTTCATTATTGGATGACATTACTGTTACCCAACGACAAACATTTTCTAATTGCCTTACATTGCCCGGCCAATTGAACAGACATAAAAGATTAAGAGCATCAGGGCTTAGCACTTTACTTTCAACACCTAATTCTTTGGCGGTGGTACGTAAAAAATGTTCAGCTAATTTAGGTATATCTTGCGCTCTATCACGTAATGGTGGCAATAAAATACGAATCACATTTAGCCGATGGAACAAATCTTCTCTAAATTTACCTTCCCTTACTCTAGCTTGTAAATCTTGATGCGTAGCGGCAATTATACGTACATCAACTTTTACAGGTGAATAACCACCTATCCGATAAAATTGACCATCAGCAAGAACTCTTAATAACCGAGTTTGCACATCCAATGGCATATCACCAATTTCATCTAAAAAAAGCGTTCCACCGTTAGCTTGTTCAAATCGACCATGCCTTATTTGAGCAGCACCCGTAAATGCACCTTTTTCATGACCAAACAATTCAGATTCAATTAAATCCTTAGGAATAGCAGCCATATTTAATGCAATAAATGGTGACTGTGAGCGTGGGCTATGAGTATGCAAAGCTTTAGCTACTAATTCTTTACCCGTTCCTGATTCACCATTAATTAGTACGCTGATAGATGATTTAGAGAGTCGTCCAATAATACGAAATACTTCCTGCATGGCAGGTGCTTCACCAATAATACCGGTAGAAGCTTTGCTAGTAGAGGAACTATTAGGTTTATTACTTTGACTTTGTAAAATAGCCCGCTCAACCAACTGAATTACTTCATCGACATCAAAAGGTTTAGGAATATAATCATAAGCTCCCTTTTGATAAGCATTCACTGCAGCATCAAGGTCTGAATGAGCAGTCATAATAATCACCGGTAAATTAGGCATTTGCTCTTTAATATAATTAAGCAAAGATAACCCATCAATACCCGGCATTTTAATATCGGATAATAATACTGCTGGCTTCTGTGGATGATTAACTAAAGCATCAATCACTTCTTGACCACTTGAAAAACTAATGCAGTTAAAATGAGCGTTAGTAAGCGCTTTTTCTAAAACCCATCTAATTGAACTATCATCATCAACAATCCAAACATTCATTGTCATTAACCTCATTGTTTGATTGGTAAATAGATAGAAAACTCAGTATGACCTGGCCAACTATTAAATTCAATCTTACCATTATGCTGGTCAATAATATTATGGGCAATAGACAAACCAATGCCGGTACCGCCTTCATAACCACTAACCATTGGATAAAATAATGTATCTTGAATATGCACTGGAACTCCAGGGCCATTATCTTCAATATCGATACGCGCACAAAGTCGGTAACGTTGACCATGCAAGGTGACTTGAAATGCAGTTCTAGTTCTAATCTTAATACAACCAGATTTTGAATCAATTGCTTGTAAGGCATTACGCACAATATTTAAAACCACTTGTTCAATCTGTTCTGAATCATGAGTGAATTCAGGCAAACTAGGATCATAATCGCGGATAATTTCAACATTTAGCGGTTTTTCTAAACATAAAAGCGCATAGATCCGTTCGATCGCTTGATGTATATTCTGTTGTTTCTGTTGTAACCGCTGTTGAGGGCCTAATAACCTATCAACTAAATTTCTTAACCTATCTGCCTGTTCAATGATAATTTTTGTATAATCTTGCAACTCATTGTTAGGTAGTTCTCGTGACAATAATTGCGCCGCTCCTCTTAGCCCACCAAGTGGATTTTTAATTTCATGAGCAAGTCCACGCACTAATTCACGGGCAGCATTTTGTTGAGCTTGCTGTAATTGTTCTTGACTCAACTTTTTATGACTATTTAATGGTGCCATTTCGATTAGCACATGGCCATTAGCCAGCAATTGTGCAGTTAACGATAAAATATGTAATTCATTGTTTATGACTAAATTAACTTCACTATCGGTAAAACCTTGATTCTGCTCTAATGCATTTTGCATCAATTCAATATCGAGGGAAAAATAACCTAATAGGTCGGGAAAATAACTATCTAATATTTTTTTCGAACTTTGAGCAAGTAACTGTTGTGCAGCGGTATTGGCATAAAGAATATTGAGTTTTTTATCAAGTAATAAAATATTGGTAATCATTGAGTCGAGAACAAGATTTGCATCAGATTCATTATCAAATGTCATCGTTGGCTCTCCGTTCTCATTAGATACCACCGCCCTTCAGCGGTGGTTAAAGCTTTAAGTAATACAATAATGACTTATAGACTGTAGTAGAGTTCAAATTCAACCGGATGTGGTGTCATACGAACACGATCAACATCTTGACGTTTTAAGTCAATATAAGCATCAATAGTGTCATTAGTAAATACATTACCACGAGTTAAGAATTCACGATCGGCATCTAAAGCATTTAGCGCTTCTTCAAGTGAACCTGCAACTTGTGGGATTAATTTAGACTCTTCTGGTGGTAAGTCATATAAGTTTTTATCCATCGCATCACCCGGATGAATCTTATTGATAATACCATCTAAACCTGCCATTAATTGTGCTGCAAATGATAAGTATGGGTTACCTGCTGGATCTGGGAAGCGAACTTCAATACGACGCGCTTTAGGGCTAGTAACCACTGGAATACGAATTGATGCAGAACGGTTACGTGCAGAATAGGCAAGCATAACTGGTGCTTCATAACCTGGTACTAAACGTTTATAAGAGTTAGTCGCTGGGTTCGCAAAAGCATTAATCGCTTTAGCATGTTTGATAATACCACCAATATAGAATAACGCCATTTCAGAAAGGCCAGCATATTTGTCACCAGCAAAAAGGTTTACGCCATCTTTAGCAAGCGATTGGTGACAGTGCATACCAGAGCCGTTATCACCAAACATTGGTTTAGGCATAAATGTCGCAGTTTTACCATAAGCATGAGCAACATTTTGGACAACATATTTATAAATTTGAACTTCATCAGCTTTTTTAGTTAATGTATTGAAACGACAAGCAATCTCATTTTGGCCTGCAGTTGCAACTTCATGGTGATGAGCTTCAACCACTAAACCTAGTTGTTCCATGATTAAACACATTTCAGAACGAATATCTTGTGATGAGTCAACCGGAGGAAGTGGGAAATAACCACCTTTAACGCCAGGACGATGCCCCTTATTACCTTCTTCGTATTTAGTACCAGAATTCCAAGCTGCTTCGATATCATCAATATGAACAAAGCTACCCGACATTGGCGATCCAAAACGAACATCATCAAATAAGAAAAACTCAGGTTCTGGTCCAAAAATAACGGTATCAGCAATACCTGATGATTTTAAAAACTCTTCAGCGCGTTTAGCAATTGAGCGAGGGTCACGGTCATAACCTTGTAATGTCGCTGGCTCTAAAACGTCACAACGAATATTTAATGTTACATCTTCAAAAAATGGATCAATCACTGCGCTTGATGCATCTGGCATTAACACCATATCTGATTCGTTAATGCCTTTCCAACCAGCAATGGAAGAGCCATCAAACATTTTACCATCTTCAAAAAAATCAGCGTCGATTTGACTTACAGGAATTGTAACGTGTTGTTCTTTACCTTTAGTATCAGTAAAACGTAAATCAACAAACTTAACATCGTTTTCTTTTATTAGCGTTAAAACTTTTTGTGTAGACATGTAGCTTCTCCATTGAGGACATATAATAATTGTTCAGTTTAAAGGCATTTTGCCTATTTATTAAATTATATGCAAATATGATGCCAGTTTTTCATTAACCATTTTAGACGGTTTTTAGTGATTAAATAATAGCAGAAAAAGCATTAATGCACCATAATAATGCATAAAGCACCAAAATAATGCACCAAAATGTCACATAAACCATTTATGCCACAATTTTGCTCCATGAGTAGTTAATTGGCGATGCTTCTTAATTAAGTTATATATCGAATCTTCGAAAACCGATTATGATTAAATAAAAAATCATTTCATCCCTATCACGTTTAAATGTTTCATTTAAAAAAACGACGCTTCATATAATAAACTATCTTTTGAATTAGCGATCATTACTGGATTTTATTGATGCCAATAACAGCATGAATATTTCAGTTCCCCCATCCCCATAGTTTTTATCAAGTATTAATGGGTTCACTTAGGATATTTATCGTCGATTTTATAAATTACAGTTATTGAACATGTTTGACCTTCATTTTGTATTGGACAATCATGATATTGAAAATAATCGGGTGCATTGGCATCAATTTCTAGAAAAATTCTCGACAGGTTAAATTTAGGTCAAACAATAATGGTTCACCTGTTATTTGCATGTTTTGATCTAAGTTTACGGTTTTATTTGTAGCATAATTATTTGGTTCGGCTAAAACAGACAAGATTACAGTAACTAAAAGCAATGCCAGTAAGATAAATCGTCTGAATAACATTAATTCTCTTCTTAGGATTCTTTAGTTCTTATTAGCTTAAAATAAGATTTCTCCCTTTAGATCTGTATTTCAGTAGACAATATCGTTATAATCTTATCTTATTTTTAATAAATTAGGTAATCATAAAAGTATGGACTTTGTTACGCTCGAAATTATACCTTTTGTCAAAAATCATCATTTACTTTCATTAGGTTGGATTGTGTTATTTGTTGCAATCATTGTATTAACCGTAAAAATTAAATTGTCAAAAGTGAAAATAATTAATAACGCGCAAGCAATTAATATGATCAATAAACAAAATGCGGTTATTGTTGATATTCGTTCAGCAGATAGCTTCAAAAAAGGGCATATTACTGAATCACACAACATTCTACCCGTTGATATTAAAAATGCTAGTGCGAAAACTATTGAAAAATTTAAAGAAAACATCATTATTGTGATTGATGAAAATGGCTTAACATCAGCAGGTATTGGTGAAGTATTAGTCAAACAAGGTTTTTTACATGTATTTACATTAAAAGATGGTATTGCTGGTTGGAACGGCGAAAACTTACCATTGGTTAGAAAATAATATAATTTTAAAATAAGGTTTTATCATGACAGAACAAAACAATACACAACAACCTGAAACACAATTTGCAATTCAACGTATTTACACTAAAGATGTTTCTTTTGAAACCAATAATGTCCCTGAAATTTTTACTAAGCAGTGGCAACCAGAAATGAATTTAGAGCTAAATTCAGCATCACAAGCATTAAGTGATGAAGTGCATGAAGTTTCTTTACGTGTTACCGTAACGGTAAAACAGCAAGAAGAAGTTGTGTATATTTGTGAAGTTACTCAATCAGGAATTTTCTCGCTTATTGGTTTTGATGATGCACAAATTCAACATTGTGTTGGTGCTTATTGTCCAAATATTTTATTCCCTTATGCGCGTGAAGTTATTTCAAGCCTAGTGAATAAAGGAACATTCCCACAGCTTAATTTAGAACCAGTAAATTTTGAAGCATTGTTCATTAACTATTTACAACAACAAGAACAACAAGCGCAAAATAGTGCAACTGAAACCTTACAATAATTGTAATTGTTAGGTTAATGAATAAAGTCTATTGGATTATATATGAGTAAAGATGCTGCAGTGACTGTAATTGGCGCCGGTTCTTATGGAACCTCGCTAGCAATATTACTAGCACGTAATGGCCATGAAACCTTATTGTGGGGACATAACCCAGATAAGATGGCTATTTTGCAGCATGATAGACAAAATAGGCAATTTTTGCCTGATATCCCTTTCCCAGATCAACTGCAAATTGAAGCTGATTTAGCCACTGCTGTTGCTGCTGCACCTATTTTACTTATTGTTGTACCTAGCCATGCGTTTGGTAGTATTCTTAAACAAATAAAACCATTGTTAAGAAAGGATAGTAAAATTGTTTGGGCAACAAAAGGGCTTGAAGTTGATACTGGACGATTATTACAAGATGTTGCACGCGAAGTTTTAGGTGACAAAATTCCATTAGCGGTTATTTCTGGTCCTACATTTGCTAAAGAAGTGGCATCTGGTTTACCCACTGCAGTTACTGTTGCCTCAACTGATGAACAATTTTTAACAGAACTACAAAATTTATTCCACTGTAGTAAATCGTTTCGAGTCTACAGCAGCAAAGATTTTATCGGTGTTCAACTTGGCGGAGCGGTCAAAAATGTGATTGCCATTGGTGCTGGTTTATCGGATGGACTTGGTTTTGGTGCTAATGCCAGAACAGCATTAATCACTCGTGGATTGGCTGAAATGATGCGATTAGGCGAAGCACTTGGTGCCGATCCCGCCACTTTTATGGGGATGGCAGGATTAGGGGATTTGGTGCTGACATGTACCGATAATCAATCTCGAAATCGCCGTTTTGGTATTTTACTGGGTCAAAACAAATCAATTCAAGAAGCACAAGAGATCATTGCTCAAGTGGTTGAAGGCTGTAGAAATACCAAAGAAGTTTGGTCATTAGCACAAAAATATCATGTCGATATGCCTATTACTGAACAAATCTATAAAGTACTTTACGAACATAAAGATCCAAAACAGGCAGCCATGTCATTACTGGGTCGCTCACAAAAAGAAGAGCTGAAAAGCTAAGTTTCGATCTTAGAACCGCCCTTACCTCGCATTATTTTATTGTTTATGGCTAATCTATTGTTGATGTTAATAAGTAATACCATTAACGACAATTTTAAGCGCTAAAAAAACCTTTCCTATAATTTTTGATTTTATAGAACTAACTTCTTATTAATATTCATAAGAAGCACTATTAATGCCAATTTTAGACATTAAAAAACCCCTTTCCTCAAATTTTTGGTTAAGGGGTGATTAAGAGTTAAAAAGAATTATTAGATAGTAGTTCCAATACCCTTTTGTTTAGCTTTCTGATAAATATCATAACCGACATAGACATCTAAAACTGCCGTTCCCACTGTTTTAAATAACGTGATTTGCTGATCGTTTTGACGACATTTTTGCGGGTCGATAACTAAATCTCCCAATTCATAAAAATCTTGTTTTGTGACTAAATTTTGATTAATTGGGTCGATAATATCACCAGCTTCAGCAAATACACCATCTTTAGTATCAAGTACACGAATATCTGCTTTTGCCACTATATTACTTGGGATTTCGTGCATTTCAGGTGTGTAAGCACCTACACCATTGATATGAGTTCCGGGTTTAACTAGCTCACCATTGAAAGTCACTTCTTTTGATGTAGTCACTGAAGTAATAATATCAGCATGGCGAATATCTTCATCCAAATCTTGTGAAAAATAGAGGTTAGCCGAAAAATGGCCAAATCGTTGTTTCATCTCTTCAGTAAACTGCTTGCCTTTTTTGGCATCAAGTCCATAAATAGCTACATCGGTTAACTGCCGTACCGTTAACATAGCTTCTAATTGTGCCGCTGCTTGCCCACCAGTACCAATTAATACTGCTCGTTTAGCATCTTTTTTAGCTAATAAATCCGTGGCAGCGCCTTGTACCGCACCGGTTCGCAATTGCGTAACAAATGTGCCATCTAATATCGCACAAACTTCGCCCGTTTGAGGATCGATCATAAACACTTGTGCCGGAACTGATGGTTTGCCCAATTTAGGATTATCAGGAAAAACCGAGACAATCTTTAAACCAACAACATCGTTTTCTTTAATATGGGCAGGCATAACTAGGCATTGTCCTTTTTGCATATCAAAATTAATACGTAAAGGCACTTCACTATTACCTTTAGTATAAATTTTTAATGCTTGCTTATCTGCTTCTACAGCATCTTTCATGGTATAAAATTGTTGGATATCTTGAGCTGTTAAAACTAACATTTTCATTCCTTACAGTTATTTAACTTTTATTTTACTTTTTTACTATTTATTGTCTATTAATTAATATTTCAAACTAGAAGAATTCGCATAACAAATTGTTTAATTTCAATTAAATCCAATTGAAATTTAGCTTCTTGTATATTGCAATTATTTTCACTATTATGACAGAGTGCAATTTTGCACGGAAATTGAGAAATCAGATGTTATTTAAAATATTAAAATTTTTTTTAAAGATTTTATTCCATGTCAAGATTCAAGGTAATCTTGATAACCTAAAACAAGACAGACTTCTTATCACCCCTAATCATGTTTCCTTTCTAGATGGCGTTTTAATCGGTGTATTTTTACCAGTAAAACCAGTATTTGCTATCTACGCAGGATATATTAATCACTGGCTAGTTCGTTTAGCCAAACGCTATGTCGATTTTGTGCCAATGGATCCATTAAGTCCTATGGCAATAAAAAAATTGGTCCGTGAAATTGAAAAAGGCCGACCAATTGTTATTTTTCCGGAAGGTCGAATCACCATAACCGGATCATTAATGAAGATTTATGACGGTGCGGCATTTGTTGCGGCACGTTCTCAGGCGACCATTGTACCTGTTTGGATAGAAGGAGCCGAATTTACCTTAACCAGTCGCTTAAAAGGCCTATTTAAACGTCGTCTATTTCCAAAAATTACTATTCATGTATTGGAACCAAAATCAATCCCCATGCCTGACGCAGCAAAAGCAAGTGATCGAAGATATATTGCTGGTGAAAAATTACATCAAATTATGATGAATGCCAGAATGGCAAGTCGCCCTAAATTAACCCTTTTTGAAGCTTTGCTCGAAGCTCAAGTTCGTTATGGCGTAAAATCACGAATGGTTCAAGACCCTACCACTCATGAAGCCTCCTATCGAAACTTACTTAAGCAGATCATCGGTGTAAGTTGTATTATTTCTAAAATTACCAAACCGAAAGAACGAGTTGGCCTATTACTACCTAATGCAACAATTACTGTTGCCACTATTTTTGGTTTATCAGTTAAAAATCGTATTCCAGCAATGCTAAACTACACGGCAGGTACTAAAGGATTAACCTGTGCAATTACTGCTGCTGAAATAAAAACCGTTATTACTTCACGTAAATTTATTAAAAAAGGGAAGCTTGATCACTTATTAGAAGAAATTAACGATGTAAATTGGTATTTCCTTGAAGATTTGCGTAGCAGTTTGAACTTTTTTGATAAACTATACGTTGCTGTACATCAATACATTCCTCGATTAGTTAAACGACGACAATCAAGTCAAGACGAGGCATTAGTGTTATTTACTTCCGGCTCAGAAGGCAATCCGAAAGGAGTTGTGCATAGCCATGGCAGTTTATTGGCTAATGTCGAACAAATTCGTACTGTTATCGATCCAACGCCTGCAGACCGTTTTATGTCAGCGTTACCTCTTTTCCACGCTTTTGGCATCACTGCAGGCTTATTTTTACCGTTGTTCTCTGGCAGTCGTACGTTTTTATATCCAAATCCATTACATTATCGTATGGTGCCCGAAATCATTTATGACCAAAACTGTACCGTGTTATTTGGAACACCTACATTTTTAGCCAACTACGCCCGTTATGCACATCCATACGATTTTATGCGTTTACGCTACGTAGTTGCTGGTGCTGAAAAACTTTCTGATGCGGTGCGTGAACAGTGGAAAGATAAATACGGTATTCGAATCTTAGAAGGTTATGGTGTAACCGAATGTGCACCCGTTGTTGCTCTTAATGTGCCGATGGCATTTAAAGCAGGTACCGTTGGTCGTTTGTTACCGGGCATGGAGTCAAGATTAATACCCGTTCCAGGTATTAGCAATGGCGGAGAGCTACAACTTAAAGGCCCTAACGTAATGAAGGGGTACTTACGGGTTGAAAAACCAGGGGTACTTGAAGAGCCTGTTGCTATTGATGAAAATGGTAATGTGGACAAGGGTTGGTATGATACCGGAGATATCGTTGCAATTGATAAAGATGAATTTTTAACTATTAAAGGACGATTAAAACGTTTTGCAAAAATTGCTGGCGAAATGGTCTCACTTGAAAGTGTTGAAGCTTTAGCTAAAAAGGTCGATGTTGATGCCATGCATGGCGCAACCGTAAAAGCCGATGCAGCCAAAGGAGAAGCGATTGTGCTATTTACAACCTCGACTAAATTAACTAGGGAACAGCTGAATCAAGCAGCGCAGGATTTAGGTATCCCGGCATTAGCGATCCCTCGAGATATTCGTGTTGTTAAAGAGTTACCATTATTGGGTACAGGTAAAATCGATTTTATTACCTTACGTAAAATGGCCGATGAGAATCAATAACAGCAAGGATTCGATATGTCTAAACAACCATTGTTATCAGTTGGCATGGCTGCGACCATGCTAGCTCAGTTTTTTTCAGCCTTTGCTGACAATGCAATTTTTTTTGCTATCCTTGCTTTTATTAAGCAGCTCCATTATCCAGAATGGAGCCAATCAGCATTGCAAATCGGTTTTGTAATTCCTTTTATCCTTCTTTCACCTTTTGTTGGTCAATTTGCTGACAGTATGTCGAAAGGCAAAGCGATGATGATTGCAAATGGGGTTAAATTATTAGGTGCAGCGCTTATCTGCTTAAATATCAATCCATTTTTAGGTTATTTTTTGGTCGGTGTTGGCGCTGCCGGTTACTCGCCAGCAAAATATGGTATTTTAGGAGAACTTACTTCCGGCGATAATTTAGTTAAAGCGAATGGCTTAATAGAAGCGTCAACCATTGCAGCTATTTTACTTGGTTCACTTGCCGGTGGCCATATTGCTGATTTAGATATTACATTAGCATTGCTTACTTGTGTTGTTATGTATGGGCTGGCGATGATAGCAAATATTTTTATCCCCAAATTACCTGCTGCTCGACAAGATATTGAGTGGAAGTTTTTGAGTATGATAAAAGATTTTGCTAAAACCTTTAAAATCATCTTTAACACTAAACAAGCACTCTATACTTTGTTTGGTACCAGCCTATTTTGGGGCGCCGGTATTACCCTGCGTTTTTTATTAATCAGCTGGGTACCCTTTGTTTTAGGTATTACCGACAATTCAACGCCAACAAATCTAAATGCGGTTGTGGCAATAGGTATTGTTGTTGGCGCAGGGCTTGCTAGTGCGACGGTTTCAATATCCAATACCCTTCGCTGTATTCCAGCTGGAATATTAATGGGATTGGCGGTCATCGCATTCACGTTACAAAGTCATATGATTAGCTCTTATATACTATTAGTTGTGATTGGTGCATTAGGCGGTTATTTTTTAGTGCCATTAAATGCACTAATTCAAAAAATTGGTAAAGAGCTTGTCGGTGCCGGAAGTGTTATTTCAATACAGAACTTAAGCGAGTATAGCGCAATGATGATTATGTTAAGTGCTTATACCTTAGCTGTCGCTGGTGGATTATCAGTCATTACAATTGGCGTCGGTTTTGGTATGCTATTTGCTATTCTTATTGCTTTTGTATGGTTAGGGTTAAAATCACATGCCAAACATTAATTTATCAGTAATGATTACTGAGAATCGCAACAATGCGAGCGAAAATATTGACTGCGCATCGACACTGGAAATTCTGCAAATTATCAATAATGAAGATAAACAAGTAGCACTTGCAGTCGAAAAACAACTTAGCTACATCGCTAATGCCGTGGATACAATTAGCGATGCATTCCTAAATCATGGCCGTTTAGTTTACCTTGGTGCCGGCACCTCAGGTCGATTGGGAATTTTAGATGCCAGCGAGTGTCCGCCTACTTATGGAACAGCTCCTGAACAAGTGGTTGGATTAATCGCTGGTGGGCATCCTGCCATATTTAAAGCTGTCGAAAATGCAGAAGATTCACCCGAATTGGCAATTAATGATCTAAAACATATTAATTTTAGTGCTAAAGATATTTTAGTTGGTATCGCTGCTAGTGGGCGCACACCTTATGTTATTGGCGGCATGCAATATGCAAAATCACTTGGCGCTACAGTGGTAAGTTTATGTTGCAATCCTAATGCACCAATGATTAATTTGGCTAATATTGCTATTACCCCTATTGTCGGAGCCGAAGTCATTACCGGTTCATCAAGAATGAAAGCCGGCACTGCACAAAAGATGATTCTCAATATGTTAACAACAGCCAGTATGATTAAAATCGGCAAAGTTTATGGTAATTTAATGGTTGATGTTGAAGCCACTAATGCTAAGCTTGTTGAAAGGCAAATATCAATTGTTATGCAAGCCACCGATTGCAACCGAGATACAGCTATAACAACGTTAAATCAATGTAATCAACATTGTAAAACAGCTATTTTAATGATTCTTGCCGGACTAACCGCTCAGCAAGCAAAAACAAAACTAGAACAAAATAATGGCTTCATTCGTAAAGCATTAGTATAAAATAATACCTAATTTATTCTCTTATTGAACAGTAGTCTTAGAAAGCATGGCATAATTTTTATATGTTAGTTAAATGAAGATTATTTAATCAGTTGACAATTATTGTTATTAATCTTTGATACAGATCAAGGTAATAGCTTATTTTGTTAACTAAAATAAAATTACTTTGCTTTATTTTATTAACTTTATATTAGCAATAATATAGAAACCTAGGAGGTACGTTATGGTTGGAATTATCCTAGCAACTCATGGTGAGTTTGCTGAAGGTATTTTACAATCAGGGACGATGATATTTGGCGAGCAAGAAAACGTTAAAGCCGTTACCTTGCACCCAAGTGATAGTCCAGATAGTTTAAAAGAACGGATGCTAGCAGCAATAGCTACTTTCGATAACCAAAACGAAGTACTGTTTTTAGTTGATTTATGGGGTGGAACGCCATTTAATCAAGCCAATACACTCTGTGGCGAACACCCAAATTGGGCTATCGTTGCTGGCTTGAACCTTCCCATGCTGATCGAAGCCTATTCATCACGTTTATCCATGGATAGTGCCAAACAAGTGGCTGCAGCAATTATAGAGTCAGCTCAAGAAGGAATTCGAACAACTGTTGAAATTGCGGCTAAACCACAAGTAAACAACCAACAATCAAATACTATCCCAGAAGGTACTGTGTTAGGTGATGGTAAGTTGAAAATAGTATTAGCTCGTGTTGATTCGCGCTTATTACATGGTCAGGTGGCGACGTCTTGGACTAAAGCAACTAATCCTAATCGGATTATCGTGGTTTCTGATTCAGTAGCCAAAGATGAATTACGGAAAAAACTAATTGAAGAGGCGGCTCCTCCTGGTGTTAAAGCTAATGTCGTGCCAATTAAAAAGATTATTCAAGTTGCCCATGATCCGCGTTTTGGCAATACCAAAGCCTTATTACTGTTCGAAAACCCTGAAGATGTACTGCGAGCTTTAGACGGTGGTGTCGATATTGAAACATTAAATGTGGGTTCAATGGCACATTCAGTTGGCAAAGTAATGGTCAACAAAGTGTTATCAATGAGCGCTCAAGATGTTGACGCATTCGAAAAATTGAAAGCGAAAAATGTGAAATTTGATGTTCGCAAAGTACCTAATGATTCAAACGATAATATGGATGAATTATTAAAAAAAGCGAAACAAGAATTAGCTCAACAAAACTAGTTTAATTAAGGGGTTATTATTATGACTTTATCAATTGTTGCTATCATTCTAGTGATAGTTATTGCTTTTTTAGCCGGGATGGAAGGTATTTTGGATCAATTCCAATTCCACCAACCATTGGTTGCTTGTTCATTAATTGGTCTGGTAACAGGTAATCTAGAAGCAGGCGTCGTACTTGGTGGATCATTACAGATGATTGCATTAGGTTGGGCGAATATTGGTGCAGCAGTAGCACCTGATGCAGCTCTTGCTGCTGTAGCTTCATCGATTATCTTAGTGCTTGGTGGTCAAGGTGTTGCAGGTGTATCAACTGCGATTGCCGTCGCAATTCCACTTGCTGTTGCTGGCCTGTTTTTAACTATGATTGTGCGAACAATTGCAGTACCTTTAGTACACTTAATGGATGCTGCGGCTGAAGAAGGTAATATTCGCAAAATAGAATGGCTACAAATGTTAGGTGTTTGTTTACAAGGTCTACGTATTGCTATTCCAGCTGCTGCATTATTATTTATTCCTGCTGAAGCCGTCAAAGAAGCGTTAAACGCAATGCCTGAATGGTTAACAACGGGTATGGCTATTGGTGGTGGAATGGTGGTTGCCGTTGGTTATGCTATGGTAATCAATATGATGGCAAACCGCGAAGTTTGGCCATTTTTCATTATCGGTTTTGTGGTTGCGGCAATATCACAATTAACTTTAATTGCACTCGGTGCCTTAGGTATCGCTTTAGCACTGATTTATATAAACCTTTCTGAACGTGGCAATTCATCAAACGGTGGAAGTAAAGGCGATCCACTTGATGATATTTTGAATGATTACTAGGAACTTGGAGAAGAACATGACAGATCGAATTCAATTAAGCAAAAAAGACCGTTTAGCGGTAGCTTGGCGTTCAACTTTCCTCCAAGGTTCTTGGAATTATGAACGTATGCAAAATGGTGGTTGGGCCTATTCAATGATTCCCGCTATCAAAAAATTATATACCACAAAAGAAGACCGTTCAGCAGCTTTGAAACGCCATTTAGAATTTTTTAATACTCACCCTTACTTAGCATCACCAGTACTCGGTGTAACTCTAGCCTTAGAAGAAGAACGAGCTAATGGTGCACCGGTTGATGATGTTGCAATTCAAGGGGTAAAAGTGGGAATGATGGGACCTTTAGCCGGTGTAGGTGATCCTGTGTTCTGGTTTACTGTTCGTCCGATGCTCGGCGCACTTGGTGCATCACTCGCCCTAAGCGGTAACATTTTAGGACCAATTTTATTCTTCTTATTTTGGAATATTATTCGTTGGAGCTTTATGTGGTTTACCCAAGAATTCGGGTACCGTACTGGTTCAAAAATTACCGACAATTTAGGTGGTGGTTTGCTACAAAAAATCACCAAAGGTGCATCTATCTTGGGGATGTTTGTACTAGCAGCATTAGTGCAAAGATGGGTTTCAATAAAATTCCAACCAATTGTATCAACGGTTAAATTAGATAATGGTGCATTTATCGATTGGAATTCCCTTCCAGCTGGTGCCGAAGGTATTCACCAAGCATTGATTCAAATGCAAAGTGGATTGGCGCTTAACCAAGAAAAAGTCACCACCTTACAAAATAACTTAGATCAGTTAATACCTGGACTGGTGCCATTATTATTAACTTTCTTATGTATGTGGTTACTTCGTAAAAAAGTATCGCCAATTTTAATTATTCTTGGACTATTTTTAGTCGGTATTATTGGTCACGTTGTTGGTCTTTTATAGAAATAATCGTTTTGACTAAAAAAATTGAGGAGAGCACTTTTTAAAGCAAAAATTGTCGCTTTCCTCAAACATTAATCACCCTTTTTTCAAAATAATCGAGAAAGGGTGTAATGAGTAACTCAAATTTGCATCAGGGATACAAACAACTAAATGGTTCAGTCATTAAATAGCAAAATAGATTTAACCGTAAAAGCGACTGCTTTTTCAGGACTTTCAGAATACGGTCATATTATGATTGGCGATAAAGCGTTCGAATTTTATCATCAGCGAGATCCGCGCAAATATATTCAAATACCTTGGGAAGAAGTCGATTATGTCATTGCATCGGTATTTTTTAAAGGAAGATGGATATCACGTTACTCTATACAAACCAAGAAAGATGGTACATTTGCCTTTGCATCTAAAGATCCCAAACAAGTATTAAGAGCTATCCGAGTATATGTTGATGGTCAGAGAATGGTTAAATCATTAGGTTTTTTTGATGTTTTAATTCGCGCATTTAAGCGTAAAAAGTCTTAATTATTGGGCAAACAGCTATTTAAAAGGCTAACTATCGCAATATCATAATTCAGCTAATTAACCAACATAGCTTAAGCTTATTATTTATAATATAAATTGGTTAAAAGATTAATTTATATTCATTCATAACAAAACTTGCCAATAACTAAATCCACCACGCTTTTTCACACTCAATCAATCATTGCACTTTTTGCTAGAAAGAGTATAATTCTGGGGCTTTGATTTTGTCCATGTTGGGCAAAAGAAAGATTATTTTTTAATTTAAGAGGATGTTATGGTAACTATTCGTTTAGCTCGTGGTGGCTCTAAAAAGCGCCCTTTTTATCAAGTAGTTGTCACTGATAGCCGTAACCCACGTGATGGTCGTTTTATTGAGCGCGTTGGCTTTTTTAATCCAATTGCACAAGGTAAAGCAGAAGAATTACGTTTAGATCTTGATCGCGTAAATCATTGGGTTGGTTTAGGTGCAACCGTTTCTGATCGTGTTAATGCATTGATCAAACAAGCACAAAAAGCTGCTTAATTAAGTAATAGTAACTGTGATGATGAATACTGAGAATCTAATTATTGTTGGTAAACTTGGTTCAAGCTACGGCATTCGTGGATGGCTCAGAATTTTTTCGTTTACAGAATTTCCAGATAGTATTTTTGATTACAAACCTTGGTATATCCAGCGTGCTGGAAAATGGCAAGAAGTAATTGTAGAGAGCTTTAAACCGCATAATCAGGACATGATTGTCAAACTCAAAGGCGTTGATGATCGCGACCAAGCTAATGCGTTAACCAATGCTGAAGTATTTGTTGATGCAGAAGAATTGCCTGAATTAAATCAAGGTGATTTTTATTGGAAAGATCTCATTGGCTGTCGAGTAAAAACAGTTAATGGTTATGACTTAGGTCAGGTAACTGATTTAATGGAAACCGGTTCTAATGATGTATTGGTTGTTAAAGCAAATCTAAAAGATGCATTTGGAGCAACAGAACGTTTAATCCCTTTTGTTGAAGAACAATTTATTAAACAAGTTGATTTAACAACAAAAATGATTGTGGTCGATTGGGATCCTGCATTTTAATTGGTAAGGTAAGAATATGTGGATTGGCGTAATTAGCCTTTTTCCCGAAATGTTCCAAGCTATTACCTGTTATGGCGTAACTGGTCGAGCCGTTAAAAATGGGCTGTTAACAGTAGATTATTGGAACCCGCGCGATTTTGCGCATGATAAGCATAAGACTGTCGACGATAGACCTTATGGTGGTGGTCCCGGCATGTTAATGATGGTACAACCACTTAGAGATGCGATTCATGCAGCCAAAGCTGTAGCAGGTGAAGATACTAAAGTAATCTATCTTTCCCCACAAGGGCGCAAATTAAACCAACAGGGAGTTTGCGAGTTGTCACAATATCAAAAATTGATTTTGATTTGTGGACGATACGAAGGTATAGATGAACGCGTTATCCAAACCGAAATTGATGAAGAATGGTCAATTGGGGATTACGTGTTAAGTGGCGGTGAATTACCGGCGATGACAATGATTGATGCATTAGCAAGGTTTATCCCTGGCGTGTTAAATCATGAATCATCAGCAGAAGAAGACTCTTTTGCTAACGGTTTACTTGATTGCCCTCACTATACTCGTCCAGAGGTGTTAGATGGAATGGCGGTGCCCGATGTATTAATGTCTGGTCACCATGAAGCGATTCGTCGTTGGCGATTAAAACAATCACTAGGACGAACTTGGTTGAGAAGAGAAGATCTTCTTGAAAATCTAGCTCTGACTGATGAAGAGCAACGTTTACTCGCTGAATTCCAACAGGAATATCGTGATAAACCGAGCCAATAATATTTCAGTATAACTAGTAAGAGACAAAATTATGAAAAATGCAATTATTCAGCAATTAGAACAAGAACAAATGAAAAAAGACATCCCGTCTTTTCGCCCGGGTGATACGGTAGAAGTTAAAGTATGGGTTGTTGAAGGTAACAAAAAACGTCTTCAAGCATATGAAGGTGTAGTTATAGCTATTCGTAATCGTGGTTTACATTCTGCATTTACAGTACGTAAAATTTCGAATGGCGAAGGTGTTGAACGAGTATTCCAAACTCACTCACCAATTGTTGATTCAATTACTGTGAAACGTCGTGGTCAAGTACGTCAAGCTAAACTTTACTACTTACGCGAACTTCGTGGTAAAGCTGCTCGTATCAAAGAGCGCCTTAACTAATTCCAATTGGTTCATATTTAATAAACTAATTAAAATATATCCAATTAAAATGGTCACCTTTATGGTGACCGTTTTTATGTGTATAGTAAATGTTCATTCCCGCCAACAATCGTTGACACATTTCAAGCAACATCTAGTGATAAAAAAAGGTAACACTATGGACAACTATCTTGTTGAGATTCTTGCCACCACAACCAAGTTATTTGCATTGATGACGCCACCAGCTGTGCTAAGTGCATTTTTAAGTGGCACTAAGCAGTATGATGAAGCACAACGCCGTAAAACGGCACTTAAAACATCGTGTGCGGTGTTCATTATTGGTATTGTGCTATTCTTTTTTGGTAATGCCATGTTTAGTGTATTCGGTTTTACACTCGATGCGTTTAGAATTGGCTCGGGAGCATTACTGTTTATTACCGCTGTTGCTTTAATGAATGATTCACCGGAAAAAAATAAAATTCATAGTGATGATGATGATATTAGTGTCGTGCCATTAGCAATACCGCTATGTATGGGGCCGGCATCCATCGGTACAATTATTGTAATGGGCACAAGTTCAGTTGGTATTATGCAAAATCTGATTGGCGCGCTTTCGTTATTGATCGCCTCAAGTGGTATTTACGCCATGTTACTATGTGCCAAAAGCATTGCTAAAGTGTTAAAAAATACCGGTATTGCCATTTTGTCAAAACTCACCGGATTATTAATATCAGCGATTGCGGCACAAGTTGTTTTTACTGGCGTTGCTGCATTCCTAAAATAAGTCAGGCTAGCCCTCTTTCAGATAGAAATAAAGATAGAGAAAGTTATCACTGATAGTATGTAATCACCTTTAATTTAGAGTTTAGGTGATTACATAAATAACGAATAAAATTAATTTAATTTATTATTTAAATGTCGTTTTTTGAAAAAGTAGTATGAACTCAAGATAACAAAAATTAAGATTACCTCAGATAATAAAATAAAATGTCCTGATTCACCAAACCATACGCCAACAATAATAATAATGTTAACGGTAATGGAGATCATCGCTAACCAAGGAAATAGCGGTGATTTAAATTTAATCATATCTTTACTGTATTTACCTTGATTCACACCTTTACGAAATTGGTACTGACACCAAGCAATAATTATCCACGCAAAACAACCAACTTGTCCGGTACTTGCTACTAAATAGAGGTATAATTTTTCAGCTGCGATATACTTGGAAAATAACGAAACTAAAGCAATAATGGCAATAAACAATATTCCTTTGGTTGGCACGCCACGTTTATTCACTTCTGAAAAATATTTTGGTGCTAAATTATCCTGAGCCATCGACCATAACATTCTAGAACTAGCATAAATCGCCGAATTAGCAGCCGAAATCGCCGCGCAAAAGATAACAAACAGCATTGCATAAGATGCAAAGGTTATCCCTGCTTTATTGAATACCCAAACAAATGGGCTAATTTCATCATGTGTTGTACCATAGGGATATACCAGTGCTAACACGGCAATCGCTAACACATAAAACAAAATTATCCGAAACGCCACACCGGTGATAATTTTCGGTAATACCGTTTGAGGTGATTGCGCTTCACCGGCGGCACTACCAATTAATTCCACCCCCTGAAATGAATAAGTCACAATAGTCATACAAACAAAGATGGATAAAAAGCCATTAGGGAACCAACCTTGATCGGTTTTAAAGGTAGGTAACTCATGCGTTTGATTATATTGTTGATAAAGTAGATATATACCAACTGCAATAAACGCAATAATAGCTAATACTTTAATCGTTGAAAACCAGTATTCACTTTCACCAAAAGCACGAACAGAGGTTAAATGAACACAAGTGATAACAGTTAGAATAATTAGACTAAGAATGTAGATAGGAATAGAGGAAAAAACTTGATGAGCAATCATAGACGCCGCTGTTAAGTCAGCAGCCATAGATAGTACCCAGCTTAGCCAATATAACCAACCAATGGTATAACTCCAGATAGGATGTGGAATAAACATTAATGCATAATGCTGGAAAGACCCTGCATGAGGGAATGCACAAGAAAGTTCACCTAAGCAAAGCATGGTTGACAGCATAATACTGCCGGCAAGTAGATACGCGATAATGGTCCCTAAAGGCCCAACCGTGCTAAGTGGCGCTGCAATACCAATAAATAATCCGGTACCAATTGAACCACCTAATGAAATCATCAATAAATGACGATTCTTTAAGTTTTTCTTTAAAGTACTGGGATAAGGACTTTCTTGAGGTTCTGATGTTGCCATGTAAACCGCCTAGTAATCAATAATAGCTGCTGGTTGCCCAGCAGCAGTTATATATTAATAAACAAATCGTTTTTCTACGCCGTTGGTTTGGCAAGCCATAAGCAGAGCTGTGTAATCAAGCTCAAAAACAATCATATCGCCAACTCGCAATGTTTCAGAAACATCTTCAATATCAACGATAGTATGATCACTCGTTTGACCTAATACCGTAATGTTATCATTAACCGGTACACAGCTTTCCGCCGGCACATCTTGACGACCAAAAGCAAGTAAAGCTCGTTTACGAGTACCGTGATCAACAAAGGTTTTGCTGTTCAAAAAGGCATCAACACCTAATTCACCAACAGGCACGGTAGGTTTACTATTAAGCTCGATAACTTGTGCATATAATTTATACATGTCACTACAAGCTTTCTCGACAGGTTTGTTTGAGTGATGAAACTCATCAAGATATTTCATATCGACATACTCAATACCAAACTCATGTAAACCACCAATACGAATGTGATTAAGCCCTTCTGGCCAGATCCCTTTATCAAGTAGATGGTAACTTGTACAGTTACCAGCAGATAGATATTTGATCTTGATATTACAAGCTTCTTCTACTTTGCGTGCTATGTGTAAAAAATCTACGCCATTTTTCACTGTCGGTAGCACAGTTCCATAGCAGTTAAAGTTAGTACCAAGCCCATAAAGCTCAACACCGGGTAAAGAAAGGATCAGTTTGACCGTTTCAATAATATCGTCTAGATGTTCAAACCAAATCCCTTCGCGTAAATCACCCATATCCACCATTAATAAAACTTGATGGACTTTTTGCTGTTTTACCGCTTCATCAGAAAGTGCTTGAATAACTTGTTTTTCACTGTTTAAACTGATATCAGCATACTTAACAACTTCACTGATTTCACTTAAACAAGGGCTGCGTAATAGGCAAGTTTTACAATTTAATGCATCTTTAAGTTTCTTCAAATTGTAGGTTCTTGATTCGGCGATAACATCAATACCGCCATCAAGTACCGCTTTGGCGGTCTCCACACAACCGTCAAAGACTTTATTTACTGCCATTACTTCAATGCCGTGTTTAGCTAATAGCTCTTTTTCAACACGAGCATTGTCTTTTAATTTACCTAAATCAATTTCTAATATAGGTTTGTACATAAATTACTCCTCTATATCTTATTGTTGTTGCAAGCGATTACGTTTTTGTGCGCGATGGTATATCCATTCAGCTAACACAATTGCAAGCACTGCACCACCAACAATTTTCGCGATATACTCAACATATCCACCCATATCAATTTGTGCTGGTGGAATAAAGACTAAGATCACCGCAAATAATGTAGATAAGAATCCTAAACCTGGTAAAACAATTGGTAATACTTTACCTGGGATCTTAAAGCTACGAGGTACATCTGGTTGAGTAATACGTAAGCGATAGTAAGCAATAAACATCACTAAATAAGGGATAAAGTAACAAATGGTTGTTAATGCAGTTAACATCCAATATGCAGCAGCAATACTTGGTGATACGAATGTTGAGAAACAAAGTACCGTTACAATGATTGCTTGGATAACTAAAGCAAATGCTGGTGTTTGATATACAGGATGTAAACGACCAATACGTTCGCCAAGTAAATTATCTTCTTTTGATGCTTCTTGTAACATATAGATAGGACCAACTAACCATGAGTTAATTTGACCCAATGCACCAAAGAATAAACAGATTGCCATTACAGGTAATAACCAAGGCATATGTAACTCTTGAGCGGCAGCTTCCATCGCTTGCATTACACCGGCAACAATATCGGTATCAGCAGCAGGTAATAAAGTATTAATTGCCCAAGTACCGATCATATAGATACCCACAATAACAATTGCAGATACAGCCATCGCTTTAGGGAAGTCACGTTGTGGATTACGAGTACGACCAGCAATCATTGGTGCCACTTCAAGTCCAGCAAAAGCGAACATCATGCTTGATAAAAATACAATAGTATCCCAGCTACTTAAATCCGGAATCCAATCACTAACATGGCTATAATCAGTTGCCATTGGGTGACCAGTCATTAACCAGACAATAGCTAATAACACGATAATACCAGCAGGAATAAATACCCCTAACCATGCACTAACACTGTTTATAATTTTAGTCCATTTCATCCCTTTGATATTCATTAATGTTAAGATCCAGAATACCACCATGGAGCCAACACCAATAAACACCTGATTCTGTGCTAATTCAGGACTAAACATGTAACCAATTGCAGTAAAACCAAATTGCAACATAAGTGGGAAGAAAAGCACGCATGAAAATAGGAAACAAACGACTACTATCCAGCCAATTCGTTTACCAAACGCTTCTTTTACCCAAACAAATATCCCACCATCTTTTGGCCAACCAGTAGAAAGTTCACCACAAACCATAGCTAATGGGAAAAACAGACAAAATGCAGCAAGTAGCCAAAGGACCATTGCTGACGCTCCATAAGGAGCAACATTAGGAATTTGACGTAAACTTAGAATCGCAATGACATTCATAAACACAATGTCTTTAATACCAAGTAAACTTGAATCTTTAGAATCACTCATAAAATAACCTCACATTATAATATCTGGAGCACTAAGTGCCCCAGATAGCTCATGATTAATACACGTCGTATCCAACCATATCCTCGTAAGTGTCTTCACGGCGAATCAATCGGTCTTTGCCTTCTTTATCGATCATAACAACAGCTGTACGTGGACGATTGTTATAAACCGTTTGGCTTTCAATGGTATAAGCACCAGCATCAAGGAAAGCAATGATATCGCCAATTTGTGTATCTTTAGGTAATAAGAATTCTTCACCTTTAACACCAACATGGAAATAGTCACCACCATCACATAATGGACCAGCTAATTTAATGTACTCATCATGTTGTTCAGTAATTTTTGACGCATCATAAACATAGAAGAACCAATCAAAGTGTTGGCTGTCAGATAATACGCTATAACCAGCATCAACAAATTTCCATTCAACATGTTCTTCAATGTTACCGTCTAAATCGTAGTTAGTTTTACGTTTTTCACAAGCAACTTCAGTTAAAAGCACACCTGCTGAACCGGTAACTTTACGACCTGGTTCGATACAGATTTCAACGTCTGTACGCCATTTGTGAACTTCACTAATTACCGCATCAGCGAAATCTTGTGCAGTAATACCAGCATACATGTTGTCTTGTAATGGATTACCATTTTCATCATCGTATTTATAAGGAACTGGAATACCACCACCTACGTTGATTAAATCAAATTTAATGCCTAAAACTTCTTCTAAACGGCGTGATTCATCAACTAATACTTTGGTTGCTTTAGCAAATGGTTCTGCTTCTGGCACTTGGTCACCCACGTGCATATGTAAACCACGTAAATGTACATAAGGCATTTCAAGAATACGACGACAAGTTTCTTCAGCTTGTTCTAAATCGATACCTGATTTAGCGTGGTAAGCAGTAACTAATTCTGCGTGAGTTGCTGATGGAACATTTGGTTCAACACGCACACAAACATTGGCTACTTTCTTTAAGCGACGTGAAATTTCATCGATGATATCTAATTCATATAAGCTATCAACGTTGATGATATAAAGATCGTTTTGGATTGCAAATTCTAAATCAACCGGTTTTTTAACCACACCGTTGAAAACAATTTGACTACCTGGGAAACCGATTTCTAAACATTTACGTACTTCAAACATTGAGTTTGCTTCTGCATAGATACCCGCATCTTTAATCGCTTTAAGAACACCCATTACTGAACAGGTTTTTGACGCATAGAAAATCTTAGTATTTGGATGAGCTTTGAACGAATCTTTGATTTCCTGAATATTACGATCGATTTCTTTTTCAGAAAATACATAGAAAGGTGTTGGATATTTCTTGGCTAATTCTTCCAAATTCACACCATCAAAACAAAGTTTGCCGTTTTGAGCACTAAAACGACGATCTTTTGTTATTAGATCGGTACGTAATTTGTTATAATTTGACATAATTGTGTCGGACATATGACCTCCAGTTAATTAGTACATAAAAAAGGTAAGTAAAAAATTACTCACTTACAATGCAATCAACGTGCCAACTTATAAAAACACAAATAATCAATATCTTAACGAAATAATTACAAATAAAATACTAGTCATTTAGTAAGAAATACGTTTTTATGACGAAAATTTGTCACTATTTTTAGTAATACTTGAAAGATATTTAAATCAACGCTAGCTATACTTAACAATAATCCATTTTTAAAAGGCTTTAGAATCATGATAATTGATCCTGAATTATTACAAGCATTGGAAATATTTAAACATTTTTTTGATCTAATACATCAGCCAATGGCCATTATTGATAAAGAAGGTAAATACATTTACTACAATCAGGAAAGCGCAGAACTGGATGGCTATACAATGGAGCAAGCCATCGGTAAACCAATGCTTAAAGTTTACCCTAATTTGAAAAAAGAAGATAGTACTATGCTACAAGCTTTACATGGTAAGGAGTATCAAGATACTTATCAAACTTACTATAATCATGTAGGTAAATTAGTTGATTATCAACACACAACAGTACCGCTTTATAATCATAATAAAGAGATTATCGGTGCGGTTGAAATAGGACGAAATATATCCAATGTTAGGCAGTTACAAGATCAGGTTTTTCGCCTTAATAGAAAGTTATATCACAATAAAGAACAACCGCTACCGGAAATTGTTTTTGCGTCGAACAAAATGCAAGAGGTTATCGATCAAACCAATATTCTAGGCAGTAATGATGTTCCGGTATTAATTGTTGGTGAAACTGGTACAGGGAAAGAGCTATTTGCTCGCTTAATTCATCAAACCAGTCAACGCCGCGATAAAGCATTCATTTCACTAAATTGTAGCGCTTTACCAACCACATTGATTGAAAGTACTTTGTTTGGGACGGTTAAAGGAGCCTTTACCGGCGCTGAAAATCGTCAAGGTTATCTTGAACTTGCCAATGGTGGAACCTTATTTCTTGATGAACTTAATGCAATGCCACTTGAAATGCAAAGTAAACTATTACGCTTCTTGCAAGAAAAAACTTATTGGCCGTTAGGCGGTAATAAAGAGCAACATGCCGATGTGCGAATTGTGGCGGCGATGAATGAATCACCGGCCGAATTGCTAAAATCAGGTAAAATGCGCAGTGACCTATTTTATCGATTAAATGTTGGTTTAATCAAACTTCCAGCCTTACGAGAAAGACAAGAAGATATCCCTGTATTGGCACGATATTTTATCGATAAACATAAAACTGATGTCAATATGGTGATCAGCGGCATCAGTGAACATGCATTGCAGCAATTAATGTCAGCTCCATGGCCAGGTAATGTACGAATGCTAGAGAATGCTATCGTCCGTAGTATGGTTTTACAAAATGAGCCAGGAGAATTACAACAAATTGTTCTTGATGACGAGTTATTTGACCTTCCAAGCCCTTCTTCACAAGAAGAAGCTAAGCTTGAAAAGCCAAATATTAAAGAGATAACCGGCAATCTAACTGAACAAGTTGAAAACTATGAAAAGCAACTTATCATTGATGCATTAAATCAAGCCAATGGTAAAATTATTACTGCGGCAAAATTACTCAATATCTCACGAACGACATTACAATATAAAGTGAAAAAATATCATATCCAAATGGGTGTTATTGATAGTTGATTATACTTGACTCAAGGCTTGGGCGCAGGCAAATGCGCTGCTCCAAGCCCATTGGAAATTATAACCACCAAGCCAACCAGCTACATCAACAACCTCACCAATAAAATAAAGATTAGGTTGTTTTTGTGCGGCCATGGTTTTTGAAGATAACGCATCGCAACTCACTCCGCCTAAAGTTACTTCTGCGGTGCGATAACCTTCCGTTCCATTTGGTATTACATTCCATGTTGTTAATGTTTGATACAGCGCTTGTTGCTGAGTAGGAGTTAACTGTTTAACAGTTGAATCAACAATCAAATTTAGTTGCATTAACGCTTCAATTAACCGCTTAGGTAATATTTGGGCTAAACAATTTTTAAGACTTTGATTACGATTATTATCTAACAAAGGCTTAAAATCTTCCTCAAAAGCAACGTCAGGCAATAAATTGATCGTTATTGCTTCACCTGCTTGCCAATAACTGGAGATTTGTAAAATGGCTGGCCCAGATAATCCTCGATGAGTAAATAGTAGGTTTTCTTTAAAACTGATACGTTTATTAGATACTTCAACTGGTAGAGCAATTCCTGATAACGTCGATAATACAGCTAACAAAGGTTTATGTAAGGTAAACGGCACTAGCCCTGCTTTTACAGGCACAACTGGGATAGAAAATTTTTCAGCAATTTTATAACCAATAGCGGTCATACCGAGTGCAGGCATAGATTGTCCACCCGTCGCCACAATTAATTTATCTGTATAAACACAACCCTGTGAAGTAGATAACTTAAATCCTTGTTGTTCTTCAACAACATCTTCAAGTTGTGTTTGTAACATAAATTTAACTTGTCCTTTTTGGCATTCTTTGACCAACATATCGACAATATCTTGCGCTGAATTATCACAAAATAGCTGACCATGATCTTTTTCATGATAGGCAATAGCATATTGATTAACCAGTTGGATAAAATCCCATTGGCTAAACCGTTTTAAAGCAGATTTACAAAAATGGCGATTTTGAGAAATATAATGGGTAGCTTCAACATTTAGGTTAGTAAAATTACATTTACCACCGCCAGACATTAAGATTTTACGACCTAATTTTTTACCGTTATCAATGACTGTCACATCATGACCTTGTTGTCCCAACAGACCAGCACAAAAAAGCCCTGCAGCTCCAGCACCTATAATTGTAATTTTAGTTTGCATATTTCATCTATAAGCAATAATCGATAATCTATTATAACAGCATAAATCTGGTGATTATAACTCCCTGATTTTGGAAAAAATCAGCAAATATAGTCAATTTTTATGGTTAAAAAACCCCTTTCCTCAAACTTTTTTTAATCAGATATTAATTCTTATTATGAAAAAATTTTTAAATTAAATAGCCTTAATCTTAAAAAAAATTTAAAACCAATAAAAACAATTGGTTAATATAAGATATAAGCTTCATTAATATATATAGGCTAAGTGATTAAAATATTGACTTATAAATAATATTTATTTGACCTAAAACCTATTTTTAATTACCTTCACACCTAATATGGGATTAATGCCTATACCTTCACAAAAAATAATAACGATGAATTTGAGGCAATGATATGTTATATAACCAGCATCATGAAAAAGATAACTGCGGATTTGGTTTAATTGCTCACATTGAAGGGCAACCAAGTCATAAAGTGGTGCGTACCGCAATTCACGGACTTGCTCGCATGCAACACCGTGGTGCTATATTATCGGATGGTAAAACCGGTGATGGCTGTGGTCTTTTAATGCAAAAACCTGATCGATTTTTCCGATTAGTCGCCGAAGACGCCGGTTGGCGCTTAGCCGCTAATTATGCCGTTGGCATGCTATTTTTAAGTCAAGATGAAGCAGAAGCTCAAGCTAGCCGTAAAATTGTCGAAGAGGAGCTAGCAGAAGAAACCTTATATGTTTTAGGTTGGCGTGAAGTACCAATTGATAAAAGTGTGCTTGGTGAAATCGCACTCTCATCATTACCAAGAATTGAACAAGTATTTGTCAATGCCCCGGCGGGTTGGACCAAAATCGATTTAGAACGCCGTCTATATATGGTTCGCCGTCGTATTGAAAAACGAGTGCAAGATGATACGTTTTATGTCTGTAGTTTTTCAAATCAGGTTAATATCTATAAAGGCTTATGTATGCCAAAGGATTTACCTCGATTCTATTTAGATTTGGCTGATATTCGTATGGAAACCGCAATCTGTTTATTCCATCAACGTTTCTCAACCAATACTGTACCACGTTGGCCACTGGCGCAACCATTTAGACATTTAGCCCATAATGGTGAAATTAATACCATTGAGGGGAATCGCCAATGGGCAAAAGCGCGATCTTACAAATTTAAAACACCATTGATTCCAGATCTACAAGATGCGGCACCGTTTGTTAATGTCACCGGTTCTGATTCAAGCTCGCTAGATAATATGCTGGAACTATTTTTAGTCGGCGGTATGGATATTGTCCGTGCTATGCGTCTATTGGTACCACCTGCATGGCAAAACAACCCTGATATGAATGAAGATCTGCGTGCTTTCTTTGATTTTAACTCTATGCATATGGAGCCATGGGACGGGCCTGCTGGTATTGTTATGTCAGATGGTCGTTATGCTGCCTGTAACTTAGACCGTAATGGTTTACGTCCTGCTCGTTATGTGATTACTACAGATAAACTCATCACTTGTGCCTCAGAAATCGGTATTTGGGACTATCAACCCGATGAAGTCGTCAGCAAAGGGCGAGTTGGTCCGGGCGAATTACTGGTAATTGATACTGAAGAAGGTCGCATTTTACAATCTTCAGAAACCGATAATGATCTACAAAAACGTCATCCATATAAAGAGTGGATGGCTAAAAATGTAAAACGTCTGATCCCATTTGAAGATCTTCCAGATGATGATATCGGCTCTCGTGATTATGACGACACTTTACTCGCTACTTACCAAAAACAATTTGGTTATAGTGCCGAAGAGCTCGACCAATGTATTCGAGTTTTGGGTGAAAACGGCCAAGAAGCAACCGGCTCAATGGGCGATGATACACCGTTTGCCGTGTTATCTAGCCGTCCGCGCTTAATTTATGATTACTTCCGACAAAAATTTGCTCAGGTAACCAATCCACCGATAGATCCATTACGCGAAGCACATGTCATGTCACTGTCGACTAGTATCGGTCGTGAGATGAATGTATTTGCCGAAGCAGAAGGTCAGGCACATCGGGTTGCATTTAAATATCCAGTATTGGTTCATTCTGATTTTAAACAATTAACTACTTTAGAATCA
This sequence comes from Gilliamella sp. W8128, assembly GCF_016100545.1. Taxonomy (NCBI): domain Bacteria; kingdom Pseudomonadati; phylum Pseudomonadota; class Gammaproteobacteria; order Orbales; family Orbaceae; genus Gilliamella; species Gilliamella sp. W8128. Next base: position 244,710 of record NZ_JACFSE010000002.1, read on the forward strand.
CGTTATTACAAATCAGAAACGCTTGATATCACATATGAAATTGACGGTAGTTTACGTGATGCAATTGAACAATTATGTGGTGATGCCGAAGAGAAAGTTCGTGAGGGAACGGTATTACTGATTTTATCAGATAGAAATATTGCACCTGATCGCCTGCCAATTCCGGCACCTATGGCTGTTGGTGCGGTCCAACAACGTTTAGTTGAAAAGAACTTGCGCTGTGATGCCAATATCATTGTTGAAACAGCAAGTTGTCGAGATCCGCATCAATTCGCCGTTTTACTAGGCTTTGGTGCAACAGCAATCTATCCATATTTAGCCTATGAAACCCTAGCTCAAATGGTAGATAATGGCACTGTGAATAAGTCTTATCGAGAAGCAATTCTTAATTATCGCAATGGTATTAATAAAGGCTTATACAAAATCATGTCCAAAATGGGCATTTCAACTGTTGCTTCTTACCGCTGTTCTAAACTATTTGAGGCCGTAGGTCTAAATGAAGAAGTAGTTGAACTTTGCTTCCAAGGGGTAACAAGCCGTATTAGTGGTGCCAATTTTGATGATTTCGCTCAAGATCAGTTCAATCTTTCTAAGAAAGCATGGCTACGGCGTAAACCATTAGAACAAGGTGGATTGTTGAAATTTGTGCATGGTGGTGAATACCATGCTTACAATCCTGATGTAGTACAATCACTACAAAAAGCGGTAAATAATGGTAATTATGCAGATTACAAGCGCTATGTAGATATCGTAAATAATCGACCAGCTGCAACCTTGCGAGATCTATTAAAACTTAATCCACCTGAAAACGCAGCTATCGCACTTGATCAGGTGGAACCAGAAGAGTCATTATTTAAACGATTTGACTCGGCAGCTATGTCAATTGGTGCATTAAGTCCAGAAGCGCATGAATCATTAGCTGAAGCAATGAATACCTTAGGTGGTTTTTCTAATTCTGGTGAAGGCGGTGAAGATCCTGCCCGTTATAACACCATCAAAGTATCACGTATCAAACAAGTGGCTTCCGGCCGATTTGGTGTAACACCGGGTTACTTAATGAGTGCTGACGTGATTCAAATCAAAGTTGCCCAAGGTGCAAAACCGGGTGAAGGTGGTCAATTACCAGGTGATAAAGTAACACCTTATATTGCAAAATTACGTTTTTCTGTACCGGGTGTGACATTAATTTCACCACCGCCGCATCATGATATTTATTCAATTGAAGACTTAGCGCAATTGATTTTTGATCTGAAACAGATTAATCCAACTGCGATGATCTCAGTTAAGTTAGTTTCTGAACCGGGAGTAGGTACTATCGCAACCGGTGTTGCCAAAGCCTATGCTGATTTAATCACTATTTCAGGTTACGACGGTGGTACTGGAGCCAGTCCATTAACTTCGGTTAAATATGCCGGCTCTCCTTGGGAACTTGGTCTAGTTGAGACCCAACAATCATTAGTTGCTAATGGTTTACGTCACAAAATACGCTTACAAGTTGACGGTGGCCTAAAAACTGGTGCCGATATTGTTAAAGCGGCAATTTTAGGTGCTGAAAGCTTTGGTTTTGGTACTGGACCAATGGTGGCATTGGGTTGTAAATACCTCCGTATTTGTCACCTGAATAACTGTGCAACCGGTGTTGCCACTCAAGATGAAAAACTGCGTAGTGAGCATTATCACGGTCTACCAGAAAAAGCCATGAACTACTTCCGTTTTCTTGCTCGTAATACGCGAGAAGTTATGGCAGAACTAGGCGTTAGTCGAATCGTTGATTTGATCGGTCGTACTGATTTACTTCTTGAACTTGATGGTATTACAGCAAAACAACAGAAATTGGATCTATCAAGCTTGCTTGAAACGGCAACCCCAATAGAAGGTAAACCGGTTCACTGTATTGAAGACAATAAACCATTTGATAAAGGTGTGCTGAATAAAGAGATTATAACCCAAGCACAACAAGCAGTGGATAATCGTCAAAGTAAAAGTTTCTACTTTGACATTCAAAATACTGATCGTTCTGTTGGTACAACTTTATCTGGTTATATTGCTAAAAAATATGGCGATCAAGGCTTAGTCACGTCCCCTATTTCATTGAATTTCAACGGTACTGCCGGACAAAGCTTTGGTGTATGGAATGCAGGCGGTGTTGATTTAACGCTTACTGGCGATGCCAACGACTATGTTGGTAAAGGTATGGCTGGCGGTCGTATTGTCATTCGTCCACCACAAGGTTCGGCATTTTTAAGCCATGAAGCGACCATTGCTGGTAATACCTGTTTGTATGGTGCCACTGGAGGTAAATTATTTGCTGCTGGCCGAGCAGGTGAACGTTTTGCAGTGCGTAACTCAGGCGCTATAAGTGTGGTTGAAGGCATTGGTGATAATGGCTGTGAATATATGACTGGCGGTATTGTCTGTGTTTTAGGTAAAACAGGCGTTAACTTTGGTGCAGGTATGACCGGTGGTTTTGCTTATATTTTAGATACTGATGGTGATTTACATAAGCGAATCAATAAAGAGTTGGTCGAAATGTTAGATGTTGCTGACTATTCAATTCATGAAGAGCATCTACGTGGTTTAATTATGGAGCACGCACAACTAACTCACTCTACTTGGGCCGAAGAAATATTAGCTAATTGGGAAGATTTTGCTAAACAATTTGTATTAGTTAAACCAAAATCTAGCGATGTTAAAGCATTATTAGGTCACCGTAGTCGGTCAGCAGCTGAACTACGTGTTCAGGCACAGTAAGGAGAAAACACGATATGAGTCAAAATGTTTATCAGTTTATCGATTTACAACGTGTCGATCCGCCTAAAAAATCGCTAAACATTCGTAAAATTGAATTTGTAGAAATTTATGAAGGCTTTTCAGCTTCGCAATCTCAAGCACAGGCAGATCGTTGCCTTGCTTGTGGTAACCCTTATTGTGAATGGCGTTGTCCAGTCCACAATTACATTCCAAATTGGTTAAAATTAGTTACTGAAGGTAAAATTTTAGAAGCGGTTGAGTTATCTCATCAAACTAATAGTTTACCTGAGGTATGTGGTCGAGTTTGTCCACAAGATCGTCTGTGTGAAGGATCTTGTACTTTGAATGCTGAATTTGGTGCGGTAACTATTGGTAGTATTGAGCGTTATATTACCGATGAAGCCTTTAAAATGGGCTGGAGACCAAATCTCTCTAACGTGGAGAAAACCGGGTTGAGAGTCGCAATTATTGGCGCTGGCCCGGCCGGCTTGGCTTGTGCTGATGTTTTAGTACGTAATGGTGTCACCCCTGTCGTTTTTGATCGCCATCCTGAAATCGGTGGTTTATTAACATTCGGTATTCCAGCCTTCAAATTAGATAAAGAGGTCTTAGTTCATCGTAGACATGTTTTTAGCGAAATGGGCGTTGAGTTCCGCCTTAATACTGAAGTGGGTAAAACAGTACAATTAGCCGATCTTCTTGCTGAGTTTACTGCCGTTTTTGTTGGGGCTGGTACTTATCAATCAATGCGTGCCGGGCTTGAAAATGAAGATGCTAATGGCGTTTATGATGCATTACCATTTTTAATTGCTAATACTAAACATATTATGCAACACCAACAAACTGACGATGCGCCTTATGTAGATATGAAAAATAAACGTGTCGTGGTATTAGGCGGTGGTGATACTGCCATGGACTGCGTAAGAACGTCTATCCGTCAGGGTGCGACTGAAGTGACGTGTGCCTATCGCCGTGATGAAGCCAATATGCCTGGTTCTAAACGTGAAGTTAAAAATGCCAAAGAAGAAGGCGCGCAGTTCCAATTCAATGTACAACCGCTGAGCATTGAAATTAACAATGTAGGGCATGTTACTGGCGTAAAAATGGTAAGAACAGAGCTTGGCGAACCCGATGCGAAAGGTCGTCGTTCACCAGTGATTATTGAAGGCTCAGAATTTGTGTTACCGGCGGATGCGGTGGTAATGGCATTTGGCTTTAAACCGCATGCAATGCCGTGGTTAGCTGAACATGGGGTTGATTTTGACGATAGAGGACGAATAATTGCCCCAGAAAGCAAAGGTTATCAAACTTCGAATGCTAAAATCTTTGCTGGCGGAGATGCTGTGCGTGGTTCTGATTTAGTCGTTACGGCAATAAGTGAAGGCCGTAAAGCTGCTGAAGGAATCTTGGATTACTTAGAAGTTTAAAAACGACGCTTGAATTCCAATTCAACATTTAAACCCGCTAATTTATGGCGGGTTTATTTATGATAATATAAGTCACTTTTTATAAATAGACACGTTGAGTGCCTTTTTCTGGTTGAAAAGTAGCTTTACCAAATTCATCCAAAAAATAAGCAATATGATCGGTTTTATCACCCAATAAACGTCCTTTTACTTTATTCCATGTTAATAACGCAATAGTGGCATCGGGCTCACAGCAAATTAACATTGGTTGTTCAAATTCTTGATTCCAATAGAACTGACCGCCATATAATTTATGTGCAGTTAATAACAAATAACAGCCATATTCTTGTGATATCATATTGAGTTGTTCTTCAGGAAGACCAAAGCTTTTATCTGCCATTTCACCAATAATCATTTCAACAACAGTAATACTCTTTTCAGAATAATCCAATTGATTAATACTCCACGTTGGGCTATGTAAAATAGCATTTTGAGACCAAGCCTCTATTTCTTGATATAATTCATTTTTTTTTTCAGTCATTTTTATTTACTTCGCTAGATGATTTTTCTGTTTGCTTGACAATTTGCCATGCATCTTCCATTTCTTCAAGTGTTGCATCAACTAAATTGCGATTTTTTTGCTTTAGTAGCAATTCAACTTGTTTAAATCGCCTAATAAACTTGCTATTAGCATTTTGTAAACATAACTCTGATTTAACTTTTAGATGTCTTGCTAAATTGACGGTAGCAAACAATAGGTCGCCGATTTCTTCCTCAACTTTTGATTGCTCAATAGTTGATTGTGCTAACTCTTGTTCAACTTCATTAAGTTCTTCTTTAACTTTAGCTATAACTGGTTGTAGTTCAGTCCAATCAAAGCCGACTGATGCACAACGTTTTTGAATTTTTTCAGCCTTCATTAATGCTGGAATTGCGGTCGGGATATCATCTAATAGCGAATATTGTGCTCGCTTATCGCGTTCTTGTTGTTTAAGCTGTTCCCAATTTGGTTTACTCGTATTATTTGAAAAAATATGCGGATGACGACTTATCAATTTATCAGCCACTGATTGACAAATATCATCAAAATTAAACAAACCTTGTTGGTTGGCTAAATCCGCATAAAACACAATCTGAAACAGTAGGTCACCCAGTTCACTTTTAAGTTCAACCATATCTTGTCTATCAATTGCATCTAAGACTTCATAGGTCTCTTCTAAAGTATAAGATTTTAACGAGTCAAAAGTTTGTTTGCTGTCCCATTCACAGCCACCAATAGGGTTACGCAACTTTTTAGTAATATCCTGCAATCGTTTTAATTCTCTTAACATTTTTCTCACAATTGGTTAATGATTAAGAATATGACCAGCATAGCATAATTACGCTGTGACTAATCTTTAATATACAAATTTTATTGTTTAAGAATAAAAATAACTTACAGCAAATAAATCAAGAAAAATAGGCAAAATATGAACTTAATTGTAGAATTAATGGCAGATAAAGCATAATTAAGTATATAATAACAGGCTATCAATTTAACTTTAATATATAGGTAGTATGAATAATTTACGAGAACTTACACTACGCGGTACCATTCTTGGTGCTTTAATTACTATCGTCTTTACAGCCTCCAATGTCTATTTAGGCTTGAAAGTCGGATTAACTTTTTCATCAGCCATTCCTGCCGCAGTCATTTCCATGGCTATTTTACGATTATTTTCAGGATCGACAATTTTAGAAAATAATATGGTGCAAACTCAAGCTTCCGCTGCAGGAACTTTATCTTCTGTTATTTTCGTTATGCCAGGTTTATTAATGATGGGATATTGGAGTAATTTTCCTTTCTGGCTAACCTTTTCAGTTTGCGCTGCTGGCGGCATGTTAGGGGTATTATTTTCTATTCCATTACGTCATGTTATGGTAGTGAAAAGTGATTTACCTTATCCAGAAGGTGTCGCTGCTGCTGAAATATTAAAAGCTGGTTCGAAAACTAACGATAAAGAAGCAAATGATGGATTAAAGGATATCGTATTTGGCGGTATTATTGCCTCTACAGTGAGCTTATTTACTAATGGATTTCGTTTATTATCTGATAGCACTGCTTATTGGTTTACTGGTGGTAAATCAATATTTCAGATCCCAATGGGATTTTCATTAGCATTACTAAGTGCTGGCTATCTAATTGGTATTATTTCAGGAATTGCGGTATTAATCGGAACCATTATAGCTTGGGGATTTGGTATTCCAATCCTAAGTGCCCTTACCGATTATGATACATCCCAACCTCTATCTAAAATTGCAATGGGATTGTGGGCCACAGATATTCGTTTTATCGGTGCAGGTACCATAGCAATTGCCGCAGTCTGGACATTACTGACTTTAATCAAACCAGTTATTGAAGGTTTAAAAACATCGTTAAAAACACTTCGCTCAGATATTTCTATAAACGATATTGATCGAACAGATAGAGACTTGTCACCAAAAACTATTTTTATGATTATGGCTGGCATGTTAATTATCTTAGTTGCAACATTTTACTCTTTTATTTCTGATAGTGGTTTATCAACTGGTATTGCTTGGTTGCTAGTCATTTGTGCAGTTTTATTTGCGTTTGTTATGGGATTTTTAGTTGCCGCTGCCTGTGGTTATATGGCTGGTTTAGTTGGTTCTTCAGCCAGTCCTATATCAGGTATTGCCATTGTTGCTGCTATAGCTATTTCACTAATATTACTTGGCTTAAGTGAAACACATGGTATGTTATCCTCTGTAGAAGGAACTGACTTTATCACTGCATTAGCCCTATTCACAACTAGTGTTGTGCTATCAATTGCATGTATTTCGAATGATAATTTACAAGATTTGAAAACAGGTTATTTAGTTCATGCTACGCCATGGCGACAACAAGTAGCACTTTTGATTGGTTGTGTTGTTGGTGCAATTGTCATTGCCCCTATTCTTGAAATACTCTATAACGCTTATGGTTTTACTGGTGCGGTTCCTCGTCCAAATATGGACCCTACCCAAGTATTGGCTGCACCTCAAGCAACTTTGATGACAACCATTGCTAAAGGAATTTTTTCTCATAATCTAGATTGGACAATGATCTTGATAGGTTTAGCGGTAGGCGCAACAGTTATCATCATTGACCTAATTTTAGCCAAAAAGAAAACTAAATTCCGTCTACCTGCTTTAGCTGTCGGACTAGGTATTTACTTACCACCAAGTATTACAATGGCTATATTTATCGGTTCATTATTATCATGGATAGTAAAACGTCAGGCATATGTGAAAGCAGAAAAACTAAATTTAGATCCAGAAACTGAGTTCAAAAAAGTAGATCGTAAAGCATCCTTAATTGCATCAGGTTTAATCGTCGGTGAAAGTTTAGTTGGTGTTATACTTGCCATTGTGATTGTCATTAGTGTCACTAATGGTGGTGGAGATGCACCTCTGGCAATATTCCCTGACTTAGGCAATATGTCTCAATATTTAGGATTATTTGTTTTCATTACGATCTGTTGTCTTATTATTCGCAGATCTTTGTCAGCACTTAAACGATAATATGATTATGATGCCCTTTATCAGGATACTGATAAAGGGTATTTATGACTATTTAAGGTTACGGCCTAAATTAAGTGTTAAGGCAATATTCATTGAGGTTTGATAAAGATTTGCTTTTGCCGTTGCTGATTCTAGTACTTCCGACAAAGTCGCAACTTTACTTAAAATACTAAACATGGCATTAATACCATAAGGATAAATAGTTTCAGCCTTGTCCCCCAAACTACCAACAATAGCAATTACTGGTTTTTGGTATTTTTTGGCAATACTAGCAACCCCTACTGGTACTTTACCATTGATACTTTGGTAATCTAATCGCCCTTCACCGGTGATAACTAAATCTGCATTAGAAATAAGCTTATCTAGATTTAGTGCTTCAGTAATAATTTCAATTCCAGGCCTTAATTTAGCATTCATAAACGCTAATAAAGCCGCCCCCATTCCACCAGCAGCTCCCGTCCCTGGGGTAAATTCAATATCCATATTAAAGCTACGTTTTATTACTTGAGCAAAATGTTTCAGATTTTCATCAAGTAAACGAACATCATCTTGTGTCGCGCCTTTTTGCGGACCAAATATAAATGAAGCACCATTCGCACCAGTCAAAGGATTAGTAACATCACAAGCAACTTCGAAATCACAGAATTTAATTCTGTGGTCAATTTCACTAATATCAATTTTATCAAGCTCGCTTAATGAAGCTCCACCATAACCAATTTGGTTACCGGCTTTATCAAGAAGCTTGACACCTAGAGCCTGTAACATGCCAGCACCACCGTCATTGGTAGCACTCCCGCCAATCCCAATAATAAATTTTTTACAACCTTTATCTAGTGCATCTTTGATTAATTCTCCAGTACCATATGAGGTCGTAATTTTCGCATCTCGCTTAGTAACAGGAACTCTTTCAAGACCACTTGCTGCGGCCATTTCAATTACCGCTGTTTGTCCATCTCCTGAAATACCATAAAAAGCCAAACCTTTTTCACCTAATGGGTCAGTAATCGATACTGTGATTTTATTTCCATTTAATGCATCAACCATTGCATCAACAGTACCTTCACCACCATCAGCAACTGGAATCAAAAAGTATTCAGCCTTTGGGTATACGTTTAAAAATCCCTTTTTAATTATATTAGCAACCTCAATAGCACTTAGGCTTTCTTTAAAAGAATCAGGAGCAATGACAATTTTCATATTTATCCTTATGCAATTAGTCAAAGTATTGAGTATGTCGCCATACTCAATCTTAACCTTAATTATTTAATTTCTATTTTTGCTAAAGATTCATAGTAACGTGCTAATGCACTATGATCACAATCACCCAGACCATCAGTTTTTAAGGCTTGCATCATTTCCATTACAGATGCAGTTAATGGTAATGATGTTCCAACACCATGAGAAGTATCTAAAGCATTTTGTAAATCTTTGATATGTAAATCAATTCTGAAACCAGGTTTAAAATTACGATTTAAAACCATTGGTGCTTTAGCATCTAGTACAGTACTTCCAGCTAATCCACCACGAATTGCTTGATAAACTAACTCTGGATTTACGCCAGCTTTAGTTGCTAAAACTAATGCTTCTGACATAGCCGCAATGTTCAAAGCAACAATAACTTGATTTGCTAATTTAGTTACATTACCAGCACCAATTTCACCAGTGTAAACCACTGAACCAGCCATGGCTTTCATTATGTCATAATGTTTATCAAAGATAGCTTTATCACCACCTACCATGACCGATAAAGTACCATCAATTGCTTTAGGTTCTCCACCACTCACTGGCGCATCTAACATTGCCAATCCTTTTTTAACGACTTCATCATGAATTTCACGGCTTGCCAATGGTGCAATTGAACTCATATCAATAATCGTAGTACCAGATTTAGCACCATCAATTATCCCATCTTTACCTAATACAACCTCTTTTACATGTGGTGAATTTGGTAACATGGTAATAATCACATCACAAAGTTTAGCAACTTCTTTAGCATTTACGGCACTTTGTGCCCCTGCAGCCACTACTTCATCCACTGCAGATTGATTTTTATCACAAACGACTAATGAATAACCTGCTTTTAACAGGTTTTTGCTCATCGGTTTACCCATAATACCTAAACCAATAAAACCAATTTTCATTTTACTCTCCTTTTTTTACGACTAAAATAGTATTCGTTACTTTAAAAACTTATCTGCTAGCGCTTGGGTTGAACTTCTTAATAAACCTAGATCATTACCTACAGCAACGAATGTTGCCCCCATATCAATATAATGATGAACATCAGCTTCTATTGGTGCCAAAATACCGCATGCTTTACCTTGTGCTTTAGCAACATCAAAAACATGTTTTATCGCTGCTTGCACTTCAGGGTGCTTAGGATTACCAAAATGGCCTAATGAAGCAGAGAGATCACTCGGTCCAACAAAAATACCATCAATACCATCAACTGCAGTTATTGCTTCAACATTATTAACTGCTTGTTGAGTTTCAATTTGTACCACAACACAAATATTTTGATTAATTTTAGTAAAATAATCAGTAATAGTGCCAAAGCCATTACTACGATGAGAAACAGAAACTCCTCTTACCCCCTCAGGTGGATAGCGGGTATAAGCTACTGCTGATTTGGCTTGTTCTACTGTTTCTACATATGGGATTAAGAAATTATAAAACCCAATATCAAGTAATCGCTTAATTAAAACTTGATCATTCCAAGCAGGACGAACTATTGGTGCACTACTACTATCTTTTAATGCCATCAATTGCGGTACAAACGTGGTAACATCATTAATCGCATGCTCACCATCTAGCAACAACCAATCAAAACCAGCTAAACCAAGTATTTCTGTTGAAATTGGATTTCCTAAAGCAGCCCAACAACCAATAAGTTTTTTACGTTCTAACATATCTTGCTTAAATTGGTTGTGGCAGGTTATTTTTTTCATAATTTACCTTTTAAATTCTCGAGTTATTTTTGATAATAATAGTTCAATTATCTAACCAAACATGGTTTTTTATTATCAAACTGCCAGCCAGGAATTAAATATTGCATGGCCATTGCGTCATTTCGGTTACCAAGACCCATTTTCTTAAATAACTCATGAGCTTTCATTACTTGATCCATATCAATTTCAATGCCTAATCCTGGTTTTTCAGGAACCTTAATTTTACCATTAATAATTTGTAATGGTTCTTTCGTTAAACGTTGGTTACCTTCCTGCCAAATCCAATGAGTATCCAGTGCAGTTGGATTGCCTGGTGCTGCTGCACCTACGTGTGTGAACATAGCTAAAGAGATATCAAAATGGTTATTAGAATGTGAACCCCATGTTAAACCAAATTCATGACACATTTGTGCAACACGAACTGAGCCATTCATGGTCCAAAAATGTGGATCAGCTAATGGAATATCAACAGATTGTAACGATAATGTATGTCCCATTTGACGCCAATCGGTTGCAATCATGTTGGTAGCAGTCGGTAAACCCGTGGCCCGACGAAATTCAGCCATGACTTCTCGCCCTGAATAACCTTGTTCAGCACCACAAGGATCCTCTGCATAAGCCAAAGTATTTTTCAAATATTTACCAATACGAATCGCTTCCTCTAATAACCATCCTCCGTTAGGGTCAAGTGTTACTCGAGCATCTGGGAATTTCTTTTTAATTGCTATTACTGCTTCTGCTTCATCTTCTGCTGATAAAACACCGCCTTTTAATTTGAAATCGCGGAAACCATATTTTTCATAAGTAGCTTCAGCCAATTGGGCAATTTTTTCAGGCGTTAGTGCTTCTTCATGTCGTAGGCGATACCAATCACATTTTTCATCATTTTGACTTTGATAAGGTAAATCTGTTTTGTTGCGATCACCGACATAAAATAAGTATCCTAACATTTCCACTTCATCACGTTGTTGACCATCGCCAAGTAATGATGCCACGGTAACGCCTAAATGTTTACCAAGTAGATCTAACATTGCCGCTTCAATCGCAGTAACAACGTGAATTGTTGAGCGTTGATCAAATGTCTGATTGCCTCGACCACCAACATCACGATCAGCAAATTGAAGACGCACTCGATTCATCACATTTTTATATTGGCCAATAGATTGACCAACAACTAATGATTTAGCATCTTCTAATGTTTTAGTAACCGTTCCGACGCACGGTACTTCGCCGACACCAATGTTGCCTGAGTTATCTTTTAGGATAACAATATTTCGAGTAAAATACGGTGAATGTGCACCACTTAAATTAAGTAGCATACTGTCATATCCAGCGACTGGATAAACATTCATTTCCGTTATAATTGGCGTTGATAAACTCATAATATTAACCTCTTAAATTTCTTGTATTTCTCTAATTCTGTTTTAACGAACCATGCAAGGTCGTTTACGATCAAACTGCCAACCAGGTATTAAATACTGCATTGCAATAGCATCATTACGTGCACCATTTGCTAATTTTTTATGTAATTCATGAGCATTCATAATTTGTTGCATATCTAATTCAATGCCTAATCCCGGTTTATCATGCAGTTTAATTTTGCCATTACTTATTTCTAATGGATTTTTAGTCAATCTGGCCTGTCCTTCCTGCCATATCCAATGAGTATCAAGTGCAGTTGGATTGCCTGGTGCCGATGCACCAACATGACTAAACATCGCTAATGAGATATCAAAATGATTGTTAGAATGGCAACCCCAAGTTAATCCCCATTCATGACAAAGCTGAGCAACCCGACTTGCACCAGTTAAAGTCCAAAAATGCGGATCTGCTAAAGGTATATCAACAGCTTGTAACATAATTGAGTGACACATTTCTCGCCAGTTAGTTGCAACCATATTCGTTGCTGTTGGTAGACCAGTGGCACGACGAAACTCTGCCATTACTTCACGTCCCGAATAACCATTTTCTGCACCACAAGGGTCTTCGGCATAAGTCAGGACATGGTTAAGCCCTTTACATAATCGTATAGCATCTTCCAATAACCAACCGCCATTAGGATCTAAAGTAATTCTAGCATCTGAAAAACGTTTTTTTAGCTCAGTGACCGTTTCAATCTCTTTTTCTCCAGCTAATACACCACCTTTCATTTTAAAATCTTTAAAACCATAGCGATCTTTTGCTACTTCAGCTAATTCTATTACCGACTGAACTGTCATCGCTTCGCGGCGTCGAATGTTGTACCATTCATGACCATTTTTGAGTGGCTGGTCATAAGGTAGATCAGTTTTCTTATCATCACCAATATAAAACAAATAGCCTAAAACAGTTACTTCATCTCTTTGTTTGCCACCACCCAATAATTCAGCCACAGGCACATTTAAAAATTGCCCCATTAAATCTAACAGTGCTGATTCCAAAGCTGCTACAGCATTAACTCGTAGTTCAAATGTCCATGCACCTTTACCAAAAGTATCATAATCAGAATCTAAATAGCCTTGATGCATATCATTTACGATACGGTTAAGAATCGAAATAGGTCTACCTTCAACATGTGCACAAGCTTCCTTCAATGCATTTTCAATTGTTGAACCACCAGGAGCCTCACCAACACCAACATGACCAGCATTATCTGTTAATATAACAATATTACGGGTAAAGTATGGACCGTGAGCACCACCAATGTTCATTAACATACTGTCATAACCTGCAACAGGTATAACTTGCATTGAAGTAATAATTGGCACTGATTGAGTATTCATATTACGATTCTCCATTTCATAAATTTGTTTTTTTATTATTTAATCCTTTTTCTTTAATTCCATTCGTTTAATTGGACCAACAAGAACTAAATAACTAAATGCAGCAACAAACGCATGACCGGCAACAAATACTAATGCCCATTCAAAGCGCCCTGTCCATGCCACAATATAACCAATAATAATTGGAGAAATGATACTTGATGCATTACCAAACATATTGAATAAACCACCAGCTAGACCACTCATCTCTTTTGGCGCTGTATCTGCCATTACAGCCCAACCTAACGCACCAACACCTTTGCCGAAGAAAGCCATCGACATAAATAAAATAACTAGTCCAATTGAATCAACGTAATTACACATAATCATAGTCATTGAAAATAACATGCCTAAAATGATAGGTGTTTTACGGGCTATTGATAAAGAATTGGTTTTGCGCATAATGAAATCAGAAATAACCCCACCACTAATTCCACCAATAAAGCCACAAATAGCAGGAACTGCAGCAGCAAAGCCTACTTCTTTAATATTCATTCCACGCTGTGTTGCTAAATAAATAGGGAACCAAGTAATAAAGAAGAATGTTAAACAGTTGATACAATATTGACCTAAATAAACACCAAGCAACATTCTATTGGTCAATAATTGCCATAAATAACCTAATTTTGGACCTTCTTGTTTACCATTGTCTTTTTTCTGATCCATATCAACTAAAGCACCACCTTCAACGATATAATCAACTTCTGCTTGATTAGCTAAAGGATGATCTTTTGGATTGCGAATAACAAACAAAGTAACAGCACTGACAAAAATACCCAATCCACCCATAAAGAAGAATACTGATTGCCAACCATACTCATGAGTCAACCAACCCATAATTGGTGCAAAAATAACGGTTGCAAAATATTGTGCTGAGTTAAAAATGGCTACTGCTGTTGCTCTTTCTTTAGCTGGAAACCATGCGGCGGTAATACGGCTGTTTCCAGGGAATGAAGGTGCTTCAGCAAGCCCCATTAAAAAACGGAAGGTAAAAAGCATAATTAGTGCCCAAGCACCAATAAAGAAGTGTACAGTCCCTTGTAATAGAGTAAAAATAGACCAAAATAGAATACTTAAAAAATAAACTCGTTTAGAACCGAATCTATCTAGTAACCATCCTCCAGGTAATTGTCCTATTACATAAGCAATACCAAATGATGACATCACCCATCCCATGGCTGCTGCATCAAATCCTAATTCCCCCGACATTGCTTTTCCAGCTATACCTAATGTTGCTCGGTCGCCGTAGTTAATCGCTGTGACTATAAATAAAAAAACGACCGTCATCCATCTGGCGTTAGTCCTTTTTTGTTTGGTTTTGTTTATTTCCATGTTTAGCTCCTAAACTTATAATTTCCTAAATTTAATTATTAAATATAAAAGGTATAGCTGAAGTAGAAAATAAATAGACTTTTTTACGTTTCTAAGATAATCCACTAATAGTAAATAAGTATGGGGGGTTCATCATAAAAATTCATTGGGTAAAAGCACAAAAAATAAGTGCAAATTACATTTATTTATATGCAAATACATAAATTAATGTTACGTTCTTCACAAAAATTTAATAAAACTACAAAATTTTGTGATACAAAGCGACTTTTATGGGTATTTTTATGATATTTAGCTAATTTATGAACTTATAATTGTGAATATGCACAATGCTATTTATTTTATTCGGATTTAAGATATAACGAAGAAATTATGAGAAATGTTATAAAATTTAATTTGCTATTAATTAATATATAAAATTAATTAGCATAATGGGAGTTGAGTAATGGAGAAACAAATTAACAAGCCGCTTTTTATCAAAATTAAAGAAATTGATAATGTTGCGATTGTTGTCAATAATAATGGATTACCCAAAGGTACAATTTTTGACAATGGATTACAATTAATTGAAGATGTACCTCAAGGGCATAAAGTTGCATTAAATGATATCAACCAAGGACAAGCTATAGTACGTTATGGTGAAACCATTGGTTACGCTAAAAAAGACATTAAACAAGGTAGCTGGATAAATGAAGCTGTAACACTAATGCCAACTTCGCCAGAATTGCATGAATTAGAAATAGCAACTAAAAAAGCGGATCCATTACCACCTTTAGAAGGTTATACTTTTGAAGGTTATCGCAACAAAGATGGCTCGGTAGGTACTAGAAATATACTTGGTATTACCATGAGTGTTAATTGTGTTTCGGGCGTTGTTGAATATGTTGCCAAAATCATTGAACGTGATTTATTACCAAAATATCCTAATGTAGATGGCGTCGTGCCATTGACCCATTTATATGGGTGTGGTGTAGCCATTGACGCTCCAGCAGCTATTGTACCAATTCGTTCTATTCATAATTTAGCTAAGAATCCTAATTTCGGAGGCGAAATTATGGTGATCAGTTTAGGATGTGAAAAGTTACAACCTGAAAGACTACTTAAAGGTACTCACGATACTATTCCGATAAAATTAGAAGATGATGACCTTGTTACTTTACAAGATGAACATGGGTTTAAAGCCATGGTTGACCATATTTTGCGTGTGGCAGAAAAACACTTACAACGTCTAAATCAACGCAAACGTGAAACAGTGCCTGCATCAGAATTAATCGTCGGAATGCAATGTGGTGGTAGTGATGCATTTTCTGGTGTTACCTCTAATCCATCAGTTGGCTTTGCTTCTGACTTATTAGTAAGATGTGGAGCAACAGTTATGTTTTCTGAAGTAACCGAAGTTCGTGATGGTATTCATTTGCTGACGCCAAGAGCAGCTGATGAAGAAGTCGGTAAAGCACTAATTCGAGAAATGCAATGGTACGATGAATATCTTGCTGCCGGAAAAGTTGATCGTAGCGCCAATACTACACCAGGCAATAAGAAGGGTGGCTTAAATAACATAGTTGAAAAAGCAATGGGATCTATTGCAAAATCAGGCACAAGTCCGATTGTCGAAGTGTTATCTCCTGGTCAAAGACCTACCAAAAAAGGGCTGATTTTTGCTGCAACGCCGGCTAGTGATTTTGTTTGTGGTGCTCAACAAGTTGCATCAGGTATCACATTGCAAGTTTTCACTACTGGCCGTGGAACACCATATGGATTAGCGATGGTACCTGTCATTAAAATGTCTAGCCGTAATATTGTCGCAGAACAATGGTTCGACCTTATTGATATTAGTGCTGGAGATATTGCTTTAGGCGAAGCAACTATTGAGGATATCGGTTGGAGACTTTTCCATTTAATCCTAGATGTGGCTAGTGGGCGCAAACAACCATGGTCAGATCATTGGAAATTATACAATCCACTAGCTATTTTTAATCCGGCACCTGTTACCTAAAAAACAATAAATTGCATATAAATATATTATTAATTGCGATTCTAAATACACCTTAATTATTAAAAAATAAAAAGTGTATTTAGAATTTATTCGTTTCTGTCCAACTGTAATCCAATATATAATAATAATCGATCGTCAAATTTGGCTAGATTTAAACCAGTCAAATTAGCAATTTTATTTAATCGATATTCTAATGTATTGCGATGAATAAACAATTCATTAGCCGTATCACCATTTTGTACATTATTCTTAAACCATGTTTGCAATGTTTTTTGCAGTACACCATTATTATCACCCATCCTTAATTTTTTTAAAGGTAATAATAATTCTTCAGCTTGCCAATCATAACTTAAACCATGTAATAAAACGGGAAGAATAAGTTCTTGGTAATAATAATTACGGATATTCGGCATTCTTTGCTTACCAATTAACATAGTTGTTTTAGCGGTTTGATAAGATTTAACTAATGGATAAGGATGTTGTTCAAAATAATTACCTAATGAAATTCGAATATCTAAATGAGTGGAATCTTTGATTGTAATTACTAATTGTTCTAATTTCTTTTTGTGTTCTAGTAAATCCCATCGTCCATAGCGATTTAAAGCAGGAATTAAAATAACTAACTCAGTAATAGATTTAATGGCAACTAAATTATTTTGGCTAACATGTTGTATTTGATTTTGTAGATGTTGTAATTCGCTCATAGCAGTATCAATGCCTAATTGGCCACTATCGACTTCAATCATGCATACTACTCGCGGTAACTGTAAATTAATATCTAATCGTTTAACCCATTGCACCATACTTTCAGGCAAGACTTCTTTTTCAATTAGAGTAAGAATCAATTCTTCTTTTAAACGATTATCATAAGATAATTCTTGTAATAATTGGGTTTGTTCCATCATCATTTCTGCTGACATACAAACCAATTCACCAAATTGTCGAATATCGGATGGTTCACCAGTTAAACCAATAACGCCAACAATACGATCATTAAGTTTTAATGGTAAATTGATACCCGGTTTAACGCCTTTCAGACGTTTAACCATTGTGCCATCAATTGAAACAGTTCTTTTTTGAGATATAGCCAGTATTGCACCTTCATGTAATTCTCCAATACGTTCCAAATCACCACTACCAATAATACAACCATCCCCATTCATTACATTGATATTACAATCAATAATTTTCATGGTTCTTTCAACAATCTGTTGAGCAATTTTAGGGGTTAGGCAATAAGAATTCATTACCATGTTAAATTTCCTATTATCATTTTGCATACGCTTTATTTTTTGTTAGCATAACACATTTTATATTGAATCATAGGTGACTTCGTCATGATAGTGTTTGATTCTATCCAAATTCGTAGAGGTATTAATCTACTTTTAGATAATGCCTCTGCAACAATAAATCCTAAACAGAAAGTTGGATTAGTCGGTAAAAATGGCTGTGGTAAGTCCACACTTTTTTCTTTAATTAAAGGTGAAATTCAAACAGATGCTGGCAGTGTTTCTATTCCTGCCCAATGGCAATTAGCATGGGTAAACCAAGAAACTCCAGCATTAGATACAGCGGCTATCGAATATGTTATTGATGGTGATCGAGAGTTTCGAAAATTAGAGCAAGATTTAGAGATTGCTTACGAAAAAAATAACGGTGAGCAAATTGCGCTTATTCATGAAAAACTTGATAACATTGATGCTTGGACTATCCGCTCTCGAGCGGCAACATTATTGCATGGTTTAGGTTTTTCTAATGAACAATTAACGCTACCGGTTAAATCCTACTCTGGTGGTTGGCGTATGCGACTTAATCTAGCACAAGCGTTAATGTGTCGTTCTGATTTACTGCTTCTTGATGAACCAACTAACCATCTTGATTTAGACGCAGTGATGTGGTTAGAAAAATGGTTAAGTAATTATCAAGGTACACTTATTTTAATCTCTCATGACCGTGATTTCTTAGATCCATTGGTTAATAAAATCATTCATATTGAACAGAAGAAATTATTTGAATACACCGGTAACTATTCATCATTTGAGACACAGCGCTCGGCAAAACTGGCGCAACAACAATCCATGTATGAAAGTCAGCAACTTAAAGTTGCTCATTTGCAAAGCTATATCGATCGTTTTAGGGCTAAAGCAACCAAAGCAAAACAGGCTCAAAGTCGAATAAAAATGTTAGAAAGAATGGAATTGATTGCCCCAGCTCATGTTGACAATCCTTTTCATTTTAAATTTAGACGACCAGAATTCTTACCTAGTCCTTTATTAACCATGGAAAATATCGTTGCAGGGTATGGTGATAAAGTTGTTTTAGAGCAGATTAAACTTAATTTAGTACCTGGCTCACGTATCGGTTTGTTAGGTCGTAACGGTGCTGGTAAATCAACACTGATTAAACTGCTAGCTGGCGAATTACCACCGATGCAAGGGCTGATTAGTTTAGCTAAAGGGGTACAATTAGGCTATTTTGCGCAACACCAATTAGAATACTTACGGGCTGATGAATCAGCTTTATGGCATTTAAAACAACTTGCAGAACCAAAGAATACCGAACAAGAATTACGTAATTATTTGGGAGGATTTGATTTTCATGGTGATAAAGTTAGTGAGCCAGTAAAAACATTTTCTGGTGGCGAAAAGGCTCGATTAGTTTTAGCGTTAATTGTTTGGCAAAAACCAAATCTACTGTTACTCGATGAGCCAACAAACCACTTAGATTTAGATATGCGACAAGCATTGACTGAAGCATTAATCGATTTTGAAGGTGCATTAGTTGTGGTATCGCATGATAGGCATTTATTACGTTCTACCACTGATGAGTTTTACTTAGTTCATGATCATAAAGTTGAACCTTTTAATGGTGATCTTGATGACTATCATAAATGGTTGACCGATGAGCAAAAGGCTGAAAATCAACCGCAAGAAAAAGATAAACCAGTAAAAAAAGAAGTGTTGCCTAAAGTTTCTGCACAAGAACGTAAAGAACAGAAACGAAAAGATGCAGAAGCCAGAGCACAAATACAACCATTGAAAAAACAGTTATATAAAGAAGAACAAACTATTGCTCGTTTAAATGATCAGTTAAAAGTCATTGAAGAGCAATTAGCTGATTCATCAATTTACGAAACTGATAAAAAATCAGAATTAACGCAATTATTACTTAATCAAAGTAATTTAAAGGCTGAATTAGATGAATCAGAATCAAAATGGTTAGAGCTACAACAGCAATTGGAAGAGTTCGAGAGAAGTTAACCATCAATTTAATAAAATTTAAATACCTAAAAACAAAAAATCACAGCATATAGCTGTGATTTTTTTAATTAGATGACAAATAGATTAACTTTTTTCTACTTGGCTAAAATCAAGTTCAACTGGAGTAGAACGACCAAAAATAGAAACCGATACTTTTAAGCGGCTTTTTTCATAATCCACTTCTTCGACGACACCATTAAAGTCAGCAAATGGACCTTCGTTAACCCGAACAAGTTCACCTGGCTCAAATAATGTTTTCGGACGAGGTTTATCACCAACTTGCTGTAGACGATTCATAATTGCATCAACTTCACGTTGGCTAATTGGTGCTGGCCTATCTGATGTTCCACCAATGAATCCCATAGTTCTTGGTACACTTTTAACTAAATGCCAAGTTGCATCGTTCATCGTCATTTCAACTAAAACATAACCTGGGAAAAATTTACGTTCGCTTTTACGGCGCTGTCCACTTTTCATTTCTACAACTTCTTCGGTTGGTACTAAAACTTCGCCAAAAGAATCTTCCATATTATGTAATTTAATATACTCACGTAATGATTGTGCAACACGTGCTTCATAGCCAGAATAAGCTTGGATCACATACCAGCGTTTTTGTTGTGTTTCACTCATATTAACGCCCTATTGAAGTTAGATAAAAGATGATTGAACGGAACAAAGAATCCATTCCCCAAAGCGCAGTACCAACAATAACGGTAATAACAGCGATTAATAAGGTTGTTTGTACAGTTTCTTTACGAGTAGGCCATACAACTTTTCTTAGTTCTTTTCGTGATTCTTGCAGAAATGCTATAAACGATTTTCCTTTAGTGGTTGTAAATGCAATAAATAAGGTTAAAAGCGAAACCACAACAACTGCAATAATTCGAACGATCGCATTTGGTTGATATATATCATTAGGTACAGAGAAATAAGAATTTCCCCAAACAATTAACGCAATTAATACTAGAACCAAAACCCATTTAAATTTGTCTAGAACAGTGCTTGTATCTTGACTCTCGTTACTTACTAGCATATAAAACCTATGATTATGTTATTTATAATATTATCCATTTTCCAAAATGCTCTTTCTCTAAAAACATTTTGCTAAACAGACTAGGTAAGAAAGGGTATCAAAAGATACCCTTTCTAGATCGTACTTGCTTAAATTATTTAATAACCTTAGCAACAACACCAGCACCAACAGTACGACCACCTTCACGGATAGCGAAACGTAAACCGTCTGCCATTGCGATTGGGTGAATTAATGATACTGTCATTTTGATGTTATCACCTGGCATTACCATTTCTACACCTTCTGGTAATTCAATAGTACCTGTTACGTCTGTTGTACGGAAGTAGAACTGTGGACGGTAACCTTTGAAGAATGGAGTATGACGACCACCTTCATCTTTACTTAGAATATACACTTCTGATTCGAAATCTGTATGTGGAGTAATTGAACCTGGTTTTGCTAATACTTGACCACGTTCGATTTCTTCACGTTTTGTACCACGTAGTAATACACCAACGTTCTCACCAGCACGACCTTCGTCTAGTAATTTACGGAACATTTCTACACCAGTACAAGTTGTTTTAGTTGTTGGTTTGATACCAACGATTTCAACTTCTTCACCAACTTTGATTACACCGCGCTCTACACGACCTGTTACTACTGTACCACGGCCTGAGATTGAGAATACGTCTTCGATTGGTAATAAGAATGGTTTATCAATATCACGCTCTGGTTCTGGAATGTAGCTGTCTAATGCTTCTGCTAATTCTACAATTTTGTCTTCCCATGCTGCATCGCCTTCTAACGCTTTAAGCGCTGAACCACGAATTACTGGTGTATCGTCACCTGGGAAATCGTATTGAGATAGAAGTTCACGTACTTCCATTTCAACTAATTCTAATAACTCTTCATCATCAACCATATCACATTTGTTTAAGAATACGATGATGTAAGGTACACCTACTTGACGACCTAAAAGAATGTGCTCACGAGTTTGTGGCATTGGACCATCAGTTGCCGCTACTACTAAGATAGCGCCGTCCATTTGTGCCGCACCAGTGATCATGTTTTTAACATAGTCAGCATGGCCTGGGCAGTCTACGTGTGCGTAGTGACGAGTTGGTGTATCGTATTCAACGTGTGAAGTATTGATGGTGATACCACGAGCTTTTTCTTCTGGTGCGTTATCGATTTGATCGAATGCACGAGCTTGACCACCGTATTTTTTAGATAATACTGATGTGATCGCTGCAGTTAAAGTTGTTTTACCATGGTCAACGTGGCCGATTGTACCAACGTTAACGTGGGGTTTTGTACGTTCAAATTTTTCTTTAGACATTTATCGTCCCTCAATGTAATACAAATCGGTGGTGATTCACCACATTAACCAAGTATCATATTTAGTTTTAACATAATACTAACTTAAAATTAGCTCTGAATGATACCAGATAAAGCTGTCAAGTGACAAGCTCTAAAGCAGTCAAATCTAATTTTTTTAGAAGGTTTAGGAAAATAACAAGAATGGTGCTGATAGGCAGATTTGAACTGCCGACCTCACCCTTACCAAGGGTGCGCTCTACCAACTGAGCTATATCAGCAATTGGAGCGGGCAGCGGGAATCGAACCCGCATCATCAGCTTGGAAGGCTGAGGTAATAGCCATTATACGATGCCCGCATGTTCAAACTCGGCTACCTAAATGCTTCAATTAGCAATTGCTAATGTTAGATAATGGTGGTGGGGGAAGGATTCGAACCTTCGAAGTGTGACACGGCAGATTTACAGTCTGCTCCCTTTGGCCGCTCGGGAACCCCACCCCGAATCATTATAAACTGTTTACTTAGGAAAATGGTGCCGGCTGCCGGAATCGAACTGGCGACCTACTGATTACAAGTCAGTTGCTCTACCTACTGAGCTAAGCCGGCCTAAGTGCTGCGCATTATGTACTAGAACATTTAAGCTTGCAAGCAAAAAAAACATTTTTTTTATTGTTTGCTTAAAAAAAAATCAAAAAAACCAAAAAAGACTGAGATATAAACTATTTCAGGATTTTTTTTAATCAAAAAATATATGTTAAATTATTTCTTTTTTTACGTTTTTTTCTTGGTTTTAGTTACAAAATACTGTTTAACAACGGTATTAATAGCAAAATTATTATGAATATCATCTCTATCTTGCCCATTAACACCGCTAATTTCAAGCAGAATTTATACGTTCAATAAAATTAAAGAATAAAAAAGCCCGAGATATAAACTATCTCAGGCTTTTGCTAATCAAAAATAATATTTAAATTATTTCTTTTTTGGTGCTTTTTTCTTAGTTTTAGTTGCAGCTACACCTTTAGCTGCAGTGTGAACAGCTACATCTTCACTAATATCACCTTTATCTTGATACGCACGACCATAGTAAGTATCAAGTAGAATTTGTTTTAATTCTGCAATTAAAGGATAGCGAGGGTTAGCACCAGTACATTGGTCATCAAATGCATCAACTGCAAGTTGATCAACTTGAGCTAAGAAAGTTTTCTCATCTACACCAAACTCTTTGATAGAGAAAGGAATATCTAGATCTTTTCTTAATTGATCTAACCAAGCAATTAGTTTCTCAACTTTCTTCTCGTCTTTATCTGTTGCTACAGTTAAACCAAGATGTTCAGCAATCTCAGCATAACGTCTTACAGCTTGAGGATAACCATATTGGCTAAATGTACCTTGTTTAGTCGGTTTATCCGTTGCATTAAAGCGAACAACATTGCTAATTAACATCGCGTTAGCCACACCATGAGGAATGTGGAATGCTGCACCAATTTTATGGGCTATTGAGTGACAAACACCTAAGAATGATTGAGCAAACGCAACACCAGCTAAAGTTGCAGCATTATGCACTTTTTCACGAGCGATAGGATTTTTTGCTCCTTCTTTGTAGCTTGTTGGTAAGTAAGCTTTTAATAAGCTTAATGCTTGTAATGCTTGCCCATCAGAAAACTCGCTTGCCATAATTGACACATAAGCTTCTAAAGCATGAGTTACCGCATCATAACCACCTGCAGCACAAAGTGATTTTGGCATATTCATAACTAAGTTAGCATCGACAATTGCCATGTTTGGTGTAATTGCGTAATCAGCTAATGGATATTTTTGACCAGTTGCATCATCAGTAACTACCGCAAACGGTGTCACTTCAGAACCAGTACCAGATGTGGTTGTCACGCAAATTAGTTTTGCTTTTTTACCCATGTTAGGGAAATGACAAGTACGTTTACGAATATCCATAAAACGCAATGCTAATTCGTCAAATTTAGTTTCTGGGTGTTCATAAAGAACCCACATAATTTTCGCCGCATCCATTGGTGAACCACCACCTAAAGCAATAACAGTATCCGGTTGGAATGCAGTCATTGAATCAGTACCTTTACGGACGACGCTTAATGTTGGGTCAGCTTCAACATCAAAGAAGGTTTCACAAATCACACCTTGCGCTTCAAGTTGATCAGTAATTTGTTTTGAGTAACCATTATTAAATAAGAATTTATCAGTTACTAAAAATACTCGTTTGGCACCTTGCTCAATCACTTCATTTAAAGCAACTGGAAGTGAGCCACGTTTAAAATAGATAGAACTTGGTAATTTGTGCCATAACATGTTTTCTGCTCTCTTAGCGATTGTTTTCTTGTTAATTAAGTGTTTCGGACCGACATTTTCTGAGACCGAGTTACCACCCCAAGAACCACATCCTAATGTTAAAGATGGTGCTAAATCAAAGTTATACAAATCACCGATACCACCGTGAGCAGCTGGTTGGTTGATTAAAATACGACATGTTTTCATTTTACTGCCAAAATAAGCAACACGATCACGATTGCTATCTTGATCAGTATAAAGTACTGAGGTATGTCCCATACCACCCATTTCAACGAGTTTTTCAGCTTTATCTACTGCTTCTTTAAAGTCTTTAGCTTTAAACATAGCTAATGTTGGTGAAAGTTTTTCGTGAGCAAATGGTTCAGATAAATCCACTTTACTTACTTCACCAACAAGTACTTTCGAACCGGCAGGAACTTTAATGCCGGCCATTTCTGCAATCTTAGTTGCTGGTTGACCTACGATATTAGCATTTAAAGCGCCTTTATCATTTAAGATGATACCTTGAACAGCTTTTGTTTCTTTAGCATTTAAAACATAAGCGCCATATTGAGTCAATAAATTACGTACTTCATCATAAACTGAATCAACAACAACGATAGCTTGCTCAGAAGCACAGATCATACCATTATCAAAAGTTTTAGACATAAGTACTGATGCAACAGCACGTTTTAAATCGGCAGTTTCATCGATAATTACAGGGGTATTACCTGCACCCACACCTAATGCTGGTTTACCTGAACTATAAGCGGCTTTAACCATACCTGGACCACCAGTTGCTAAAATTGCAGCAACATCATCATGATGCATTAAAGCATTTGATAATTCGATTGATGGCTCATCAATCCAACCAATGATATCTTTTGGCGCACCAGCTTTAATTGCTGCATCTAATACAATACGGGCTGCTTCGATAGTTGATTTTTTAGCGCGTGGATGTGGCGAAAAGACAATAGCATTACGAGTTTTTAAACTGATTAATGATTTAAAAATTGCGGTTGAAGTTGGGTTTGTAGTTGGCACGATTCCACAAATAATCCCTAATGGCTCCGCTATTGTAATGGTACCATAAGACTCATTTTCAGCAACAACACCACAAGTTTTGTCATTGCGATATTTATTAAGAATATACTCTGCAGCAAATAAGTTTTTAATAACTTTATCTTCTACAATCCCCATTCCTGATTCAGCAACAGCTTGCTGTGCAAGAGGGATTCGAGCTGCGGCTGCGGCTGTTGCTGCTGCCACGAAGATTTTATCAACTTGCTCTTGAGTATAAGTAGAATAAGTTTCCTGAGCTTTTTTAACTCGAGTCATTAACTCATTTAACTCATTCATATTGGTTACTGCCATAGATTTCTCCTTGAAAATTAAAAAATAAACTTGGATCGTTTGGCGTCTTCCTTGAACATATTTAAAGCATATTTATAATAGCAAAACGAAATTGTTGGATATCGTAAATCAGTTTTTTACTTTACACAATAAGATATTCACAAAAAATGAATGTTATTTAAAAGAGCAAATATTTTTATTGTTTTTTTGCTGATTAAAATTCAAAATTCTATTAATTTAATATCAAAGCATTTCAAAAAAAAACAATTTACAACAAAGTAAAAAATATATTTTTTTAGCGTAAATAAATAATAAATATTATGTAATGCTTAACTTATTTAACACATAACTAACCGCCACAAAACCAAACGTTGCGGTTACCGTTGTTATCGCTCCGAATCCCGATTCACAGTCCATTTTTTTATTACTGTCTGCTTGATTTTTAGCAAAACAAATCTGACCATTTTTAGTTGGATAAGTCAGCTGTTCAGTAGAATATACACATGGAATTGAATATTTACCTTTACTGTCCTTACTTAATTTATAATCATTTTTTAATTTTTCGCGTAATTTAGCAGCTAAAGGATCTTGAATGGTTTTTGCTAAGTCCGCAATTTTTATTTGCGTAGGATCTTTTTGACCTCCCGCGCCCCCTATTGTAATGACCTTTAATTTTTGTCGCTTACAATAAGCCAAAACGGCAGCTTTATCTCTAACGCTGTCAATTGCATCAATAATATAGTTATAACGAGGACGTTGTTTAGAACCCAAATAATCATTAACGTTATCGGCATTAATAAAATCATCGATTTCATTGACAATACATTCAGGATTAATTTGCAAAATTCGTTCGGCCATGACGGATGTTTTAGGTTTGCCAATATTAGATTTTAAAGCGTGAATCTGACGATTAGTATTGGTTACACATACATCATCCATATCAATTAAGGTAATTTGCCCTATACCACTACGCGCGAGTGATTCAGCGACCCAAGACCCCACGCCACCAATACCAATGACACAGATATGAGCTTGAGAGAAACGCTGTAATGCCTGTTCACCATAAAGTCTGGCGATACCACTAAAGCGTTGAAAATAGAATTCTGTTTTCATCATTATTTATTGATAGTGTTTATGTTTAAACACCATATACTCCTCAAACCTTTTTAGATGAGAATATTTATTCTCTTTTATTGATAACTTATCCATTAATATTATTCCTATTATACCTTTTCAAGAGTGAAACATTAATTTGTTTAGAATTATTGATATTAATTGGCATCCCTATAATTGACAATAACCTGATGGTATTTGGTTTAACTAATTGTTTTTTTATAATATAAATCAAGAGCGAGAATTAATTAGCGAATAATATTGCATATATGAACAATTTAGAATAAGCACACTAAACATTGAATCTATGTTATCGATATGTTTTATGATGAGAAATAATTTGTAACTCTGCCCTAAATAAATATTTAAGGCAGAATCATAATAACTTAATTTTTAAAGGAGTGAATTGGAGCTGGAATACGCCCACCACGACTAATAAAATCACATGAACTAAATTTATTTACAGGCATTACTGGCGCATGGCCAAGTAAACCACCAAATTCAATATTATCGCCTACTTTCAAACCTACCGCAGGGATAATTCTGACCGCCGTAGTTTTATGATTAATTACGCCAATTGCTGCTTCATCAGCGATAATTGCTGAAATAGTTTCAGCTGGTGTATCACCAGGAATAGCAATCATATCTAGCCCCACTGAGCAAACGCAAGTCATGGCCTCTAATTTTTCAAGGTTTAGTGCCCCATTGTTTACCGCATCAATCATACCTGCATCTTCTGAGACAGGAATAAATGCACCACTTAATCCACCTACATGGCCACAAGCCATTACGCCACCTTTTTTCACGGCATCATTCAGCATCGCTAGCGCAGCGGTAGTTCCATGTGTTCCAACAACTTCTAGTCCCATTTCTTCTAAAATATGTGCTACTGAGTCACCGATAGCTGGAGTTGGTGCTAATGATAAATCAACAATCCCAAATTTAACCCCTAAACGTTCTGACGCTTCTTTACCTACCAGTTGCCCCATACGAGTTATTTTAAAGGCAGTTTTTTTTATGGTTTCAGCAACAACATCAAAAGGCTGACCTTTAACTTTTTCCAACGCTCGCTTAACTACACCCGGTCCACTCACACCGACATTAATCACACAGTCAGCTTCACCAACACCATGAAAGGCACCAGCCATAAATGGATTATCTTCAACTGCATTAGCAAATACCACTAATTTCGCACAAGCCATACTACTATTATCGGCGGTTAAAGCTGCGGCTTCTTTAATAATTTGTCCCATTTGCTTTACTGCATCCATATTAATACCAGTTTGAGTAGAACCGACATTAACTGATGAACAAACTCGTTCGGTTTGTGCTAATGCTTGTGGGATTGATTTAATAAGAATTTCATCGCCTTTATGATAACCTTTTTGCACTAATGCAGAAAATCCACCTATAAAATTAACACCAACCGCTTTGGCTGCTTCATCGAGTGTTTTAGCAAAAGCAACATAGTCTTTATCGTCACTTGCGCCTGCAATCAATGATATCGGCGTAACCGAAATACGCTTATTAATAATAGGGATACCAAATTCAGAAGTAATTTGATCGCCAACTTTAACTAAATCTTTCGCTAATCGTGTAATTTTATCGTAGATTTTTTGACGCGCTTTTGCACCATCACTATCAATACAATCAAGAAGAGATATACCCATGGTTATTGTGCGGATATCAAGTTTTTCTTCCTCTATCATTTTAATTGTTTCGAGGATCTGTTTTGTTTCCATTAGTTCTATCCTTTCGTAAAAATATGAAATTGAGCTTATAAACGATGCATTGCATCAAAAATTTCTTCTCGTTGTATATTCACTTTAACTTTTAACTGCTCACCGGTATGTACTAAAGTATTTTTAACTTCATCAAAAGTGGTGTTAATTTTAGATAAATCTAATAACATAATCATGGTAAAATACTCATCCATGATAGTTTGGCTAACATCTAAAATATTAATATTTAATTCATATAACTTTTGGCTTATCCCTGCAATAATTCCTGTTTGGTCCTTACCTATTACCGTTAAAATTGTTTTCATCACACTCTCCGCACAAATTTTATACACTTAAAAAATATTTATTGAGTTGTTTATAATAACACCTTCAAAAATTATCTAAATAGGAGTAGATTGTTTTTTTAATCAAAATAAAAAACAAAAAGATAAAATGAAAGGGCGTTATTATGGTGAATTTTCAAAAATCCAATAAATTGGATCATGTTTGTTATGACATTCGTGGACCAATTCTTGAACATGCAAAAAAGCTTGAAGAAGAAGGTCAAACCATTCTTAAACTTAATATTGGAAATCCCGCCCCTTTCGGTTTTACTGCTCCAGATGAACTATTAGTGGATGTTATTCGCAACCTACCAACATCACAAGGATATTGTGATTCAAAAGGTCTTTATTCTGCTCGTAAAGCGATTATGCAGCATTATCAATCCAGAGGAATTACTAATTTAGATGTAGAAGATATCTATATTGGTAATGGTGTTTCTGAGTTAATTGTTCAATCAATGCAAGCATTACTTAATAGTGGTGATGAAATATTAGTACCAATGCCTGATTATCCACTTTGGACTGCTGCCGTTAGTTTATCTGGTGGTAACGCGGTTCACTATCTTTGTGATGAAGAAGCTAATTGGTCACCTGATTTACAAGATATCAAACAAAAAATCACCCCAAAAACCAAAGGGATTGTGATTATTAACCCCAATAATCCTACTGGCGCAGTGTATAGTAAAGAAGTTTTACTCGAAATAGCGGAAATCGCACGCCAAAATAATTTAATTATTTTTGCTGACGAAATTTACGATAAAATTTTATATGATGATGCCGTACATCATTCAATAGCAGCTTTAGCGCCAGATCTATTTGTTATTACTATGAGTGGTTTATCGAAAACTTATCGAGTTGCTGGTTTCAGGCAAGGTTGGATGGCACTTTGTGGGCCAAAACAACACGTTAAAGGCTATATTGAAGGTCTAAATATGTTAGCTTCAATGCGTTTATGTGCCAATGTACCACTACAACATGCAATTCAAGGAGCATTGGGTGGTTATCAAAGTATTAACGAATTTATTGTGCCTGGAGGTCGACTCTATGATCAATGTATGTTGGCATGGCGTTTATTAAATGATATTCCCGGCGTTTCTTGTACCAAACCTCAGGGTGCTTTATATCTATTCCCTAAGCTGGATCAGAAAAAATTTAATATTCATAACGATCAAAAATTAGTTTTAGACTTTTTGTTACAAGAAAAAGTACTATTAGTTCAGGGAAGTGGATTTAATTGGCATAAACCAGATCATGTTAGAATTGTTGCTTTACCTCATACTGGAGAACTACAAGACGCTATAGCTCGATTTGCACATTTTTTATCTAACTATAAACAAGCATAATTTAATTCCTATATCCCTCTAATTATCAATAGAGGGATATTCAACTATTAAAAACTATTTTTTATTTCAACAAAGTATTAAATTGCTTAATCGTTGCTTAAGCTTGTTATTTATGATTATTAATCATAAACAGTAACCAATAAAAAAGCGCCAAAAAGGCGCTTTTTTTCTAATAAATTATTTAAATGAATTATCTTTTTAATTCAGCTAATTTATTACGAATATTTTCAGCACGTTTTGCTGAAGATGGATGGCTACTTAAAATTGATGCATCACCACCACCTAATTTATCAAATGCAGTTGCAAGACCAGCTGGATTGATTTTTTTCTTAACTAAATAATTAAAAGAGAAATCATCAGCGTCTTGTTCTTGTGATTGAGAGAATTGAGCATTGATAACAGCTTCAGCTAAAGCACCTAAAGAAGATTTAGATAATGCTGCAACTGTACTGTTACCTGATGCCGCCGCTGCATCACGAGCAATTTCTGTTGCATAAGCAACTTGGATTGCTTTTTTACTATGACCTAAAGCTACGTGACCTAATTCGTGACCTAAAACGCCTTGAATTTCGTTATCAGTCATCATATCCATTAAACCACTGTAAACACGAACACAACCATTAGCCATTGCCCAAGCGTTAACATCTTTAGTAATATACACTTTATAGTTAACTGGAGTTCCATTGATATTATTACCAAGAGCTTTAGCAATTTTATTTAAACGTTTAGTATAAGCACTTTTAGCTGGAGCAATTTTTGATTGAGCATCCATTTGCGCACATGATTGTTGGCTTAATGATTTCACATCATTATCACTGAGTGTTGCTGCTTTTAAACCTTTCATACCAAGACTAGTTAAATCACTAGCACTCATATTTTTACAGCCAGCTAAAGACATAGCTGCAACTAAAGGTAGTGCAACAAGCAATGTTTTTTGATGTTTTTTCATAATATTTTCCTTATATTAACAGACTTTACTTTCTTCTAACATAAATGTTAGATAAATTGAATTTTAACGCAACTTTAATAATAATCAACAAATAATTACTTGCTTAGAGATAATTAGCCATTTAGACTAGTGCCTCATTTTTTTGAGGAACATAATTATGCAACTGTCTGATTTCAATTTTACTCTCCCCAAAGAACTGATAGCAAAATACCCTTCAGAAACAAGAAGTTCTTGTCGATTATTAGCACTTGATGGCCATACAGGTAAAATTGAAGATAAAGTATTTACAGATATTGTTGATTATATCAATGCTGGTGATTTACTCATTTTCAATAATACTAAAGTGATTCCTGCACGGTTATATGGAAAAAAAGTATCAGGTGGAAAAATTGAAGTATTGATTGAACGATTGTTAGAGGGAAATCGAGCACTCGCACATATTAAAGCCTCAAAGTCGCCTAAAATAGGAGCAGAACTTATTTTAGGTGAAAATGAAAATATCCAAGTTACTATGGTAGCACGCCATGATGCATTATTTGAGCTACAATTTCCTGACGATGTGCTTAGCATCTTAAATGAAATTGGCCATATTCCATTACCTCCTTATATAGATCGCCCTGATGATGCTCAAGATCGTGAAGTATACCAAACCGTTTATAGCAAAGTTCCCGGAGCTGTCGCAGCCCCAACAGCAGGTCTTCATTTTGATAAATCTTTATTAGACAAACTTAAACAAAAAGGTGTTGAGATGGAATTTGTTACCTTACATGTGGGCGCAGGTACATTTCAGCCTGTCAGAGTTGAAAATATTGAAACCCATATTATGCATGCCGAATATGCAGAAGTTCCAGAATCAGTTGTGAAAGCTGTTTTAGACTGTAAAGCTCGTGGAAATAAAGTTATTGCTGTAGGAACAACATCGGTCAGAGCTCTTGAAAGTGCGGCACAACAAACTGGAACTATAGAGCCTTTTTTTGCTGACACCCGAATTTTTATTTACCCTGGCTATCAATTTAAAGTCATTGATTCTCTTATCACTAACTTCCATTTACCTGAATCAACATTAATTATGCTGGTTTCAGCATTTGCTGGTTATGAGAACACCATGAATGCTTATCAGTATGCCGTAAAAGAAAAATATCAATTCTTTAGTTATGGTGATGCAATGCTAATTACCAATAATAAATGATTTATATCTAGAATAAATCATTTATATTCAATAAATTAAAAATAGTTAATAATAATTCAACCTATCAACAATATTGGCCATTCGTTTTATTCTTGATGGATGTGAGGTAGGTTGATTTTTAGAATGAATTGGCATTTTTGTTAACATTTTGAGCAAACCAATTGGATCTATACTTTCTCGCACTAATAAATTAAAAGCAAAACTATCTGCTTCAACCTCATATTGATGTGAGGTTTCTTCTTTTACAATAATTACAAGTTCATTAGCTTTATCAGTAATTTCAATATAAGGAGCTTGTCGAAACAAACTTATCCCATGTTTTAGGGCTATATGAGCCTGTTCATGCGCAAGTACGGCTTGTAACTCATTATCTTCAAGTAATTTTATTAAACCACTATTTATTCGAATACAACCATTAGCTGTTGACCAAGCATTGGGGTCTGTATCAATATAAACCTTATAGTTTAATTCAATATTATTTATTCGTTTTGGTAAACTTTGGGCTATTTTAGATAATCGACGATTAAGATGATGATAATCAGGAGGAATAATCGCTCTATTGTCATTTTCAATACATGCTTGTTGACTAATTGCCAATATATCATTTTCCGATAAGCTTTTAACTCCTTCAGGTGAAACAATAGTTGGTGGTATTCTAGTTTGGCTTTGACATCCAACCTGCATAAGTATTACAACACATGAGATAAATAAAATAATAGATTTCAATGGTTCGAAAATCCTTACAAATATTGTCTAATTAAGCTTAGCACGATACACTAGGCGCCACTATTTAATAATACAAGTTTGTATTATAGCAATAATTGGCGCCAAACTGTTTATTTGGTCGCAAGAGGTTAATATAAAAATGAAATTTGAGTTAGATAATACTGACGGCTTAGCTCGTCGTGGCCGTATGAAGTTTGATCGTCGTGGAGTGGAATATACCGTTGAGACTCCTGCCTTTATGCCGGTTGGTACCTATGGCACAGTAAAAGGTATGACTCCTGAAGAAGTAAAAGCAACAGGAGCACAAATCTTATTGGGTAATACTTTTCATCTATGGTTAAGACCAGGACAGGAAATTATGCGCAAACACGGAGATCTTCATGATTTCATGCAGTGGTCAGGACCAATCTTAACCGATTCAGGGGGATTTCAAGTTTTCAGTCTTGGTGATATTCGTAAAATAAAAGAAGAAGGTGTTTATTTTCGTAATCCAATTAATGGTGATTCAATTTTCTTATCTCCTGAAATTTCAATGGAAATCCAATATGATCTTGGTTCTGATATTGTAATGATTTTTGATGAATGTGCCCCCTTTCCTGCTGAATGGGATTATGTCAAAAAATCAATGGAGATGTCCTTACGTTGGGCAAAACGTAGCCGGCAACGTTTTGATGAACTAAATAACAAAAATGCATTATTTGGTATTGTACAAGGTGGTATACATCAAGAATTACGTGATATTTCAATTAAGGGTTTAACCGAAATTGGTTTTGATGGTTATGCGGTTGGTGGGCTTGCGGTTGGTGAACCGAAAGAAGATATGCACCGCATACTTGAAGGAACCTGCCCACAATTACCCGCCGATAAACCCCGTTATTTAATGGGTGTTGGTAAACCAGAAGATTTAGTTGAAGGTGTACGTCGAGGTATCGATATGTTCGACTGCGTAATGCCAACTCGAAACGCTCGTAATGGTCATTTATTTGTTACCAATGGGGTTATAAAAATTCGTAATGCCAAATATAAAGACGATACGACACCACTAGATCCGCACTGTGATTGTTATACCTGTAAAAACTACACAAAATCTTATCTTCATCATTTAGATAAATGCGGTGAAATATTGGGAGCTCGCTTAAATACTATTCACAATTTACGTTATTATCAACGTTTAATGGCTGAAATACGCGAAGCGGTAGCAAATAGACGATATGAAGCGTTTGTTACTGAATTCTATCAACGAATAGGTAAAACACCAGCACCATTAGGTAACAAAGCCGAACAAAGTTGCTAAAATTTATATATCAACTATTGACACATTATAGTTAGCACAGTATTATGCGCTTCCTAACGGCGAGTAGCGCAGCTTGGTAGCGCAACTGGTTTGGGACCAGTGGGTCGGAGGTTCGAATCCTCTCTCGCCGACCAATTTAATAAGAAAGCCTACTCGTTTGAGTGGGCTTTTTTATTACTACAACGATGCATTTGATTCGAACCGATAAGAGGTTCGAGCCGAGTAGAACGAGACAGCGTTGCTTTAGCAACGACCCGTAGGGCGAGCATAAAATGCGAGTCAATCCTCGCTCTCATCCATTCATTTTATTATCATAGCTATTAGATTAGTTCAAACTTAAAGTATTTCTTTAAATAATTAATTTTCTGGTTAAATTACAAACTATCTCTTAAACAAATTGTTGGTACCAGAGTTGATATTTCGAAACTTGAATGACCACCTTTATCTGTTAATTCATTCAATAATAAATTACCGATATATTCCCCTTTTTTCTTTGAAGGTAAAGAAACAGTAGTGAGTGTTGGAATGCTTACCTGACTAAATTCGCTATCACCAAATCCACAAACGGCTAATTGATAAGGAACGCGAATATGTCGTCTTTGACATTCATAGAGCACACCACACGCCAACTCATCGGTAGTACAAACTAATGCATCTATTTCAGGCCAGTTCAACAAGATATCAGGTAACAATGCACTACCAGTACTAAAATTAGCCGGTTTTGCCGGATTAATTATTCTATGGGTTGGCAAATGATTGTTTAACATAGCTTTATGCCAACCATGTAACCTTTGTTGAAAAACATGACATTGATGGTCAGCACAAAGTAAACCAATATGGCGATAGCCTTTTTTTATTACATGTTCAGTCAACATACACATTGCTAAACTATCATCCACTTCGATATGTATATTTGCCACTTCATCATACGACTTACCAATATTGAAAGTAGGAATCGTTTTATTGTTTAATATATTTTCAATAAAATCATCATTTTCAATATAAAAGAGTAATATCGCTTCAAGATTATTGCTATAGATAGTCTCCAACAGTTGTGATTCACGCTTATAGAAAGAGTAAGATTCAAAGATAATTGTGGTATAGCCTTCTTTTAATAAATATGCTTGCAGTGAATTAAGTGCTATACGGGTTGAATCTTCATAAATTTTTGTAGTAATGACTGCAATAACTTTATTGGCAGAAGCTGATGCGAGTAAACTGGCTGCTATATTAGGTTTATAGCCTAATGTCTCAACTGCTAGTTGGATTTTTTGACGCAGTTTATCCGACACTTTATCTGGCGTTCGTAATGCTCTTGAAACAGTCATCGTACCAACACCAGCATATTTAGCGACATCAAATAAAGTTGTTTGACCTGTACTTCTGCGCTTTTTTGTATCCTGCATATCTGATCTCAACTAGAACTAACTAATAGTTAAATGTATACTCCAAAATTTCACAAAACAAATAATTACAATAAGTTAACTTACTAATTTAAATATTTAATCAAAAGAAAAGAGATTATTATAATATTATGCAATAACAATTTTTTTTTCAAATATATATTAAAAATGCTATCCAAATCACAAAATAGGAAAATTATTGACTAAAAAATGATAGCGCTATCACATTTTTGTTTTTTTTAAATTATTATTGTTAGCCAATGTGTTAATTTTCTACTATCGTAATATTAACAGATAATAAATCAGTTTTTCGGAGGTAAAATGTTAAATCAATGGTTAACTGGTCAAACGGTAAAAATTGTTGATTCTGTCAAAGATTGGAAAGAAGCAATAGAGCTTTGCGCCACTCCATTATTAGAGAATCAATCAATAACACCAAACTATATTGATGCTATCTTTCAGCTACATGAATCAATTGGTCCTTACTATGTATTAGCACCAGGAATTGCAATGCCTCATGCCAGACCAGAACAAGGAGTAAATAATTTAGGATTATCGATGCTATTAGTTAAAAATGGCGTTAATTTTAATTCTGAAGAAAATGATCCTGTTTATTTAATTACTTTGTTAGCCGCAAGTGATAGCACTAGTCACATCGAAATGTTAACTCAGTTAGCTTCATTATTCGCTGAATCAAATGATGTTAATACAATTTTTAATGCTAAAAATAGCGATGAAATTTTAACAGTAATTGATCGTTATTAAATTCAAACCAATTAATATAAGGATAAATAATATGAAAATTATGGCTGTTTGTGGTTCAGGACTTGGTAGTAGTTTCATGGTTGAAATGAATATCAAAAAAGTACTCAAAAAATTAAACATTGATGCTGAAGTAACACATGCCGATCTTGCCTCAGCCACACCAGAACAAGCAGATCTTTTTGTGATGACTAAAGATCTAGCAGCAAGTTCTGGAATTCCACAAGATAAATTAGTAGTTTTAAACAATATTATTGATATCAACGATTTAGAGCAAAAACTCGTTGAACATTTTAATAAAGCCTAATTATGAGGTAATGCTATGATTCAAGAAGTAATTAAATTCGTTGTTGATATCTTAAAAGTACCAGCAATACTCGTAGGTCTAATCGCCATGGTTGGGCTATTAGCACAACGAAAATCATTTGCAGATACAGTTAAAGGAACGGTTAAAACAATTTTAGGTTTTTTAGTATTAGGTGGTGGTGCAACGGTTTTAATCAGTGCAATTACTCCTTTAGGTTTAATGTTTGAAGAAGCTTTTAAACTTCAAGGTATCATCCCTAATAATGAAGCCATCGTTTCAATGGCATTAAATGAATATGGGACAGCAACCGCGTTAATTATGGCATTCGGTATGGTTGCCAATATTATGGTTGCTAGATTCACATGCTTAAAATATATTTTT
The DNA here is from genome assembly GCF_016100545.1 of Gilliamella sp. W8128. NCBI lineage: Bacteria > Pseudomonadati > Pseudomonadota > Gammaproteobacteria > Orbales > Orbaceae > Gilliamella > Gilliamella sp. W8128. Next base: position 282,278 of record NZ_JACFSE010000002.1, read on the forward strand.
CTAACTGGCCATCATACTTTTTATATGGCATGTATGATCAGTATTATTTTGACCGTTGCTGGATTTGAAGGTTGGCAATTAGTATTTACTGGCTCATTGGTTCTCGGCTTAATCATGGCATTCTTCCCAGCTTTAGCCCAACCACATATGCGAAAAATAACTGGCAATGATGATGTTGCATTCGGTCATTTCGGAACCTTAGGTTATGTATTAGCGGGTTGGCTTGGTTCTGCCTTTGGTAAAGGCTCACGTTCTACTGAAGAAATGAATTTACCAAAAAACTTAAGTTTTTTACGTGACAGCTCAATTTCTATCTCATTAACAATGATGATTATCTACTTAATTTTAGCTATATTTGCTGGCCCTGATTATATTCAAACAAACCTAAGTAAAGGAGATAATTATTTAGTTTATGCGATTATTGAAGCCATCACATTTGCGGCAGGTGTATTCATCATCCTTCAAGGGGTTAGACTTATTTTAGCTGAAATTGTTCCAGCATTTACTGGTTTCTCAGAAAAATTAGTACCAAATGCCAAACCTGCTTTAGACTGTCCTGTTGTTTTCCCTTATGCACCAAATGCAGTATTAATTGGCTTCTTATTTAGTTTTCTTGGTGGATTAGTTGGATTATTTGTACTAGGACAACTAAATGCTGTACTTATTTTACCGGGTGTTGTCCCTCATTTCTTCTGTGGTGCAACTGCTGGCGTATTTGGTAATGCTATGGGAGGCCGTCGAGGTGCAATGCTTGGTGCATTTGCAAATGGCTTATTAGTGACATTCCTACCAGTACTTTTATTACCAGTTTTAGGGTCACTTGGTTTTTCTAATACAACTTTCTCTGATGTAGACTTTTGTGGTGTAGGAATTATTCTGGGCAATATGGCAAAATGGTTCAATAAAGATATTATTATGGGAATCTTTATCGCTATTTTTGCTTTGTTAGTTGTACATAATGCATTAACAAAACCTAAAAAAAGTAACAATGAAAAATAGATTATTATCTTTTCATTAAGTAACAATATGATGCCAGACTTGTTAGTCTGGCAATTTTATACTACTTCATCTTACTATAACTTAGCCTATCAACTTTCAACAACGTCGTTTATTTAATATACATGACAACATAATTTGTTTAAAATATTTAAGCAACTTTGTTAGGTATTTTAAAAAAGTTAATAATGACCAATAATCAAAAAGATATGATTGATGTTGATAAACATCTTTGTTTAGCACCAGCAAATAATCAATATGCATCAGATATTTATAATATTATCGCTAGCAATAGAGAGTACTTTAGTCAATTTATGGTATGGCCTAAATTTGTGAAAAACCAAGCCGATACAGCGCAGTTTTTAGATTCTTGTTGGTTAAAACATCAACAGAATGAAAGCAAAACCTATGTCATTTTATTAAAAGGTCAAGCTATTGGATTACTATCTTTTAATCAGATTGATAAAAATAATAAAACAGCTTATATCGGTTATTGGCTAGATAGCTCAAAACAGGGCAATGGAATTATGACCGTCGCAATCAATGCATTAATAAAGTATTATGCTATGCAAAAAATAATTAGACGATTTGTTATTAAGTGTACTGTTTATAATGAAAAAAGTAATGCTATAGCCAAACGTTGTGGTTTTAGTTATGAAGGTACTTTAAAACAAGCTGAATATATTAATGAAACTTTTCATGATCAAAATATTTATGGTTTGATTGCTGATTAGGTTTAACTTTTTGATTACAAAAAACCGACCGCAGTCGGTTTTGATTAACAATTGTTTAATAAATGTGCTTAACGATTATTTGATTATAAAATAACCATAGGCGATTAAACCTAAAACAATAATAATTGAAGATATCGCAATCATATACTTGGTTTTAAATTGGTATTTCTTTACTTCACCAAGTGAAAGTTCAATATGTTTATTTTTATTATCAAAATAGTAATAAAGAGGTAAACCAATTAGGGTTAACACTATCGAGGCTATCCCATTTACAGTTTGGTGAATTAACATACCGTATATAACATATCCAGCACCTAAAATAGCGATAAGAGGAATAACTGGGTAACCAATGACTTTATAAGGTCTTGGGATATCAGCAAATTTTTTCCTCGCGATAATTACCCCAATAAACGTTAATAGATAAAAAACCCAAATGGAGAACATCGAAATTTCAGATAAGCGATCAGCATCAAGTAGCGTTGAATAAAGGAATGAAAAAACAACCAATATAATAATTGCATTCACTGGTGAACGGCTATCGTCATCAATGGTACTTAAAAATTTTGCCCCAATAATAGTGCCTCGTTCTCCCATACTAAAAATAGTTCGAGATAAGGTCATAATATAACCATTAATACCACCAAGAATTGAAACCATAATACCAACAGCAACTAAATTACCGCCTAAATGTCCAAACATGCGCTGTGAAGCAACTGCTGAAGCGTCATGGCCAAGCGTAACCATTTCTTGTACTGGAAATATCTTGAACAGTGCAATATTAATACATGCATAAACAATTACTAAAAATATTATGCCTAGAATAATTGCTTTAGGTAATACTTTTGATGGATTACGAATTTCACCAGCAACAGAGGCAACTTGCGCCCATCCATCATAAGCAAATAGCGTTGCCAATATTGCAACTGCAAATGGCGCATAAGTTTCAATACCTTGACCACTAACACTAAATAGTGCAACTTGCCCATTACCTTTCCATAATCCAAATATTGCTAACAATAAGATTGGGACAAGCTTACAAAAGGTAGCAATCGTTTGCAGATATCCAGCCTGTTTCACGCCTATTGAATTAATGCATGCAATAAGCCCCAAAACACCAGCGCTTACCGCCATACGATAGGCATCATTGATCCCAAATAATAAACAAAATACTGAGCTAAAATAACCAACCAAAGCACCAATTAAAGATGGCGCAAAAAGCACAGTGATCATCCAACCATATAGATGAGAAACTTTAGCTCCATAAATTTTTTCTAAATAAACCAGCATGCCCCCAGTTTTTGGGAACATAACACCAAGTTCACATAACGTTAAACCACCACAAATTGAAAAAATTCCACCAATAATCCACGCTAACAAAGCAAAATTATAATCGCCAGCGACTTCTAATACAGCGGGTGGTTTCATAAATGCACCTGCGCCTAAAACCATTCCAACAACTAGTGATAATGCGGAAACTAAACCAAGATCTTTCCGCAAATTATTCTCTAAATTGTGTTCAGACATAAATAACCTCTTAAACTGATCAATAAAGCAAAACTTGCCTATAATAGGACTTTATTTATAAAAAACAAGCAAGATTAACTTTAATCGAAAAAAGCTTTCCAAATCAGAAATTACTATCAATAAAAAAGTCAGCATAAAGCTGACTTTCAATGAGTTAATCACTCAATAATTACTATTTTTTCTTCATTTTCATATCAATAACCATACGACCACGAATTTTACCTGCTTTCATCTCGTCAATCATATCATTGATATCTTCAAGAGGGCGTTTTTCAACCATTGGCACAACTTTACCTTCAGCACTAAAACGAAATGCTTCCGCTAAATCTTCTCGAGTACCAACTAATGAGCCGAGCACTTGAATACCATCTAGAACTGTCTTAGGAATACTTAAATCCATTGTTTCAGAAGGTAGACCCAAAGCTACAACTCGACCTAATGGACGTACAGAACCAATAGCCTGATTGAATGCTGTTTTAGTAACTGAAGTTACCACCGCACCATGCACACCACCATCGGTATGTTCTTTTATGTAAGCACCAACATCAGCCACTTTTTTAGGATTAACCACTAAATCAGCACCAAGCTTCTTACATAACTCTAGCTGGCTATCACTGTTACTAATCGCAACAACTTTATTGTTAAAAACATTTTTACCATATTCGATAGCCAAAGTACCAAGTCCACCAATACCAAAAACTGCTAGCCATTGACCAGGTTTAGTGTCAGCAACCTTAATTCCTTTATAAGTAGTTACACCTGCACAAGTCACACTAGTTGCTTGAGCTGGATCTAAGCCATCTGGCACTTTTACCGCATAATCAGCTTTAACAATACATTGCTCAGCCATACCACCATCGACAGTATAACCTGAGTTTAAAGCACTTCGGCAAAATGTTTCGTTACCAGATATACAATATTCACAGGTACCGCAACCTGCATGGAACCATGCAATACTAACACGATCTCCAACCTTCAAACTTTTTACATCAGGTGCAATTTTAGTCACAATACCCACACCTTCATGACCAATTACTCGACCTGGTTTTTTACCGAAATCGCCAGCAGCGACATGAAGATCAGTGTGACAAAGCCCACAATACTCAACCTCAACCAAAGCCTCCCCTGCCTCTAATGGGCGAACAGGAACGTCTTTAATTTCGACTTGACCATCGCATTCTTGTCTAATAACTGCAGCTTTCATTTGTTTCTCCTAAAATAATTACAATTTAAAAAATATGACTGGCTTCATTTTAAACTATTTATTTAGAAAAAATATGCGCTATTTCACATTTATCAATAAAAATGAGAATTATTCATTATTCCTTTCTATATACAGTCTTAAATTATCAAATAGCAAACCTTGATAATTATAAAGGTTCAACAAATTGGATTCATAACCAAACATATACCTAAAAATAATATAAATATGTGATATTGATATCTCTCATCTTTACTAAAAATTTTTATAGTTAAAAATGGAAGACTTGTATTACGCCAACAATGGTATATTTCAGCTATTTCGTGCATCGTAATATTATTAGCCTTTTTATCGACTTCATTAGTTGTTCAAGGAATAAATGATGTAATCAATCCGAGGTAAAAACGATGAATATAAAAAGATTATCTATTAAAAATTTAACTATAACTTCACCAAAGGGTCCCAATTAAAAATATACGGTTAATTATGTATCACTTGATCTTTATGCTAATGAGATTTTAAGTATTGTTGGTGAAAGTTGTTCAGGTAAATCTTTATTATCTAATGTAATCAATGGATTAATGCCCGATGGTGTTACTACATCTCAAGGAAAGATAAATTTTAATGATAATAATTTTCTCTCCTACAAATGCGTACAATCCATAGGGAGCATATTAGTATGGTATTTCAAGATCCCATGACAGAATTAAATCCATTTATTAACAATTTAGCGGTCGGTGTTGGAATATATAGTTTATATAAACTGGATAATAATGACTTCGTAGCAGGATTACAGCGTAGTGTTAAAGCGGGTGTAATACGAACAGTTGAGCTTGGCAAGAATCAGTGAAATAGTCTAAATATGATTTTTGAGGAACATAAAAACCCTGTTCCTCAAAATTTTTCTTTTCCTATCAGAAATTAAGCAATATCTTTCGCCACATATTTTTGGCTATTGTTATTAACTAATAAGAATAGTCCAATTAATGCGCCTAATACAAATAATCCAACCACATAAATGGCCGGTGCCATTTTACTAACAAAATCACTAAAAAATGAGATCAATAATGGGGTTAAACCACCGGCAATAGCGTAAGCCATATTAAATGAAAATGATACACCACTATAGCGAACCTGAGTTGGGAATACCTTAACCATAAAATAGGCAAAAGAACCGACAATCCCAACACTAAAACCAGCTAATGAATAAGTGATAAACAGAAGGTTCGGATTGTCCAATGATAGATAAAATATAGCAATCATGATAGCGGCAATAATACAACCAATAACCAGTACTTTGCCCATTGAAAACTTATCCATCATCATGCCATAAAACGTACAACTAATGATAAGTCCGATGATAGCTAATATATTGCCTTGCAAGGCTTCAAGTGCTGAAAAACCAAATTGTTTTTGCAATAAAATTGGCGTCATTAACATTATCACCATAATGCCGGCTGATAACACCCAAGTTAGTAACATCGATAAAATAGTTTGCGGTAAATATTGGGTAAGCACAGTAATCACCGGCAATTTTTTAGCTAATTCTTCATTCTTACGTTTTTGAATTTCTAGAAAAATCGGTGTTTCTTTTAACCAACGACGAAGATACATAGCAATTAAGCCAAAAATACCACCAATAATAAATGGTACTCGCCAGCCCCACTCATTCATTTGCTCTACCGAGACGCTTTTACTCATTATTGTCGATACTAGTGAACCGAGTAAAATACCTAAACTTAAGCCACTGGTTAAAATGCCACAAGCTAAACCAATTTTATTCTTAGGCACATGTTCAGCAACAAATGTCCACGCCCCTGGTACTTCACCACCTACAGCAAGCCCCTGGCATAATCGCATCATTAAGAGTAATAATGGTGCAAAAATACCGATATTGGCATAAGTAGGCAAAAAACCAATAAATAATGTTGGTAATGCCATTAATAGAATACTAAGTGTAAACATTCTTTTGCGGCCAAACATATCACCAAAGTGAGCCATCACAATACCACCAAAAGGACGAATCAAATAACCAGCAGCAAATATACCAAAAGTTTGAACTTGACTTAACCATGCTGGCATATCATCCGGAAAAAATAGATGGCTTATCGTAATTGAAAAAAAGACAAATATAATAAAATCATAAAATTCTAATGCACCACCTAATGCTGATAGAGCTAAGGTTTTATAATCTTGATTATTTAATGTTCGCACATTTGTAACTATTGCAGAATCTGGCATAATCATCCCTGTAAATATTTGTTTACAAACAGTCTATTAATCTGTACTAATATACCGTAACAAATTGCCATTTAAAAGAAAATATCAAAAAGTTCACACAAAATTAAAACTAGCACTAAATGATTAATAATTAGCCAAATAAAAACCTACAATGAAAAAATCTTATTAAATGGAGAGTTTTAAAATGGCAACAAAATGCATTTCTCGTGGAAAATTCAACCGTATGCAACAATTATCTAACCAAGATGGCGTAATTGCAGCATTAGCAATCGATCAGCGTGGTTCTATGGTAAAAATGATGCAAAATGCTGTAGGTCAAGAACGTTATAATATTGATATGGTGTATGAATTTAAAGAGCTTGTTTCTCAGGAATTAACCAAATATGTTAGTGCCATTTTACTGGATGAAGAACTCGGTTTTAAAGGCATGGCAGCAAAAAATAAAAATGCTGGGTTAATTATGTCTTATGAAAAAACTGGATACGATGCCAATACACCAGGACGTTTACCAGATATTTTACCGGAAGATTCACTTCAACGCCTAATTCAAAAAGGTGCAGATGCAGCGAAAGTACTGGTCTATTATAATCCTGACGATCCGCAAGATATTTTAGATAAAAAACACGCCTTTTTAGAACGTTTAGGCAATGAAGCGCGGGCGGCTGACATTCCAGTATTTGTTGAGCCTATTGTTTATGATAATGTGGTAACTGATGATAAAAGTCCTGAATTCGCAAAAATAAAACCACAAAAAGTTATCAAGACAATTGAAGAATTTACTAAAGATCACTATTACATTGATATTCTTAAAGTAGAAGTACCCGTATTATTTAAAAACGTTGCAGGATTTAATGATAATAATCCTGTAGTTTATTCGCAACAAGAAGCTGCCGATTATTTCAAACAAGCAAGTGATGTTGCGACTCGTCCTTTCATCTATTTAAGTGCAGGCGTACCAACCAAAACTTTCCATGAAGAACTCATTTTTGCCGGAGAGCACGGCGCCAAATATAGCGGTATTCTAGGAGGTCGAGCTACTTGGTTTGAAGGTATTGAAGCATATGCTAAAAATGGTAAAGATGGCTTAAAACGTTGGCTTGATACTATTGGACGTGAAAATGTTGAACAACTTAATAAGATTTTAAAACAATATGCAACCTCATGGTACGATGTATATGGTGGTAAAGACAAGATTGAAATTATTGATCTTAAATTAAGTAATTAATCGTTTTTGTAGAGATTTAAATAAATAACTTAAATAACAGATAAGAGTACAAGTTTTATTCCTATTTTTCTTGTACTCTTGTTATTAAATGAACAATTTGCCTATTATTTAATCATCATTTTTGTATACAATAGGATTCTACTTTTTGTTAAACCGCCTGATCAAAAAACAGGTTTACCTTGCTTAGTTCAGCCATTGAATCTAAATAGGCTTTAATTTTTGTAGGGAAAATGAGACCTTTAACACAGGTTAAATTGCGTAATATCGGAAATAAACATATATCATCCCAAGATAATGTGCCATTACATGCATTCGATGCCACAATTAATGGTTCAAGCTGATTTAATAAATCAGATATCTTAGCAATTAATGCATCAGTTTCGGCAAGGCAATCAGCAAACGAACCCAATTTTTTACTCTTATTTGTAATAAAATTATCAATAGCAGCTTGAGTGGCAAATTCAGCTAAGCCTAATTTTACATATCGTGGACACTCTAACTTATAATCATATTGTTGAAATTGTTTAATTAATGCTTCAATTTCTGGATTTTTAACTCCACTTAAGATAGGGCCTTTACCATAATTACTATCAACATAAGCAACAATATCAAGACTTTCTGGCATATAGCTACCATCTTCCTTTTGTAAGATTGGCACCATTTTTTCACCAATCATACTTGTCGGTGATTTAACATCATCGCTGAGAAAGACATGCTGTTCAACTGGAATATTTTTTAAACCAAAAATCATTCTTGCCCGTACGCAAAAAGGACAATGTTCATAAATATACAATTTCATATTCTTCTCCTAAAGCAATCAATGACCCATAACAAAAGAGCCAGCCCTAAAAACAGTATAAAAACCGATCCTGCAGCATATAGCGCTTTAACATATCCAACCCTAACCACATTAATAAAAGGATATGGATATTGATTAGTAAGATAACCCCGTATGAAAATATAAATACCATAAATTAACATCGACAAAAACGAACCAACAATGACATTAAACTGAATTCGTCGAAATGGACCCCAAACTAACCAACTTAATATACCAATAACCGGTAGAATCACATGTAAACTTTCATTGGTAAACTGTAATAAAGTATTAGGTGGTTTATGTATTCCCCTTAAAATTAAGTTATAAACTATTGCGGTTATAATCACCCCGACTAAGCCATTTAGTCGTATCACCTTGAAACTATATCGATTACAGTTGGGATTGAAAGTTAAACATAGACAACTAAATGCAAACATTAGATTGGAAAGTACCGTAAAAAAACTGTAGTAAAATATTATTCGCCCAGTTGGGGTACTTGGTTGCCAAGGTCTTAGCTGCGAATGCCAATAAATATAAGTTTCAATACCAATAATAAAAAAAGCATATAATGCAATAAAAAGATTAATATTTCGTTTTAACATAACTTATCATAAAAAATAACAGATAATTCAGTATATAGTAGGCAATAGAAAAGATACAAAATATTATTGCAATATCAACTAAAGTTAATGTTTTCATTGACCAAACATTCAATTTTATGCATTTCAATTGCAATAATAATGTGACAACTTCAAGTTATTGACAGTTAGTATATAATATTAACAACTATTGAAAATGAGTTGGTTTTTAATGTCTGATAAAGATATATCATCACAAAATAAAATATTAATTGAACAATTTCTAGACTCAATCTGGTTAGAACGAAATCTTGCTGAAAATACAATTGAATCTTACAAACTTGATCTCTTCGCTCTAAGCCAATCACTACAATTACAACAAGTTAACTTTCTCACGGCACAATCCACTAACTTACAGGAATTTTTACTACAACGAGTTAAAGATGGTTATAGAGCAAGTAGTTCGGCACGTTTATTAAGTGCGACTAAACGTTTTTTTCAATATTTATATCAAGAAAACTATCGTACCGATGATCCATCAGCTATATTGTCATCACCAAAATTACCCAAAAAATTACCTAAAGACTTAACTGAATCACAGGTTGATGCCCTACTAGAATCACCAAGTATTGATGATCCAATTGAACTGAGAGATAAAGCTATGTTAGAAGTGCTTTATGCTACAGGATTACGAGTCTCAGAATTAGTTAACTTAGAAATTAGTGATGTCAGCCTAAGGCAAGGGGTAGTGAGAGTTATAGGCAAAGGCAACAAAGAGCGTTTAGTTCCTTTAGGAGAAGAAGCAATCTATTGGCTTGAATACTATTTCAAATATGCACGCAATGATCTACTAAAAAATGGGCCAGTTGATGTACTTTTTCCAAGTCGTTTAGGCAAGAAAATGACACGACAGACATTCTGGCATAGAATCAAATATTATGCCATACTAGCAGGCATTAATATCGAAGCCCTTTCACCTCATGTACTTAGGCACGCCTTTGCAACGCATTTGCTTAATCATGGCGCCGATTTGCGAGTAGTACAAATGTTACTAGGGCACAGTAGTTTATCAACTACACAAATTTATACACATGTTGCAACAGAAAGATTAAAACAATTGCACAGCAAACATCATCCTCGTGCATAACAGTTTATATAACTAAGGATAACTGAATGAAAAAATTAGTCATAAGTTTAGGTTTAGCATTAATCTCAACTTCAGTATTAGCCAATAACGCCGATATCACCAAATCGATGGAAAAATTAGGTTTTTCTAATAAAGAAATTACTATCGAAAATAATCCAGTACAAGGATTGAAAAGTGTTATCACACCTGAAGGTATTTTCTATATAACAGATGATGGTAAATTTTTAACTCAAGGACCAATCTATAGTCTTGAAGGTGGTGAACCAGTAAATATTGCCAACAGTAATAACTTAAAATTAATGAAATCAATTGAAAAAGATGCCATTGTTTATAAAGCACCAAAAGAAAAATATATTATTTCAGTTTTCACCGATTATACTTGTCATTATTGTAAATTACTTCATGAAAATATAAATCAATACTTAGATGCGGGTATCTCAGTGCACTATTTTGCATTTCCTCGAGCCGGTGCTGATAGTGATGTAGGCAAAAATATGCAATCTATTTGGAGTGTTGCCGATCGTAAAGCTGCTTTTGATAATGCCTATAAGGGTAATTCAATTTCTCCGGCGAATAGTATGGTGCCTTACGTAACACAACAATTTAATGTTGGTAAAAAATTAGGTATCAGTGGTACCCCAGCATTATTACTACCGGATGGGCAATTAGTTTCAGGCTATGTTCCTGCTGATAAATTAATCGAAATATTAAAAAAGAAAGCTAAAAATTAGTACTTTATAATTTCTAACAATTAAAATTCAGATAAAAATAAAAATGTATGTTAGCGCACATGCGCTAACATTTAAAATATGAAAAGTAAATTAACACACCGCCAATTACCTGAAGTACTACCTAAATTGTCACCAGATATTCCACTCTTATTGCAACGAGTCTATGCATTACGTGGAATAACATCTATGCAAGAATTAGATTATACCACTCGTAATTTATGCAACTATGACAACTTAGACGGTACCCATACTGCTGTCGAAATTGTTTATTCAGCTATGCAGAATAATAAACGGATTATGATTGTCGGTGATTTTGATACTGATGGCGCAACCAGTACTGCATTAATGATAAAAGCATTAAAAAAGATGGGATGTAAACATGTCGATTATATCATTCCTAATCGATTTGATGATGGATACGGTTTAAGTATAAGTGTGGTAAAAAGAGCACTGTCAAAAAAAGCCGATCTGATTATTACTGTTGATAATGGTGTTTCGGCTATTGAGGCGGTTGAATTTGCAAAACAATCAAACTTAACTGTAATAATTACAGATCATCACTTGTGTTCAGAGCAATTACCAGCAGCTGATGCTATCATTAATCCTAATTTACCAAACAGCTCTTTTCCATCTAAGCACTTAGCTGGTGTTGGTGTAGCATTTTATTTTATGTTGGCATTACGGGCAAAGCTACGTAAAGAAAACTGGTTTGCTAGCAATAAGTTAGCAGAATATAACATTACCAACTTGCTAGACTTAGTTGCGCTTGGCACGATTGCCGATGTGGTAAAACTTGACCGCAATAATCGTATATTGGTTCATCAAGGAATTAGCCGTATTCGAGCCGGTTATTGTTGTGAAGGAATCAAAGCATTATTAGATATCTCTAGACGAGATCCTCTTACGTTAACTTCCACAGATCTTGCCTATTACATAGCCCCAAGGCTAAATGCAGCTGGGCGAATGGATAGTATGTCGCTTAGCGTGGAATTACTGCTATGTGAAGATTATGATAGTGCCATTAAACAAGCAACCGATCTTGATACACTTAATCATGACCGGAAACTGATTGAACAAACAATGTATCAAGAAGCGTTATCCTATATTGAACAAGTAGAACAGAAAAATTCTACTTTTCCGAACGCATTAGTTGTACATCATCCGCAGTGGCATCAAGGTATTATCGGTATTGTATCGGCACGTTTGAAAGATAAACATTATCGTCCAGTTATATGTTTTGCCTCTACTGAAGATGGATTATTAAAAGGTTCCGGACGATCAATAGAGGGGATTCACTTACGAGACATACTTGATAAACTCAATGAGAGATATCCCGATATTCTAGTGAGCTTTGGTGGACATGCCATGGCAGCTGGATTAAGCATTCAAGAAAAAGATTTAGATCAATTTAGCGCACATTTTGAAGCATTGATAACTGAACAACTCGATTTAGATGTACTCGAACAAATCATTGAAACCGATGGTGAGATAGATAATCAAGATTTTAATTATGCAATAGCTAAACAATTAAAAGAGTCTGGTCCATGGGGTGAAGGATTTACAGAACCAACATTCGATGGTGATTTTATTGTGCATCAACAACGTTTATTTGCTGAAAAACATCTTAAATTAGTATTAGAACCAAAAAACGGTGGTCCAATTATTGAAGGCATATATTTCAATGTAAATTTAACCCAATGGCCAGATAATACAATAAAAATTGTAAAAATTGTCTATCAACTAGATGTTAATGATTTTCGTGGTAATCAGGCGGTAAAATTGATGATTAGACATATTTGGCCTATCGCATAAGCGAGTAAAATCGACTATAATTATAGTTTTCTACAAAAATCAAATCAGTTAACTAAAAGATACTGGCAACAGATAAGTATTATCATTAGTACAATATTTTATAGAACATTAAGGACCAAAAAATGCATATTCATATTCTTGGGATTTGTGGCACATTTATGGGCGGCATTGCATTAATCGCTCGCTCATTGGGTCATAAAGTCACGGGTTCAGACAAAAATGTTTACCCACCAATGAGTACGCTACTACAAAAAGAACATATTGATATTATTGAAGGAGATGATCCTTCACAATTAAACCCTATTCCGGATCTGGTAATTATTGGTAATGCCTTATCAAGAGGCAATCCTTGTGTTGAATATATTTTAGATAACAACATTCCTTATATTTCTGCTCCTCAATGGCTACATGACAACGTTTTACGTGAACGATGGGTAATCGCTGTTGCTGGAACGCATGGTAAAACAACAACAGCAGGTATGGTTAACTGGATTTTAGAGAAACAAGGCTATAACCAAGGTTTTGTTATTGGTGGCGTACCCGGTAATTTTGAAGTATCCGCAAGGCTAGGTGAAGGAAACTTTTTCGTTATTGAAGCCGATGAATATGATTGTTCTTTTTTTGATAAACGTTCTAAATTTATGCATTATTGCCCAAAAACATTAATTATGAACAATTTAGAATTTGATCATGCAGATATTTTTGATGATCTCAGTTCAATTCAAAAACAATTTCATCACTTAGTTCGTTTAGTGCCGAGTAAAGGGTTGATAATTTCCCCGCAAGAAGATGTCAATTTAAAACAAGTTTTAGCGAAAGGTTGTTGGAGTGAGCAATCATTCACCGAATCAGAAAATGGCTGGATGGCGAAAAAAATCGCTAATGATGCGAGCCAATTTGCTGTTTACTTTAACAATGAACAGGTTGGTGAAGTTAACTATTCTCTTGTTGGTGAACATAATATGCATAATGCCTTAATGGCTATTGCAGCGGCACATAATGTCGGTATTAAACCCGCTGATGCTTGTTTAGCACTTGGATCGTTTTTGAATGCCAAAAGACGTTTAGAGTTATATGGCGAAGTTAATGATATTGAGATTTATGATGATTTTGCCCATCACCCAACTGCAATATTAGCAACTTTAGAAGCATTACGCAGCAAAATTGGGGCAAATCGAAGAATATTAGCTGTTTTAGAGCCTCGTTCGAATACTATGAAACTAGGCATATCCAAAGATGAACTTGCGCCATCATTAGGTCGTGCAGATGAAATATATATGTTTCAACCAGAACAACTACCTTGGTTAGTTGCTGATGTGGTTGATGCTTGTATTCAACCGGCTTATTGGTCTGGTGATATTGATTTATTAGTTGAGATGATTATTAAATCAGCTAAACCAACTGATGCAATCTTGATTATGAGTAATGGTGGTTTTAATGGTATTCATAATAAGATTTTAGAAAATCTGCAAAAACAGCAAATAAAAGACAAACAAGAAGAAAAATTGCGACATTAATAACTACATTCCAATATGACATGTCATTTTTAGTGGCATGTCATCGCTATATATTTTAATCCATTATATTATCTTTTATTAGGTATGAATCTACATAGGTTATACAAATAATAACTTATTTGCTAAGAGCTAATTGACGAATAAGATAAATACTGTGAATAAATAAGCTAATTATCAATAGCTGTAACTAGACAGATAATTAGAAAATCGAATAATATAAACATTATTTATTATTTCTAAATAATAAGGAAAAACGCCTTTATAAGTACTAATTAGGACGATTTAACTGATAAATTGATAATATAGTAAATTTATCTGTAACTACTGTTGATTAATAGAATAACTAATGCACCATTTATTTATATTAGACATGGTATTAAATCTCCGCTTATAAAATTGAGGATAGTACATGAATGACACTACCGACATGATTAAAATGTTATGTCGCAGAATAAAAATGGCAAGAATTGAGAAAAATTTATCACAGCTAGAGCTGGCTAATAAAGCCCAAATAGGTATTGCCACAATAAAACGTATTGAACATGGAGAATCAATTACTTTACAAACATTAATTGCTGTTTTAAAAGGCTTAGATGAACTTGACCAACTGAACAATTTATTGGCCTATAATGAAATAATGCATAAAACATCATCAGAACAACCAAAACGAAAAAAACGTTGTTTCAAAAAAGACGAAAAAATAGATATGTTAGTAAATAATGATTTTCTACGTTCAAAAGTTAATACAATGCGTTGGAAATACTAAGTTGATTGGCTATTTTCGCCGATTTTATATCGGCGAAAATAAACAAAATGTCTAAAATTAATTACAGTGAACCGTAATAGCTAATCCACCACGCGATGTTTCACGATATTTAGCATTCATATCCTTTCCTGTTTCATACATGGTTTCAATAACTTTATCTAAGGATACTTTTGCAACAGTCGTTCTTCTTAACGCCATCCGAGTGGCATTGATTGCTTTTACTGCAGCTATTGCATTACGTTCAATACAAGGAACTTGAACTTGTCCTGCAACTGGATCACAGGTTAAACCCAAATTATGTTCCATCGCTATTTCAGCAGCCATACAAACCTGCTGAGGGTTTCCTCCTAAGAGTTCAGCCAAACCTGCTGCAGCCATAGAACAAGCAACCCCCACTTCACCCTGGCAACCAACTTCGGCACCAGAAATAGAAGCATTCATTTGGTAAAGTTGCCCTATAGCACCACAAGTTAAGAAAAAACGAATATAGATATCAGGTGTTACCGGATTGATAAATTTATTATAATAAGCAATTACAGCAGGTATAATACCACAAGCACCATTTGTTGGAGCTGTTACCACTCGCCCACCAGCAGCATTTTCTTCACTAACCGCGAGAGCAAACATATTAACCCAATCAATAATAACCATTGGGTCATTAATAATACCATCTTTTGTGGTCGATAATTGCCGATATAATGAAAATGCTCGACGTGGAACTTTAAGTGGTCCAGGTAATAAACCTTCTGTATTCATTCCTCGTTTAATACAATCTAAAATTGTTTCGCCCACTCGCTCAAAATAGTTTTCTATTTCTTCATATGTATGTAACTGTAACTCATTCTTCATCATTATGCTGGAAATAGACAATGAATTATCTTCACAGAGACTAAGTAGCTGTGCTGCTGATGAAAAAGAATATGGTAACTTTACTGAATTTTGTTCTTCCTGACCAAATTTCTCCTCTTCTACAATTTTACCACCACCAACAGAATAATACGTTTTTTGTAATAATAACGTCTCTCCATTATAAGCACTCAATGTCATACCATTTTCATGTAATGGTAAAAATTTTGAATGAAATACCATACATTGATCGAGAGGAAAATCAATTTCATACCTATTGTTATAAATTGATAATCGATTGGTCTGAGTCACTGTTTCTATAAATAATGGAATATTATCGATATCCACACTATCAGGCTTTTCGCCAGCTAATCCCATAATAATGGCAATATCAGTTTGATGCCCTTTACCTGTTAATGATAAAGAACCGTAAACATCAGCAACAATTTTAGTAACCGACGACATCAAATTTGCACTAATCAACTGATCAATGAAGATTTTTCCTGCTATCATTGGTCCCACTGTATGAGAACTAGAAGGACCTATACCGATTTTAAATATTTCAAATACTGAACTCATATTTTCCCTTTTTTATACCTAATTTTAAATCGATAACAATTATCAATATTATAAATTATAACTGTGAGCAAAAATGCAGTAAAACCTATAAATTTATACAAGTTATTTCAAATCTTATGTTAAGATTTCCGCAAATAAATTATTTGCCACTAACTCCTTCTATTGATCAATAAAACAATCGACTTTACTACATAACACATAAACAGTTATGGTTTTTAATTAATGCAAATTTAAATTAAATTATAAATAGCTGCTGAAATCGCAATCATTCCCATAACAACAATAAATATATTACTAATTTTACCTTTATACTTTTCTAATATAGGCAATCTATGGATTGCGTACATTGGCATTAAAAATAGTAATATCGCTAGAATTGGACCACCTAATGATTCAATTAACCCCAAAATACTTGGATTTAGTGTCGCAATACCCCATGCAGTAATTAACATAAAAGCAATGGCAATTTTATCGAGTTTTTTTGGCGAAATTGTTTTATTACGGCTACGTAGTGCCTTATTAACAAGGCCATTAAATCCTTCTTTACCACCTAAATAGTGACCTAAAAATGATTTAGCCATAGCAATAAAGGCAATTGGAGGACCAATGTACTCAATTACTGGTGAATTAAATCGATTAGCTAAATAAGATAATGTTGAAATATTTTGAGCTTTTGCATCTAATAGCTCTGCAGGGGTTAGGCAAAGCGCACAACTAAAGACAAAAAACATGACAGTCACCACCATCATAATATTACTAGCCGCAATAATTTTACTACATTTAGGTTCAGCAAATACTTCACCATATTCTCTACGTTTAGCTACGGCTAAAGATGAGATAATAGGTGAATGATTAAATGCAAATACCATTACGGGTATAACTAGCCATAGTGTCATTAAAATACTACGTCCACCTTCATTAGCTGTATTACTAAATGAAAAATTTGTGAAAAGTTCACCATTCCATTCAGGAATTAAAAACAAAGCCAAAATCATTAACACAGCAATAAAAGGAAAAACCAATATTGACATAACTTTAACAATAAGTTCTTCACCAAAATGTACAATCATCATTAAAAAAGCAACTAAAAAGAATGAAAGCAAAGCTCGAGGAGGAGGCTCCATGCCTAATTGATGAACTATAAAGCTATCAACAGTATTAGTAATACCGACACTATAAACTAATAAAATCGGATAAATCGCAAAAAAATAGAGTAGTGTTATCCAATTTCCTGCAGTGCGTCCAAATGCTTCTTCAACCACTACTGTTATATCACCATCAGGGCTTTTACCCGATAAAACAAACCGACACAAAGCTTGATGAGCAAAGAATGTCATTGGGAAAGCAAGGATTAACATCACCAATAACGGGATTAATCCTCCGACACCTGCATTGATAGGAAGAAATAGTACCCCCGCACCAATAGCTGTTCCATAAAGGCTAAGCATCCATAATGTATCACTTTTACGCCATTTCGGTAATTTCGATGAGCTTTTATCTTCAAATATGTCCTTATTAATCGTATGTCCCATATTGAATTTCTCCTTAATCTAAAATTCGCGCGTATGATATCAATAATTAAACTTTTGTAGTGTGACCTTTATCACATTAAACACAAAATTATTCAATATAATCAATAAGATATTGATATCTATTTTGATACTTAAGCTACTTAAATTTGTTAAAGAATCATTTTTGACACCTATAAATAAGTAATCTGACAAAATTTATATTTGAATTGAGTTTTAATCGATAAGTAATAACAGAGTCATTACTCATTATTTTAGTTAAAAACAATAATAAAATTATTTTGGTATCCTAATATTTAAAAAAATCTAAGTTATAAATAACGTTGATTTATAGTATTTGTAATATGGGGTGTGTGATCAAGATTAGCGTTATTAAGTTTTTCAAGATAAGACACAAGAAAACTTATTCGTAATGATAAATAAACAACGAATTATATTTAGTACTATATTATGCTGATAACCATTACCTAATCAGACTATTAATTAAGATTAAATTATTAGCATAAAAATTTTTGAGGAACGGGGTTTTTGACAACTAATTTTAGTTAAAAACTCTCAAAATTTTTATATCGAATCATAGTAACAAACAACACCTAAATCTGACCGTATAATTTCCATAAAGCCACCAGACAATATTTCAGATGTGTCGTGGAAAAAACTAGGTTTTTCTTTTAATATCAATTTACCATAAAACTTATTTTCAAAATATAAATCGCCATCATCAGTAATGGTAAAATGGTCATCAGGCTGAATAAAACTATCACAAGGACATTCCATTATATATTCCGTTGTATTAGACAGTCGACTACAACCATCAGTTCGCCAATAAAACTCTAATACCTCTTGATAACTTAAATCAAACAAATGATATTTAGCAAATTTAATTGGCCAATATAAAATAAGACCTATTAAAAAGAGAAAGAATAAACGTTGTTTTAATTTAGGTATGTTCAATTTGTCCATATTGTTTAGTAACTTATTCTCAATAAAAGAAAATTTATCACATATAAACATTTATAACCATATTTACTAATAAAATTACTTTTGTGTTGCGCTTGGTACTGCTAAACTAGCTAACATTTTTATTATATTTATATATAAATTATTTTTCGGGATAAATGTATGCGAACCAGTAAATATCTTCTATCTACATTAAAAGAAACGCCAGCAGATGCTGAAGTAATTAGCCATCAATTAATGTTACGTGCCGGTATGATCCGTAAAGTTGCTGCCGGATTATATACATGGCTACCCACAGGTTATCGTGTACTAAAAAAAGTCGAAAATATTGTTCGTGAAGAGATGAATAAAGCCGGTGCAATTGAAGTATTAATGCCGGTGGTACAACCTGCCGATATATGGCAAGAAAGTGGTCGCTGGGAACAATATGGTCCTGAATTATTACGTATTAAAGATCGTGGCGATCGTGATTTTGTATTAGGGCCAACTCATGAAGAAGTAATCACTGACTTACTACGTAATGAAGTGAGTTCTTATAAGCAATTACCGCTAAATGTTTATCAAATCCAAACTAAATTCCGCGACGAAGTCCGCCCTCGTTTTGGTGTAATGCGTTCACGTGAATTTATTATGAAAGATGCATACTCATTCCACACCTCGCAAGAGTCATTACAAGAGACGTATGATGATATGTATAAGGCATACAGTGCAGTATTTACTCGGGCTGGCTTAAATTTTAGAGCAGTACGTGCTGATACAGGCTCAATTGGTGGTAACTGGTCACATGAATTTCAAGTATTAGCGGATAGTGGCGAAGATGATATTGTCTTTTCAACGGAATCCGATTATGCCGCCAATATTGAAATGGCACAAGCACAAGCACCAACTCAAACTCGCCAATCTCCAACCAAAGAGATGCAATTAGTTGATACTCCAAATGCCAAAACTATAGATGAATTAGTAGCACAATTCAATTTACCAATTGAAAAAACCGTTAAAACATTAATGGTTAAAGCCACTAAAGAGAGTGGTCACCAACTAGTGGCTTTATTAGTGCGTGGTGATCATACCTTAAACGAAATCAAAGCGGAAAAAATCGATATTGTTGCGTCTCCAATTGAATTTGCAACCGAAGATGAAATTCGTGCCTTAGTCAATGCTGGACCTGGCTCTTTAGGACCGGTCAAGCTCAGTATGCCAATTATAATTGACCGTGATGTTGCTGTAATGAGTGATTTTGCTGCCGGTGCCAATATTGACCATAAACATTATTTCAATATCAATTGGGAACGCGATGTTGCTTTACCTCGCGTCGAAGATATTCGTAATGTAGTCGAAGGTGATATTAGCCCAGACGGCAAAGGCACATTGCAAATTAAGCGTGGTATTGAAGTTGGGCATATCTTCCAACTTGGTACTAAATATTCAGAAGCCATGAAAGCAACTGTCCAAGGTGAAGATGGCCAAAATCATGTGATGATCATGGGTTGTTATGGTATTGGCGTTAGCCGAATAGTTGCCGCTGCAATCGAACAATGCCACGACGATCGTGGAATTATTTGGCCAGAAGCCATAGCACCATTTAGCGTTGTTATTATTCCAATGAATATGCACAAATCTGAAAGAGTACAAGCGACTGCAGAAAAACTTTATGCCGATCTACAAGCTGCAGGTATTGAAGTATTATTTGACGACCGTAAAGAGCGCCCTGGTGTAATGTTTGCTGATGCAGAATTAATTGGTATTCCACATACAATTGTTATTGGTGACCGTAACCTTGATAGTGGCAATGTAGAATATAAACATCGTGCTGGTGGAGATAAAGAATTGGTAAAAGTAGATCAAATCCTTGAATTTATTAAAAGCCGTCAACAATAAACACAAAAATAAACAATTGTAGTAATAATAAATAGGACACAACAAATAATGGCTTTCTTTGGTTTGCAAATTGCCCAAATAGTGAACATTATTTTGTTGTGTTGCTTGATTTTTTATTAGCAGTTGTCAGTCGAAATTAATTCAAACCTCATTGTGAATAACTTTTATCAAGTACCTAACGATATATATCGCTTGAACAATCCTCGTTAAAACAGATAAAACAGCTTGATAAACTTAGCATTAAAACCATAATTAATCTGCGATATGGCATAGTGATCGAGATAAAGTTGTCAATACTGGCATTACTGAAGTTTGGATCAATATGCGAGCAGGAAATGTTTCCGATAAAAAATAATTCAAATTCTTAAAACAATCAAAAATTCCCCTAAACTGAGATTAATTCATTGTTGGCATAGCAGTGACCGCACAGGCGTAGTTGTTGCTATGTATCGCTTGATTTTTCAAAACTGGAATAAACGTCAAGTTGTTGATGAATTAATGTAACCTGAGTTTAGAAATCATTAAAATATTTATCCCAATATCAAAAACTACATTAAGAATGTTGATATTGATGTTGAATAAATTCGCTATGCAGCATTGGAATAACATCATTATTTAATCGAGTAAATAAAATAATATAGAAGTAATAGCTCAAATTGATAAAATATTCAAAGTGATATTGTCTTTTTTTTAAGCTAGAATACTTAATTATTAATCTTTTTTATGAGTTAAAAGTATGTTAAAAAAAGCAATCGCACTAATAGTATCTACATCATTATTACTACAAAATGCATCGATCGTTTATGCAGATAACATTAAGCTACCCGATATGGGCACCGCAGCTGCAGCTACATTAAGCATCGGGCAAGAAAAAGAGATGGGCGATTATTATATGCGCTTGTTACGTGGTAGTGCTCCGATTATTAATGATCCGGTTTTAAATCAATACATCAATGATTTAGGAAAAAAATTAGTTTCCAAATCGGATTCAGTACAGACGCCTTTTCACTTTTATGTTATGAGAAGTAATGTACTTAATGCCTTTGCTTTTTTTGGTGGCAATGTCGTCGTTCATTCAAGATTAATATTAGATACCGATAATGAAAGTCAATTAGCATCGGTAATGGCTCATGAAATCGGGCACGTGACACAACGCCATTTGGCTCGAGCAATGGAGGCTCAAAATAGTAATAGTCCATACGTTTGGGGGGCAACACTTGGCTCGTTATTACTAACTTTAGCCAATCCAGAAGCGGGTATGGCGGCAATGACAACTACTATGGCTAGTTCAACACAAAGTATGATTAGTTTTACCCAATCAAATGAACAAGAAGCGGATAGAGTTGGGCTTAGAACATTAACTAAGGCTGGATTTGATCCTTATGCTTCTTCTGAGTTTCTACAAAAACTTGCCGATCAAAGTCGCTTTAGCAGTAAGCCACCTGAAATCTTAATGACTCACCCTTTACCTAATAGCCGTTTATCAGATATTCGTAATCGTTCATTACAATACTCAAAAAAGAATGTTACGCCATCTTTAAATTATTATCTAGCCAAAGCTAGAATAGCAATATTGATGAGTAACAAAACGAATGCAAGATTATTGATTGAAGATTATCGTAAACTGAATAATGAACAAAGTAAAATAGCGGTAATTTATGCTAATGCTTTAGTTGATTACAATAATAATAATTACCCAAAAGCCAAACAACAATTACAACCATTATTAGATAATGATCCAAATAATATTTGGTATATTGATCTAATGACGGATATTGACTTAGCGCTTAATAATAGTAGTGCTGCGATTAGTCGTCTTCAATCAGCATTAAAAAAATCACCTAATAGTTCCGCATTGCAATTAAATTTAGCTAATGCCTATGTAAAAGCACGCAATTACCAGCAAGCAGTGAGTTTATTACATCGTTATACTTTTGATCACAATGATGACACTAACGGTTGGGATTTGTTAATAACTGCTTATGGTGGACTAAAGTCAAGAGCTCAAGAGATGAGCGCACGGGCAGAGTCAGTGGCGCTAGAAGGAAAGTTTCCTGATGCGATTCGATTATTAACTAATGCTAAAACTCAAGCAAAAGGCAATCAAACCTTAATTGCAAAAATTGATGCCAGAATTAATCAATTAAAACAGTTACAAAAACGTTATGCTGTTTATAGTAGAAGGTAGACTCACATTTCAGGCTAATGTTACTAATAGCATTAGCCTGAAAATGTCAAAGAATAATAGTAATTAATCGTCTAAATGATCAACATTATTATAAAATTTAACTGAATATTCGCCATCTTGTTGATCGTTGTTCTGTTTATAATTAACCACGCTAATACTGGTATTTAACATTCTAGGGAAATAGTTTTCATCACGATGTTGACGCCAATCACCACCATTTAAAACACAAAGTAATATTCGTAACACCGTACCATGCGATACAACTAAAATATTACCCTTATCTTGTGGCGCATTTTTGACAATTTCATTTAAAGCATTTTTCATACGAGAAAGGACATCAAGATAATTTTCACCTTGATTGACAGATGCATCAAACTTTTCTGGTTCAGTTAAATAGGTATTAAATTCTGGGAATTCTTCTTTTAATGAAGGAACATGTCTACCCTCCCAAAGCCCAAAATCCATTTCTCGCAAACCTTCAAGCTCAAAAGTAGGAATTACATTATCATTTTCATTAATAATATAGTCCCGAGTTTCCATTGCACGTTGTTGAGGGCTAGAATAGGCTTGTATAAATGGTATATTTTTAAGATGCTTTCCGGTTATCTTGGCGCCTAAAATACCATTTTCAGTTAGAGGTGAGTTTTGTGACCCCTGCATCTGATCTTTAATATTCCATTCTGTTTGACCATGTCTAATTAAGTATAAATTAAGATCTTTCATGCTTATTAATTACCTTCTCATTTTAATCATTCTGTTTGTTGATATTTATCATCTCTAATCTTTGTCAAACAATTTTGCAATACATCATCCAACGGGGCATGTAATTGCATCTCCTGTAAAGTTTTCGGATGAATAAATTTTACATTAGCGGCATGTAAAAATAATCGATTAAGTTTACTATCAGCTAATAATGCATCAAATTGACTATCACCATAGCGATCATCAAATGCAATCGGATGATTAGCATATTGAGTATGCACACGAATTTGGTGAGTACGACCAGTTACTGGGCTCGCCTTAACTAAGGTTGCAAAACCGAAGCGTTCTTCTACTTTAAATCTCGTTTCTGAAGGTTTACCTTCGGCATTGACCTTAACCACTCGTTCACCACTTTTAAGAACATTTTTTAGTAATGGTGCTTGTACAACTTTGCATTCAGAAGGCCAATTACCTTTCACTAAAGCTAAATAATTCTTTTGCATCTGTTTCAAACGTAATTGTTCGTGCAGTGACTTTAACGCAGAACGCTTTTTCGCAATCAATAAAATACCTGATGTTTCGCGGTCAATTCGATGCACTAATTCTAAAAATTTTGCTTCTGGTCGTAAGGCTCTTAATCCTTCAATAACACCAAAACTTAGACCACTACCACCATGTACGGCAATTCCAGATGGTTTATTAATGGCTAAAATTACATCATCTTCATAAATGATCGCTTTCTCCAAATCAGCAACTTTATTTAGTTTTGTGGAAATCTCAAACACCGTTTTTTCGGAAACGCGTATAGGTGGGATACGCACTTCATCACCAATAGCTAACTTGTATTCTGGTTTTATTCTTTTTTTGTTAACACGAACTTCACCTTTTCTAAGTATGCGATAAATCATACTTTTAGGCACACCTTTAAGATATGTAATAAGAAAGTTATCAATGCGTTGCGCTTCATTTTCTTCACTAATTGTGACAAATGAAACTTGTTGTTTTGTTTGTTGAACTTTTGAGTCCATAAGAAAAGATTAATCCACCGTTAATAAATAAAAGTCGTTTCACATTATTAAAAAATAAACTACACTACTACTGGCTAAAAATTAATATCGATTAATTTCAATAAAATGAATTCAAAACGATTATAACGGAATCTGGAGGAATAAAACAGTATGTTGTCTCTGCTCAATCAATACTCTCGCAGTAGAGTTGCTTGGTTTTTGTTATTTCTTTCCACGTTTATTTTTGAAATAACCGCTCTCTATTTTCAACATGGCTTAGGCCTTGCCCCTTGTACATTATGTATCTATCAACGTTGTGCAATTTACGGCATTATGCTTGGCAGCTTAATTGGACTGATAGCGCCTAGCAAACTAATTTTTCGCTTAGCAGGTATTTTGGTGTGGTTAATTAGTGCCATTAAAGGTTTTAACTTAGCAACGTTTCATGCACATTTACAATTTGAACCAAATCTAGGTGATACCTGTGCTATTAATGTGCAATTTCCTTCTTGGTTAGCGTTAAATGAATGGTTACCAAGCATGTTTAATGCTTATGGCTCATGTGCAGACAAAATTTGGTCTTTTTTAACTATTGAAATGTCGCAATGGATGATCATTATTTTTGCTTGTTACCTTTTAGTGAGTTTGGTGATACTCTTCTCTCAACTATTTTCACCGAGTAAAAAGTCAATCTGGAGTAAATAAACTTTTCGACTGGCACTTTTTGTTGAGTTTGTTAGAATGTGTGGCAATTTAATTTTACAAATTATCACACATACATGCTTTTGGAATATCATCCCCCCATTGATCCGTGGCTAACTATTTTATATCAAGATGATCATATTGTTGTTGTGAATAAACAACCCGGTATATTATCTGTTTCAGGCAATAAGCCACAATTTATAGATAGCATTATTCATCGCTTACAACAAAAATATAGTTATGTTGAATCAGTCCATCGTCTCGATATGGCGACCAGTGGTATCATGGTTGCGGCTTTATCAAAATTGGCTGATAGAGAAATTAAAAAACAATTCCGCGAACGAGTACCGAAAAAAACTTATATTGCCGTAGTTCATGGCCATCTTAAAAATGATATTGGCCAAGTCGAATTACCATTAATTTGTGATTGGCCTAATCGTCCACGACAAATGGTTGACCACGAAAATGGCAAATATGCATTAACCCATTATCAAGTTATTTCCCGTAATGATGATAATACCACCAGAGTTGCACTATTTCCGTTTACAGGACGCTCCCATCAATTACGAGTTCATATGCAAGCAATCGGACATCCCATTCTAGGGGATAAATTTTATGCTCATCCTGAAGCATTTTCTATGTCACAACGATTATTGTTACATGCACAACTACTTACAATAAATCACCCCAAAACAGGGGAAAGTATGACATTTTGTTGTGAGCCAGATTTTTAAAATTTTAAACAATAAATCTATTAGTAATATTTAACTTACTAATAGATATATAACACAAATTAGTTATGGAGTCATAAAATGCAAAAAATTGTTTTAGCTACCAACAATCAAGGAAAAGTTAATGAATTACAACAGCTTTTGGCTAATGCTGACTTTGATGTTGTAGCCCAAAGTGTATTCAATGTTCCTGATGCTGAAGAAACCGGTTTAACATTTATTGAAAATGCTATTTTAAAAGCTAGACATACTGCAAAATTGACAAAATTACCTGCGATTGCAGATGATTCTGGCTTAGTTGTTGATGCGCTAAATGGTCAGCCAGGAATATATTCAGCTCGTTATGCTGGAGAACATGGCAATGATAAAAGTAATAATGAGAAATTATTACTTGCATTAAAGGATGTAGCAAAAGAAAAAAGAACTGCATACTTCTACTGTGCGCTTGCTTTTATGCGACATGAAAACGATCCAACCCCTATTATCTGCTTAGGAAAATGGAATGGATTAATTTTGAATGAACCGCATGGCAATGGTGGATTTGGTTATGATCCATTATTTTTTGTTCCAGAACTTAATTGTAGTGCCGCAGAGCTAACTAAAGAACATAAAAGCCAAATTTCTCATCGAGGACAAGCACTTAAACAATTAATCGCCAAAATAAAAACTGAGTATTAGCCAGATAATCTGGCTTTTCAGCTCACTACTTATTTCCAATAATTGCACATTTTGAACTAAACAGTATATACTAGAACACCAATTATTTTGGAGTTGATATTGTGATATTATTGATAGTAAGTGGCCGTTCAGGTTCAGGAAAATCAATTGCATTACGTGCACTAGAAGATATGGGATTTTATTGTGTTGATAATATTCCTATTGCGTTATTGCCTCAACTTGCTGAATCATTAAAAGATAATAATACCCCTGTTGCGGTCAGTCTAGATATTCGAAATTTGCCTGATAATTTTGATTTTAATCATGATGTCCTCCAACGCTTACCCTCTTCGGTTACACCGGAAATAATCTTTTTTGATTGTAGTCGTAATACACTAATTCGACGTTATAGCGAAACCAGACGAATACATCCCCTTACTAATCAAAAATATTCATTAGAAGAAGCCATCGATCTTGAAGAGACTTACTTAGAGCCATTAAAATCACATGCGAGTTTGATGATAAATACCGACAACCTTTCGGTTCATGAGTTATCAACTATTCTTAGAACCAGAGTTTTAGGTAAGAAAGAACGAGAATTAACCATGATCTTTGAATCATTTGGATTTAAACATGGTTTACCCGTCGATGCTGATTTTGTGTTTGACGTTAGATTTTTACCGAATCCCCATTGGGATATCTCTTTACGACCATTAACCGGCTTAGATGAACCCGTTAAAAACTATTTATTAAAACATGATGAGGTAACGAATTTCATTTATCAAACCGCCAATTATCTACAACAATGGTTACCTATGTTAGAAAAAAATAACCGTAGCTATTTAACTATTGCCATTGGTTGTACCGGTGGACAACATCGTTCTGTTTTTATCGCTGAGCAATTAGCTGAGTTTTTTAAAGCACAAAATAAACAAGTTCAAATTCGTCATCGTACACTTGAAAAACAATAATTACTGTTGCTCAATAGGATTAACATTTGATAGATCTGTTAATCGTTTTTTATATTTTTCAAATATATCTTTAAATGTCGGTTTAAGTTTAGTTTTAGTTGGAAGTGATGTAATCAACTGACTAACTTTTACTAATTCAATATCATCAGGTAAATTAGCTAATTTTGTACGTAATACATTCACAGTTTGTGGATGAGGGTGCCCAATAGCAATGGCATGACCATTTTTGTGGGCAATTTTTATTGCCAAATCAAACTGCTGAGCGATAGCATATTCTTTTTGCTGATCATCTAAAAATACATCGCGTCCAATAACCGCTATATTGTATTCACTTGCTGCGTTTTTTACTTGGGTCTTACCTATCGTTTTACTATCTAAAAAAAACATGGAATAGTGACTTAACGCCTTCATCACGTTATGCATACCATTTAAATTTGCAGTCATTAAACTGCCCATATGATTATTCACACCAATAGCATACGGCACACGGGAGACGGCATCATCAACGATTCTTTTTACTTCTAACTCACTCATATAGGGAAATAGAGTATCTTTCTCTAAAGGTTGTTTTCCCAAAGGGGCCATGGGTAAGTGAATAATAACATCATTACCATGTTGATGGGCAATAGTCGCAATCCGTCTAGCATTAGGCGAATGAGGTAGAACGGCAATAGTGATGTTAGGAGAAAATGAGATAATCTGTTCTTCATTGTGCTGGCGATAACCAAAATCATCTATAACTAATGCTAATTTTGCTGCTAATACACTATTAGCTTTAAATAAGAAAAGTAATACTCCTATTTTTAACAGATTTTTTATCATTTTAACCAGCCACTTGGATCTAATGCTTTACCATCTCGACGAATTTCAAAATAAAGACCAGAGGTATTTTGACCGCCACTAGAGCCAACAATAGCAACTGGCTGTTGAGCTCGAACTTTTTCGCCTACTTCAACTAAAACGCGCTGATTATAACCATATAAACTCATATCGCCTTTACCATGTTCAAGTGCAACAACAAATCCATAACCTTGTAACCAGCTGGCTAAAATAACTCGTCCATCAGCAATAGCTTTAACTTGAGTGCCATCTCTGGCATCGATAACCATACCTTTCCAACGTAGTTCACCTTGTAATGTTTCACCAAATCGATGAATAGTATTACCATTTACTGGCCAATTAAATTGGTGTTGCGGTTTACCAATACCACTGACTCGAGCCATTAATGCCCGTTCGTTAGCATTAAGTGTGTAATTAGTATTCTTTTGTTGTTTTTCTTCTATATTTTTTGCTTGCCTTGCCTCTTCTTCGGCTATTTTTCGACTTTCTCGTTCCGCTTGGGCAATTCTAGCCTGTAATTTTGCTTCGTTATTCTTTAACTCGTCTAATTTCTGTTGATTTTTCTGCATTGAAGACTCAAGCAAATTGATAGTTTTTTTACGATTCTGGTGATTTTTTTCTAGCGCTAACTGTTCCTGTTTCTGTTTATTATTTAGCGTTTTTTGCGTGCTCTGTGTCTTTTTCAAAGCCGTTTTCTTTTCACTAAGTTGAACTTGTGTTTCACGAAGCATATTTATTTGCTGTTGTCTTGCTTCATTAATATAACGAAAATAGGTAATAAGACGTTCATTACGCTCACTTTGTTCGCTAGCAAAAATGAGTTTAAAGTTGGTGTTTTTTCCTAACTTGAAAGCACTTTCTAACTGTTTGGCTAACTCATTGCGTTGTTGTTGTTGTTTAATTTTTAAATCATCGATTTGTTTAATTAAAGAAATGATTTCACTGTCTAACTTTTTAAGTGTAAGACTATTTTTCTCAATTGATGTTAGTAATTTTGCTATTTCTGTCTCTTGATCTTTAAGATCATTAATTAATTGCGTTCGCTCTTTTTTTTGCTCTGCTAGACGTTTCTCTTGTTCTTCGATTGAACGACGTAACGATTGTAATTGTTGATTATCATCTGCATACACAAAGTGTGTATTTATTAATCCAATAAAAAATGTAATCAACAGTTTATGATAAATAGACATGGCCTTTTTATTTTTGATTTTTTACCAAGCAATATAGATGACTTCACTATACCGACAAATGGCTAAAGATGCAAAATGAAAACTATCATGTATAGCTTAATCAATATAAAGTAATTAGGCATTTCACAAGCTCTAATAAAAAGTATAAAATGTAGCACTATTTAATTTGTAGAAAAATTAATTCAACCATAAAGATAACATCATGCAAAAGTTTAATGTCAAAACCTTCCAAGGTTTAATACTTACGTTACAAGATTACTGGGCTAATCAAGGTTGTACAGTGATTCAGCCATTAGATATGGAAGTCGGTGCGGGTACTTCTCATCCAATGACCTGTCTACGAGCACTTGGTCCGGAACCAATTAATGCAGCTTATGTTCAACCATCTCGCCGCCCAACTGATGGTCGTTATGGTGAAAACCCAAATAGGTTACAGCATTATTATCAATTTCAAGTTATCTTAAAACCATCACCAGATAACATCCAAGAACTCTATCTAGGATCTTTAAAAGAACTTGGCCTTGATCCAACTATCAACGATATTCGTTTTGTAGAAGATAACTGGGAAAACCCAACATTAGGTGCATGGGGATTAGGTTGGGAAGTATGGCTAAATGGCATGGAAGTGACGCAATTTACCTATTTCCAACAAGTCGGTGGGCTTGAATGTAAACCAGTCACCGGTGAAATTACCTATGGATTAGAACGACTAGCAATGTATATCCAAGGTGTAGATAGTGTTTACGACTTAGTTTGGAGCGATGGAGCATTTGGTAAAACTACTTATGGTGATGTTTTTCATCAAAATGAAGTCGAACAATCAACCTATAATTTCGAATACGCTAATATTGATTTCTTATTTTATTGTTTTGAACAACATGAAAAAGAAGCAAAATTATTACTTGAATTAGAAAAACCACTACCATTACCAGCTTACGAACGTATTTTGAAAGCAGCTCACTGTTTTAATTTATTAGATGCTCGTAAAGCAATTTCGGTAACCGAACGCCAACGTTATATATTGCGAATCAGAACATTAACCAAAATGGTGGCTGAAGCATATTACGCATCTCGTGAAGCACTAGGATTTCCAATGTGCCAAAATTCAAGTTCTAAACCAAATGCAGCAAAGTAGGAGTTGATATATTATGCAAAAAACATTTTTAGTGGAAATCGGTACTGAAGAGTTACCACCAAAATCACTCCGTACTTTAGCTGAAAGCTTTGCAGCTAATTTTATTGAACAACTTGATAATGCTAATTTAGAACATGGTGAAGTACTTTGGTATGCATCACCACGCCGTTTAGCATTAAAAGTTTTGAATTTAAATGATACTCAACCAGATAGCCAAATCGTTAAAAGAGGCCCCGCAGTCAGTGCAGCATTTGATGCAAATGGTAATCCGACAAAAGCAGCAGAAGGTTGGGCTCGTGGTTGTGGGATTGATATATCACAAGCAGAACGAATTCAAACCGATAAAGGCGAATGGCTATCTTATACTCACAATCAAAAAGGTCAACCTGTTGTCAATTTACTTTGTGATATGGTTAAAAATGCCTTAAATAAATTACCGATCCCTAAACCAATGCGCTGGGCTGCTCGTCAAGTTGAATTTATTCGACCTAGCCATACAGTCACTATGTTATATGGTGATGAGCTAGTACCAGGTATCATTTTAGATATTCAATCAAACCGAATCATTCGTGGTCACCGCTTTATGGGTGAGCAACAATTTACTATTGATAATGCGGATCAATATCCAGAAATTCTTGAGCAACGTGGTAAAGTCGTCGCTGACTATGACAAGCGAAAATCAATCATTAAACAGCAAGCTGAAGAAGCAGCAGCTAAACTTAATGGTAAAGCAGACTTAACCGAAAGCTTACTTGAAGAAGTTTCATCATTAGTTGAATGGCCAGTGGTATTGACTGCTAAATTTGAAGAAAGATTTTTAGAGGTTCCAGCTGAATCATTGGTATATACCATGAAAGGCGATCAAAAATATTTCCCTGTTTATGACAAACAAGGAAAATTGTTACCAAATTTCATTTTTGTTGCCAATATTGAGTCCAAAGATCCGCAAGTTGTTATTTCAGGTAATGAAAAAGTCGTACGCCCACGTTTAGCTGATGCTGAATTCTTTTATAAAACAGACTTGAAACAAAGCTTAGAAGCTCGTCTTCCTCGCCTTGAAACTGTTTTATTCCAACAACAATTAGGTACAGTTAAAGATAAAGCACTCCGCATTGAAGCCTTATCAGGTTTTATTGCTGAAAAAACTGGCGCTAATGTTGAACAAGCCAAACGAGCAGGAAAATTAACTAAATGTGATTTAGTCACCAATACTGTATTTGAATTTCCTGAAACTCAAGGCATTATGGGACGATATTTAGCGATTAAAGATGGTGAAAGTATCGAAGTTGCCACCGCTATTGAAGAACAATACAAACCACGTTTTTCTGGTGATGAATTACCAAGTACAGCGGTTGCTAGTGCGGTCTCAATTGCAGAGAAAATGGATACATTAGCGGGTATTTTTGGTATTGGACAACATCCAAAAGGAGATAAAGATCCTTTTGCGCTTCGTCGAGCAGCTATTGGCGTATTACGCATTATTGTTGAAAAAGATTTACCTATTGATTTAGTTGAATTAGCTAATTTTGCCACATCATTATATGGTGATAAATTAACTAACCAAAATGTTGTTGAAGACATTGTCAACTTTATGCAAGGTCGATTCCGAGCTTGGTATCAAGAAAAAGGATTTGCTATCGATACGATTCAAGCAGTACTAGCTATCAATCCAACTAGACCGGCTGATTTTGATGCCCGTGTCAACGCTGTAACACATTTTAGAACGTTGCCAGAAGCTTCTTCATTAGCTGAAGCTAACAAACGAGTATCAAATATTTTATCGAAGACCGCAGATACTATTCCTGAAAATATTAACGCTTCATTGCTCGAAGCTGGTGCTGAAGGCGAATTAGCGATGCAAATAGCGGTATTAACAGATAAGTTAGCGCCTTATTTTGCTAAGGGACAATATCAAGAGGCTTTAGTTGAATTAGCATCCCTCAAAGCACCTATAGATACCTTTTTTGAGAAAGTTATGGTGATGGTTGATGATGAAAAAATTAAACTAAATCGCTTGGCTCTTTTAAAGAAACTACAAAATTTATTTTTGAAAGTTGCCGATATTTCATTATTACAATCATAATTATTAAATTGAATTTATACACCGTGGTAATACTTGTATTACCACATATAAGGAAACATGATGGATTCACAAAAAAACCTTTCATTTACAGCTATTTTTCAACAAACGATTAACTTTATCCGTAATCGATTTTCCCTAATAGCAATATCAAGTATTGTACTTGGTTTAATTAATACTTTAGTTATATATTCTGTAATTAATCCTAACCAACTAATGCTAGAATTAGAGTATTTTAATCAATTCGGTATGATTCCCGATTATTTTATGAAAACCGTCATAATTCTATATTTGGTGAATATAGCTTTGGTTTCAATAATATTAAGCATTATCTGTAATTTATCAATGAGTAACAAACTTAATCCAAGTTTAATATTGTCACGAATTCTACCAATATGTCTGAATATACTTGGTTTTTCTGTTTTATATATGTTAATTTGTATTCCTATCGTTATTTTATTCTTACTGGTCTTCAGCATAATAGGATTGCTTCTACCCAAAATGGTATCATTACTATTAATATTGGTGATAGGTTGTACCGCTTTAGTAATTTATAAGTCGATTTTTAATTATTTTCTCGTTTCAGCAGCACAACCTAACTCGGCGCCTTTTTTTCAAAGATTTAACGCCTGCCACATGTTTTTCTTCCAAAATTGGAAAGCGCCTGTTTTAATGATTTTAATCAGCGTTATTTTTACTGGAATACTGAATGGTATAAGTTCTTTAGGAAAAAATATTGTTTTTGATGTTATATCTACCTCACTAGGTGTGTTTGCTGATTTCTTTATATTTAGCTTCTTTTATCGTTTATACAGCATAAATAATAATATTGAATCGACAAAATCAGACGATAATAACAAACTAATAATTTCTTAATTATCATTAATCCCTATTAATAAAATTTAATAGGGATTATTAATTTCTAATTCTCACCAAAAATCTTTATGTTACGGTTATTATTATGACGCCAGCCATTAGATTACTAAAAAATCAGAAAATAAAATTTAATATTCATCAATATCAGCACGATGCCGATCAGACTCATTATGGTCAAGAAGCCGCAAATAAGCTTGGATTAGAACTTAATATTGCTACTAGTCAAATATTTAAAACTTTAATAGTGAGTATCAATGGTGATAATAAGACATTGGCTGTTTGTGTTATACCAGTTAATTGTTCTTTAGATCTAAAACAAGTTGCTAAAATACTAGATTGTAAAAAAATTGAGTTGGCAGATCCACATTTAGCACAAAAAACGACTGGCTATATAGTGGGTGGAATCAGCCCATTGGGTCAAAAAAAATTATTACCGACACTGATTGATATTAGTGCTAAACAGTACCAAACTATGTTGGTTTCTGGTGGCAAAAGAGGATTAGAAATTGAAATATCTCCAGCTGATTTAGCCAATCTATTGAATGCTAAATTTAGCAAATTGTCTAATTAACTATATTGATAAAAATTGATAATAATTAAGAAAAACAAACAGATTCTAAAAAGAAAAAAGAAGAGAATTTGAGATTAACAACAAGGCCATAACTTATCCATGTATGGCCTTAGATGCTACCCTATCAATAATGATAGGAAAAAAAGCAGTAATATTATTTGATTGCTTCTTTTAAGCTTTTACCCGAAACAAATGCAGGCACTTTGCTTGCTGCAATTTTGATTTCTTTACCAGTTTTTGGATTACGGCCAATACGAGCTTTACGAGCATTAACTTTAAATGTACCAAAACCAACTAGTTGAACCGGCTCACCAGCTTTTAGTGATTCAGTGATAGCAGCAAGAGTTGCTTCTAACGCTGTTTTAGCGGCAACTTTAGTAATATCAGCTTTACTAGCGATAGCATCTACAAGTTCTGTTTTATTCATGGAGATATCCTTACATATTTATTTTATTGTTAAAGTTAACATTTTTTTAGCAAAGTTAATCACTTAATTTTGCTTCTGTAAACATTATTCAGATTACATTGTTGTTAAATGTAGTCTATATTTGTGTAATGTTAAAGAAAAATTTAATAAAAATTAAAAAAATCACTCCGTAAGCGACTTAATTGCTCAAAAAAACACCAATATTGCTCGTTTTAGTCAATCTTATATCCTCCTTTAGGCCTTTAATTAGATCAACCATTTCATTGTTTTCATTACTTAATAATCGAAAAATATCCCATTGTAAGTCAAATTCTTCAACAACACTAGGTAATTGCGATTGTTCTTGCTCCGAAAGTTCAATATTATCTTTAGTCATTTCAAATTCAGCCACTGTAGTAGCCGATATACTACTCACTTTAGCCGAATGTTCGACTATTTCACCACTGATATAAGAATGTAAAATCTCGCTCAGCGCCTGACAAGCATCAATAGCAGGATAAACCATATACGGACTATCCTCGTTGAGGATTGGAATTATCAATTCTAGTTTTTCAAGTTGTAAATCAAAATTGATTTTAACATTTTCTACTAATAATGACTCCCAGATTAAATCAAGAATTTTTTTATAGCCAACAGCTGATTGTTCCTCTTGTTGTAAACGGCAATAATAAACATAGTTTGGATACATTCGTTCACATAAACAAATCATAAATAAACGCTGTTGCCACACAGCTAGCTTTGCTATTCTCAATTGAACTGGATTTTTAATCATAAATGGAACCTTTTGGACTGTTGATGTACTGCATTAACTAAATATTGTACATGCTCAATTGGGGTATCTTGATGAATACCATGCCCTAGATTAAAAATATGGCCATTATAGTAGCCAAAATCAGTCAGCACCGATTCAACTTGAGACTCTATGGTTTCTCTGTTAGCGTACAATATTGAAGGATCTAGATTACCTTGTACAGCAATATTACCCTTTTGAGCAATTAGATTCAAATCCACTGTCCAATCAACACCTATTGCATCACTTCCTGATTGACAAATTGTATCCAACCATAAACCGCCCCCTTTGGTAAATAGCGTAACAGGGACATAAGAAGTAATATTGTCACATTTCTTACCACGCTTTAATTGCGAAAGAATTAATTGCATATAATGTAAAGAAAATTCACGATAACTTTGATGGCTAAGTACCCCACCCCAAGTATCAAATATCATAATTGCTTGCGCACCGGCATCAATTTGTGCATTTAGATACAGTGCCACACTATTAGCCAATTTTTCCAATAATAGATGTAACGCTTTTGGTTCACAATAAAGCATTTTCTTTATTTTTGTAAAAGCTTTACTACTGCCACCTTCAATCATATAAGTGGCTAATGTCCATGGACTACCAGAAAAGCCAATTAAGGGGACTTTACCGGCTAACTCTTGCTTAGTTAAACGAATAGCATCCATCACATATTTAAGTGATAGTTCTGGATCAGGTATTGGCAATTGTTCTATATCTACCAAACTAGAAATTGTTTTTTCAAATTTTGGACCTTCACCAGCTTCAAAATATAATCCAAGTCCCATAGCATCAGGAATGGTTAAAATGTCAGAAAAAATAATTGCGGCATCAAGTTCAAAGCGTCGCAACGGTTGTAAAGTCACTTCACATGCGAGTTCTGGCGTTTGACACATTGTCATAAAATCACCTGCTTTTGCTCTAAGCTGTCGATATTCAGGCAAATAGCGACCAGCTTGACGCATCATCCAAACTGGCGTGTAATCTACCGGCAAACACTGTAATGCTCGTAAGTAACGATCGTTTTTCAATTGGTTCATCTTTTAGTTCTATAAATTTGCTAGTTGCTAATAAAATAGTTAAAGCGACATTTTAGTTAGCTAAAAATATTTTATGCGACAGTTATTTTCGTTCCGCAGGCTGAGATAAGATTCGCTGCGCATAACGAATTAACGTTTCGGAGATATTTTGCATTACACTACTTTCAGGAGCAAAGCGATGCCAATACAGCATCCGTCTTTGGAATAAACCTTCAGTTAAATTAACTAATTCCCCTGTTTTTAACTCTTGCTCAACTTGTAACATAGGAATCATACAACATGCAGAACCTTGTTTAGCTAACTGAACAAAAGCTTCTGACGAACTAGTGATATGGCAAATTACACTGCCTGGTGTCAAATTAAAATTTTCCTGTAAAAATGCTTGATGCATATCATCTAAGTGATCAAAAGCAACCGCTGGTGCTTTTAAAAGCGATGAACGGGTTACTCCATTCGGAAAATATTTTTTTGCAAATTCGGGCGAAGCAACAAAGATATAATCTAATGCGCCTAATAAATCTGATAAGCATCCTGGTAAAGGATTTGGTTGAATACTAATTGCAGCTACAACAGTACCTAAGCGTAAAAGCTCTAAGGTATGCTCTTCATCTTTAACTTGAATATCAAAACGTAAAATATTTTTATCGAGAACGGGTTTTAATGCAGGTAAAAACCATGTTGCTAAAGAATCGGCATTAATAGCAATTGATAATGACAATGGTGTGGTATTTTGTTCATTATCACCTAACCATTGCTGCTCTAATAATTCAACTTGATGCAATAATCCGAGAAGATGTTCACCTTGCTTGGTTGCTTTTGGAGGAATAGTTCGTACTAATAGTTGCTGACCAAAAAAGCTTTCTAATTGCTTAATACGTTGCGAAACCGCTGGTTGTGTGATACACAGTTTATCGGCCGCTCGTTCAAATCCTCGTTCTTTTATCACTGCATCTAATGCTTGTAATGCTCTATAATCTGGACGCTTCATAATCTCTTTACTAATGATTTGATCTTTGCTTGGTCATTCAAGCTATTTTTATTTTGCAAAAAATTTGAAATCGATCTAAAACTTTATAGATTTTCTTAAAATACTAATGATTTTTGCTCTCCAATTGGTTACTATGCCATATATTGAACAATTTTGCTTTTAAAATTTTAAATTTTTTTTGATCAAAATCATATTTACATACGGTGATATCATGACACAAGATGAACTAAAAAAGGCTGTAGGTTGGTCAGCGCTAAAATATGTTAAGCCTGATTCATTAGTTGGCGTAGGAACAGGGTCTACTGCGGCGCATTTTATTGATGCACTTGCGACAATAAAAGATCAGATAAAAGGAACTGTCTCTAGTTCAGAAGTATCAACTGAAAAATTAAAAAGCTATGGAATCCCCGTATTAGACTGCAATGAAGTTGATAGTTTAGATATATATGTCGATGGTGCCGATGAAATTAATCATCATATGCAAATGATTAAAGGAGGCGGAGCAGCATTAACCCGTGAAAAAATCGTATCAGCTTTAGCTAAGCAATTTGTTTGTATCGTTGATGAATCTAAAGTTGTCGATGTCCTTGGCAAATTTCCTCTTCCAGTAGAAGTGATTCCTATGGCTCGTTCTTATGTTGCTAGAGAATTGTTCAAACTTGGTGGAAAACCAATTTATCGCCAAGGTGTTATAACCGATAATGGTAATGTTATTTTAGACGTTCATGACCTTGTTATTGCCAAACCAATGGAATTGGAAAATCGTATTAACAGCATTGCTGGGGTAGTTACTGTTGGATTATTTGCAAATAAAGGGGCTGATATCGCTTTAGTCGGTACTCGTTCTGGTGTAAAAGAATTAATAAAATAAAAATTTACATTTTTGATGGATAATTTTGTATTTGCAATCAATTAAAATATTAAGCATAGAGAGGAATAAATGGTTGTTCAGGCATTAACGAAAGATGAAAATAAGTTTCTATTACTTGAAGGTATCCACCCTAGTGCAGTTGAAACACTTAAATCAGCGGGCTTTAACAACATTGAGTATCATAAAGGCGCACTATCGAAATCTGAGCTGGAAACAGCTTTAAAAGATGCCAGATTTATTGGTATTCGTTCCAGAACCCATTTAACTAAGGACATCATCGATGCCGCACCAAAATTAGCCGGTATTGGTTGCTTTTGTATTGGCACTAATCAAGTTGAACTTGACGCAGCGACGGTTAAAGGAATTCCAGTTTTTAATGCGCCATTTTCAAATACTCGCTCTGTGGCAGAACTAGTATTAGCTGAAGCAATATTATTACTTCGCCGAGTACCTGAAGCTAATGCTAAAGCTCATCAGGGTAAATGGAATAAACTTGCCACAGGTTCGCACGAAGCCCGAGGAAAAAATTTAGGTATCATTGGTTATGGTCATATAGGTAGCCAGTTGAGTGTATTAGCTGAATCATTAGGAATGAATGTCTATTTTTATGATATTGAAACTAAATTGCCATTAGGAAATGCTAAACAAATTCCAACAATGCGGGAATTACTTGCTATGAGTGATATTGTCAGTATGCATGTTCCAGAAAATCCAACCACAATTAAAATGATTAGCCAACCTGAAATCGATATGATGAAAACAGGTGCAATATTGCTCAACGCATCACGTGGTACCGTGATTGATATCAAGGCGCTAACACAAGCATTAGAAACCAATAAACTAAATGGTGCAGCAATTGATGTTTTCCCAACAGAACCCGCTACCAATAATGATCCTTTTGAATCACCTTTATGTAAATTTGATAATGTTATTATTACCCCTCATATTGGCGGTTCAACCAGTGAAGCTCAAGAAAATATTGGTATTGAGGTTGCAACCAAATTAGCGAAATATTCTGATACTGGTGCAACCCTTTCAGCGGTTAACTTCCCTGAAGCTTCATTACCGATTCCAGCAAAAGGTTCAAGCCGTTTTATCAATATTCACCATAATCAACCAGGGGTATTAACGGCTATCAATACATTATTTGCTGAACAAGGTCTAAATATTTCTGCCCAATATCTACAAACTGATGCTAAAATAGGTTATGTTGTTATTGATATTGATAGAGTTGAACAAAATAAAGCCGAAGAATTATTAATTAAGCTGAAAAGTGTAGCAGGTACTATTCGAGCAAGATTATTATTTTAATTTTTATCGTTAAAAATGATTTTGGTCGTTATTATTTAAGAGATTACATAACACTAATAACGACCATCCAAATAATCATATACTCGAAAATTCCGTAGTGCTATTCAGTAAAAAGACTGGTAACGATTAGAGCAATTTTAATATAATAATAAAGTTATAGGTTGCGTTACCAAATTTAACCAATAATTTCAGGCTAAAAAACCCCTTTCCTCAAATTTTTTGATTTATATTTTATAAATATTTAACTTATCTCGTGGTTTTAGATTTTTAAAAATAGTAGATAGAGCATCAGTCAAGATTGTCATTCAGAGTTAAAGTAAGTCATCTAATTGATAAAAACATTGATGCTATAAATGATTTAAAATGACTTTAATTTGATCATAGTTTGAAAAGTTAATCATTATTTTGAAATTTTTTTAAATATTTGGTAAATATTTTTTTAGCTAATTTATTCATAGATTATTGATATAACAGCAATAGTTAACAATGACTGTTTTTTACTGATAAGTTGGCGTAATTTGGTATTACAAAGTTATTTTACTTTTCAATTAATAGGAGAATCTAATATGGCTAAAAGTACGACTTCGGCAAAAAAGCTACAACAAGCAGCTATTTTGTTTCCAACTGATTTAGGTCAAAAGGCATCAAAAGATATTTCCGGTGCCATGAACTCTGTATTAGCAGATGTATTTGCGTTATATTTAAAAACCAAAAACTTTCATTGGCATGTAAGTGGTCCTCATTTTCGTGATTATCATTTAATGTTAGATGATCATGGAGAAGAGTTATTTGCAATGACAGATCCAATTGCTGAACGTGTCCGAAAATTAGGCGGTACAACTCTACGTTCAATTGGTCATATTTCAAAATTACAGAGTATCTCTGATAACGATGCTGATTTTGTTGAACCATCAGATATGATAGCTGAACTCTGCCAAGATAATATTAAACTTACTACTCGTATGCGTGTAGCCCATGATATTTGTGATAAATATAATGACTCGGCAACAGCAAGTTTAATTGAAGAATGGATAGATCAAACTGAAAAACGCGCATGGTTCTTATTTGAAACAGGCCGTAAATTGGACTCTTCTGGTCACTAAAATCTAGTGGCTATGAGTGATCATCCCGAATAAGAGACACATATTGTGTCTCTTTATCGTTTGAGTAAGGGAGAATTACAAATGAGTAAAAAAATTGCTGTACTTGTGGGTAGCTTACGTAAAGATTCCTACAATTTAAAAGTCGCAAAAGTATTACAACAGATCGCTCCACAATCACTTTCTTTAAATATTATTGAAATTGGCGATTTACCGTTTTATAACGAAGATATTGATGTAGATACGCCACCAAAATCTTATGAACGTTTTCGTCAACAAATTGCCAATTGTGATGGTGTTATATTTGTAACACCAGAATATAACCGAGGCTTGCCGGCAGTGATTAAAAACGCTTTAGATGTTGGTTCTCGCCCTTATGGTAAAAGTGTTTGGTCACAAAAACCAGCTGCGGTAGTTTCGGTATCACAAGGTGCTATTGGTGGTTTCGGTGCCAATCACCAGTTGCGACAATCACTGGTCTTTCTTGATATGCCAACTTTACAACAACCAGAAGCTTATATTGGTAATATTAACAGTGCTTTTGATGAAAATGGTAATATTAGTGAAAAAACTAAAGCATTTCTTTCATTGATCATTAATAGTTATGCTAATTGGGTTGAGAAACTAAGTTAATAATGATTTATTTTAATATCCACAGCCAATATAATGAGTTGTGGATATGATTAAAGTTATTTAAAACAGATTAAATGAAAAATTTCCAACCTTGCAATGAACAAGAATTATTAAACCGAGCCAGACTCGCTGCAGGTTATAGTTTCGGTGAGATAGCTAACTATTTAAATATTGCTATTCCAGCTAATCTTAATAAGCAAAAAGGTTGGGTAGGTAATTTAATTGAAACTTTTTTAGGCGCTAATGCGGGTAGTAAAGCCGAACGTGATTTTGCTAATTTAGGTATCGAATTAAAAACCATTCCAGTTAATAAACAAGGTAAACCACTTGAAACCACTTTTGTCAGTGTCCTCCCTTTAATGGCTAATCATGGTGTAATTTGGGAAACAAGCCATGTGAAATATAAACTAAGTAAAGTTCTGTGGATCCCTATTGAAGGAGAACGAAGTATACCCCTAGCCCAGAGAAAAGTTGGCCACCCCATATTATGGACACCAACTGAACAACAAGAGCAACAACTTAAACAAGATTGGCAAGAGTTGATGGATATGATTGTACTTGGTCAGGTTGAAAAGATTACTGCCCGTTATGGTACTTATTTACAGATCCGTCCTAAAGCTGCTAATGGAAAAGCTTTAACTGAAGCTATTGGTGAAAATGGCCAAATTATATTAACACGTCCACGAGGGTTTTATTTAAAAAAATCATTTACATTACAAATTCTGCAAAATGCTAATTGTTATATTTAAAGTGAGCCAACAATAGTATTCATCCCCCTTTAATCTT
Source organism: Gilliamella sp. W8128 (assembly GCF_016100545.1). Taxonomy (NCBI): domain Bacteria; kingdom Pseudomonadati; phylum Pseudomonadota; class Gammaproteobacteria; order Orbales; family Orbaceae; genus Gilliamella; species Gilliamella sp. W8128. Next base: position 324,967 of record NZ_JACFSE010000002.1, read on the forward strand.
ACTTATCTTTTCTATTTTCAAAATACTATTTCTTCCATAAACAATTTTTCATCTTCTGCATATAAACATATTGATAGCTTATTGATATAGCGATCGTTTACCTCAAATTAATAATTAGGCCATCTTATATTTAGTTAAAATAAAAAAGTCCAACTTGAATAAATTGGACTTTTTAAACTCGATATAGTTAAACTAAATCAAACATTAAAATTTTCGAATTTCTTTGATAATTATAAAGTTGTTTCTTTTTAATAGGCAGGTCATCGACTTCAGCTGGATTAAAGCCTTTTTCACGAAACCAGTGAATACTACGAGTAGTCAGCACAAAGATCTTTTCTAACCCCAAATTGTGAGCCGTTTCTGCAATTTTTTCTAATAATAGATCACCGCGTGATGAGTTTCGATATTGAGGATGAATCGCTACACAAGCCATTTCGCCCATTTTTTCTTCTGGATATGGATAAAGAGCTGCACAGCCAATCGTCATATTATCACGCTCAATAATGGTAAATTTGTCAATTTCAATTTCTAACTGTTCTCTTGAGCGTTTAACCAAAATACCTTGTTCTTCAAGTGGACGGATCAATTCTAAAATACCACCTATATCATTTATCGTTGCGGTACGGACTTGTTCTGAATGTTCCATTGACACTTGAGTTCCAATACCATCACGAGAAAATAGTTCCTGCAGAATAGAACCATCTACTAGATAACTGACTAAATGGCTACGACGCACACCATTGCGACATGCTTTTGATGCAGCACGTAAAAAACGCGCTTCACTAGATAAATGCTTACCACTTTGCTCTTTGTTATTAACGTAATTATCGGCATCAATCGGAAACAGATCGGTAATAACATGATTGTTTTCATCAAGTACACCTTGTTCAGCACAAAAACTTATTAATTTATCAGCTTTAAGGCGAATAGCAACTTCAGCGGCAACATCTTCAGACGATAAGTTAAAACTTTCACCAGTAACTGATACCCCTACAGGCCCTAATAATACAATTGATCCCCGGTTCAATTGTTCATCAATTGCCTCATTATTAATTCGCCGAATTTTCCCGGTGTGACAATAATCCACTCCGTCATCAACACCTAATGGCTGTGCAATAACAAAATTACCGCTAACAACATTGATATGTGCACCTTGTAAAGGCGTATTATTTAAGCTCATTGATAAACTTGCTGTTATATTGAGCTGTAATAATCCGGTTACCTGTTTAACAATGTCTAAAGTTGCTGCGTCAGTAATTCGAGTATTTTTATGATATCTAGGTTGGATATTATGACTTTTGAGTGATTCATCTATTTGGTTACGAGCACCATTCACAATAACCAATTTAATGCCTAAACTATGCAATAAACCAATGTCACTAATAATACTTGCATAATTATGACTCTTTAGCACTGCACCTGTTAATAAAATAACGAAAGTTTTTCCTTGATGAGCATTAATATAAGGTACCGAATGCCTTAAACCATCAACCAATTCAGTTGTTCTTTCTTTCATCTTATCACCGCCAAAATGAATATTTATTCATATTTTTTGTATTTTTATTTATTTTTTAGTTAATAGCAAGTCTTTTTTGATAAGTTCAACAAGCTAAAGTTCTATACTGACGAAGGGAAAAACTTTTGTTAAATTCGCTAGGAAATGACAAAACCTTAATTTATTAATAATGCTTATAGACAAGAGCCGTCATTAAGACGGCTCAGTAATTATTTTAGTTATTCGAGTGATTCACATTTAAATCTTCTTCATATCAATAACTTTAACAAATCTGCAGTAAACAATCAGTCCTAGTAGGGTACTCATTACGGCCATTATCAAATCAGCTAAGATAGCATAACTAACATTAATTTCGGCCAATTCAGGGATAACTCTCGGGATAATAAAGAAAGACAGGCCACTTAAAGTATACATACAACCCACAGCAAGCCCTTTACGTGTTGGAAACATTTGTTGCATCACAACTAAGGTTAATTGTAAAACACCTCCAGCAGCAAAAAATCCCATCCCGATTGCGGTGATTAAACACATTAATGGCGATAGATCAAAATAAAATAATAGTAAAACCAATGATGACATTGCAGGTAAGATAAAAATACAATAAATTGGTTTCAAGAATTTTTTCACTATAAAAGCAGTGATAAAGACAGAAACGATTGAAGCAAAACTATAAAAGCTAATAAGCTGTTTAGCTTCAATTAATGGCATATTAACCGCTTTAATTGCAATCGCAGGTAGCCATTGCCAAATAATCACAAAGGTTGCGGTGGTTGTGAATCCCATAATTATCAATAAAATGCCTTCAAAAGCAAAATTTGGTTTACGAATAAAGTAATCATCAAAACCTTGATTACCTTTAATTCTGGTATCTTTAGGTGGAAATTTTTTTGGTAGCAAATTGATTGCATTAATAATTAGATAGGCAGTAAAACCCAAAAATGCCCATCCATACCAAATATCGTATTTATAAAATAATCCAACAATTAGTGGCAGAATAAAACTTCCCATTGAGATAAAAGCTTTAATCAAAACACTAGCCGAACCAGATGAGCGAGGAAAACATTCAGTTAATGCAGGCATAGACCCTGTATCTAAGAAAGAGTTACCTATACCGATGGCAATAGCTAAACAAAACGCAATATCTATATTATGACAAAATGGCATACTGACGAAAAAGACAATATAACAAGCCATACCTAAATAGATAAATAATTTTCGTCCAAATTTATCAGATAGCATTCCGCCGACAAACATTAATAAAATTTTTCCAATACCGATTCCTGATGCAACATAACCAAGACCGACATCTACATCGGTATTAAGCTGTTTTGAAATGCCTTCTGCGAACTGCATAATAACAATTAAAGCAATACTTTGTATTATGTAATTAGCATATATAGAGCCAGCAATCCCATAAGAATTGACTCTTTGATTATCCATGTGTAAAACTCCAATATTAACTTAACTAGTTTAAGCGACTAAAAAACGCAATCGCAATTAATATACAAGTGTTGACTACTATCTGAAAGGAATATGTATCAATTATTTACTGTTAATAGACTATTTATTTACTGTAATTCAAGAATATTCACAATTAATAAATTTATGATGTATAGATTGTTTAAATTACAAATTGATGTACTAACATTATCCCGAAACAAATAATTTTTATTTAAAAAATGGTAATTTAATTAGTTTGCAGTTTTTCCAATATTTCAGTAAGAATTAAATTCTCATCTTGGTCAACATTAACAACATGATGAGCGGCATCATGGTATAAAGGTAAACGTTCAGCAAGCACTTTTTCCATCTCATCGGATATCGACATACCCGTTAATGATGGTCGCTGGGCAACATTTGGATCTTTCATCAAACGTGCCGCTAATGTCGCTGCAGGAGCTGAGAGAAAAATAACTGTGCCATGCTGTTTCATAAACTGACGATTTTGCTCAGCTAGTACCATGCCACCACCAGTTGCAATAACTCTATTGGGTTTAGCTGTCTCAATAAGCACTTGGCTTTCTCTAGCTCGAAACCCTTCCCATCCCTCTTTTTCGACAATTTCTGCTACAGTTTTTTGCGTTGTTTCGAGTAGATGACAATCTGTATCAATAAAAGAAAAGGATAACTTATTGGCTAACATTTTACCCATTGTTGTTTTGCCAGCGGCTCTTGCGCCAACTAAAAAAATTGTTTTCTTCATTGTGGGTCCTTTTAAATATACAGATCTGGAAATAAGTTATCTATGCTAGAGATTCATTTAACTTTTTGCAATATTTTTTTACAGTCTAATTCAAAATCAACATAACAATATGATTTAAATAAACATAAATAAAAAAATAACTGTAAATAATTTATTACACATTCGATTTTAATCATAGACTATTGTGTCAAACATAGTCATTAACACAATTTTTCTAATCCTCTAAAATAAAGTTCAGTAGCAATTGATTGATGTAATCGCCATTGCAGCACATCTAAGTCTGGGTTAACTTTTTTGAATTCTGGATAAGTCATAAAATAACGAATGGTATTACTACCTACACGGTCATTAATGCTATTTATAATCAATTTTATTTTCTCGTTGCGAAAAGCTTTTAATTCTTTCATAGCTATTGCCACATTTTCAGGAATAGGTAATGAACCGTTTTCCCACTTACGCCATGTTTCGACATCAGTTTTACCAATATATTCACTTGCTTCTGACACTTTTAACATTAAAAAACGGCGATACGCTTGTAATTCTAAATTAGTCATAACTACTCCTTTTTAATCAATTTTAAATTTACTAAACATAATTACTTTATTGATTTAATAAATATTTAAAATGATGATTAAATACCTAAAACCTTAAAATATCGCTCCCATAAAATGAGAGCGAGGCTATTTATAATTTTATTTTCCTGCTAAGGCATCAATTACAGCTTGTTTTGCTTTCTCAGAAAGATCTTTACCGGTCCAAATTTTAAATTGGGCATTTGCTTGACCAATAAACATTTCTCGACCAGAAATTGATTCCCATCCCGCTTTTTCTGCTTCTTGTCTAAATTTGGTATTGTATGGTGTATATACAATATCGTATGCAATCCCTTTACCTTTAAACCAAGCTTGTTCGTAAGGTGTCTGATCTTCAAATTTGCCTTGCATACCTAGTGGAGTAGAATTGATAATAATTTGCGCTTCTACTTTATCTCTATCTTCCCATGCAATCGTTTTAAGATTAAATTCTTTAGCTAGTGCCTCTGGAAGATCAGTAACAATATCCGTTACCGTAATGTCGTGATAACCAAGGTCTTGTAAACCAACAACCGCAGCCCTAGCCGCACCACCAGCGCCAAGTAGTAAAACCTTCTTATACTCAGCAGGTAGTTTTTTTTGTGCTAATGGTTGCATAAAACCAATAATATCAGTGTTATCACCACAAAGTTTGTCACCATCCCAATAAACTAAGTTAGCTGCTCCCGCTTTTTTGACATGTTCGGTTACTTCATCTAAATAAGGGATAATAGTTTGCTTATGTGGAATAGTGACACATAAACCACGAATATTAAGTAATCTTACTGATTTAAATAAAGTAGCAATATCTTCGGGTGGCGTAGGAAATGGCACCAATACAGCAGGAATACCATAATCTTGAAATGACGTTGTATGAATAAGTGGGCTCATACTATGCCCTAGTGGATAACCGATAATGCCATAGATACTGTATGGCGTGAACTGACTCATACTATCTCCTTGAAAGTAAGAAAATTAGGCCTAACAGATAATATCTGAATTCAATAGTATTAAAACATATCTGTTATAAAATTAAATAGTTTTATATTGAACAACACAACATGAACTACGATATAATAGTTTTATATTGAACAACACAACATGAACTACGATATAATAGTTTTGCTAAAAATAACAACTCTCGGTATATTTATTTTTTTCAATTAGAAACTTATTTTTGTGCATAAATAAGATAATGCTTGAGAATTTACCTGTAAAAGCGTATACTTCGCTACCTCATTATTATGGGTGTAGTGTGAGAGGTGAGACTGCTTCTCAAAAGAACTGCAGCGAACTAAAAGCCTGACGAGGTTAATTCCATTAACATATTACGCCCTAGGCTTAAGCATAGAAATTTTGGAGAATTATTGACATGTCACGAGTATGCCAAGTAACAGGAAAAGGTCCTTTAGTGGGAAATAATCGTTCTCATGCGATGAATGCTACTAAACGTCGTTTTCTACCAAACCTTCAAACTCACCGTTTCTGGATTGAGAGTGAAAAACGTTTTGTAAAATTGCGTGTATCAGCTAAAGGTATGCGTACTATCGATAAAAAGGGTATTGATGCAGTTTTAGCTGAACTTCGTGCCCGTGGTGAAAAGTACTAATAAGGAAACCATATCATGGCTAAAGGTGTACGTGAAAAAATTAGATTAGTTTCTTCTGCTGGTACCGGTCATTTTTATACCACTAGCAAAAACAAAAGAACCATGCCTGAAAAAATGGAGATCAAAAAATATGATCCTGTTGTTCGTCAGCATGTTGTTTACAAAGAAGCTAAAATTAAATAGTTTTATCTAGCAATAAAAAACCCAGCTTAAGCTGGGTTTTTTTATGTTTTCAATAATCACATCATAAAATTTATTAAATTAGATGCATAAAAAAAGCTTCAGTTACCTGAAGCTTTTTAGAGTAAATTTCTATTTTAAATATTCTTGCTCATAGGCTCTTGCCTTTTTATCATCAAAGACATGTTCCCAACGCGCAATAACAATTGCCGCTAATGCATTACCAACAACATTAACAACTGTTCTACCCATATCTAAAATACGTTCAACACCCATAATATAACCGATGCCTTCTAGTGGAATACCAACACTACCAAGTGTTGCTGATAGAACTAAAATAGAAGCACCTGGTACTCCAGCAATTCCTTTTGAAGCAATCATTAATGTTATTACAATGATTATTTGATCTAAGATACTTAAATCCATACCAAATAACTGTGCTAAGAAGATAACCGTGATACTTTGGTATAATGTCGAACCATCAAGATTGAATGAATATCCAGTAGGAATAACAAAGCTTGTGATCGCTTTTGGTGCTCCATAGGCCTCCATCTTTTCAATGATTTTTGGTAATGCTGTTTCTGAACTTGCTGTAGAAAAAGCAATAACTAATTCTTCCTTCAATATTTTTAATAAAGTAAAAATATTGAATTTACATAGTTTACAAACTGCACCTAATACCACTAATGTAAAAATGATCATTGCGGAATACACAGTTAGAATCAGTTTTAATAGCGGTAGTAAAGAAGCAAAACCATATTTAGCAACAGTTACGGTAATTAATGCAAATACACCAATTGGCGCATAACGCATAATCATGTTGGTCACTTTAAACATAGTATCTGAAACTACTTTCAAAAAGAACACAAATGGTTCGCGTTGTTTATCTGGTAAAGACATTAAACCTAAACCAAAAAATACACAGAAGAAAATAACCGGTAAAACTGCGCCATCCGTCATTGCTTTAAATATATTTGCTGGAATCATGTCTAAAATCATGACAATCAAACCGTGAGGTTTGCCACTTAACTCTTCGGCTGCTTTAGTATATTTACTAATATCAGTTGTGGCTAAAGTTGAAGAGTCAATACCAGCACCGGGGGCAAAAACATTACCCCATAAAAGACCTAATAAAATAGCAATTGTTGTAATGATTTCGAAATAAAGAATGGTTTTAAATCCTAATGTTCCTAAACGTTTAGAGCCACCAATTCCAGCAATACCTAATGTCAGTGTACTAAGTATAATTGGTAAAACAATCATCTTAATTAAACGAATAAAAATATCACCTGCTGGTTGGAAAATATTAACAATTGAAAATTGGTAATATGAATGTAACGCATGATTAGGATCTGCTAGTTCATATAGAAAAGCACCAACAGCTACACCTAAAATCAAGGCAATTAATATTTGCCATGCAAGATTAGTTAAGATTTTTTTTATTAAGAAAGACATGTAATTCTATTCCTTTTCACTGTTTTAGAAAATAAAAAAGGATTAGTCTGTGTGGCTAATCCTTTTTTATAATTAAAATTATTGTTCGGATTCTTGGTTTGAATCATTACTATCCTCACTCTGTGGCGATAGTTCCGATTCAACATCATCCTCTGTTTCAGCAATTCTTTGTAATCCAACAACTTTCTCATTTTCAGCTGTTCGGATCAACGTAACCCCTTGCGTGTTTCGTCCAACAACACTGACTTCTGATACTCGAGTTCGTACTAAAGTTCCTGCATCAGTAATCAGCATGATTTGGTCGGTTTCTTCAACCTGCACTGCACCAACTACAGCACCATTTCGTTCACTCACTTTAATAGAGATTACGCCTTTCGTTGCTCTTGATTTAGTTGGATATAACTCTTGTTCAGTACGTTTACCATAACCATTTTGAGTTGCTGTTAAAATTGTACCATTACCACGAGGGACGATAAGTGATACAACTTTATCATCACCTTCTAATTTAATACCTCGAACACCTGTTGCTGTTCTACCCATACAACGGACTTTATTGGCCGGGAATCGTACAACTTTACCATTGGCTGAGAATAACATAATATCTTCAGTATTGGAAATTTGCGAGACCTCATCACCATCGTCAAGCTCATCAACAATAACATCATCATTGAGTTCTTCATCATCAACAGCATCTGCTGTTTCGTTACTGGTTAAATCAACACCAATTAACTCATCATCATCACGTAAGTTAATAGCAATAATGCCACCACTTCTCGGACGACTAAATTCAATTAATGAAGTTTTCTTAACCGTACCTTGAGCTGTCGCCATAAACACACAATGCTCATCATCAAATTCACGAACAGGTAGAATCGCTGTAATACGTTCATCTGCTTCCAATGGTAATAAATTAATAATTGGACGACCACGGGAGCCTCGACTGGCTTCAGGTAATTGATAAACTTTCATCCAATATAATCTGCCACGACTTGAGAAACAAAGAATCGTGTCATGAGTATTTGCAACCAGTAATTTTTCGACAAAATCTTCTTCTTTAATTTTCGTTGCCGATTTGCCCTTACCGCCCCGACGCTGAGCTTCATAATCAGATAACGGTTGGTATTTTACATAACCTTGATGAGAAAGCGTAACTACAACATCTTCTTGAGCAATAAGATCTTCAATATTGATATCCGCACTACTTGCTGTAATTTCAGTTCGTCTTGCATCTTGGAATTGATCTCGAACAGCTTCAAGCTCTTCGCGAATAACTTCCATTAGTCTTTCTGGACTCGCTAGAATATGTAACAAACCAGCAATTTGAACTAATAGTTCTTTATATTCATCAAGAATTTTTTCGTGTTCCAGTCCTGTTAAACGATGTAATCGAAGATCTAAAATTGCTTGGGCTTGAGCTTCAGAAAGATAATAATGGCCATCACGAATACCAAATTCAGGTGCTAAATCTTCAGGACGAGCGGCATCATTACCCGCTTTTTCAAGCATTGCCGCAACATTACCTAGTTGCCAAGCTTGCGATAATAATTTAGCTTTCGCTTCAGAAGGAGTCGCCGCAGCACGAATTAATTCAATAACAGGATCGATATTAGCCAATGCTATCGCTAAACCTTCCAACACATGCGCTCGTTCACGAGCTTTGCGAAGTTCATAGATAGTTCGACGCGTTACGACTTCACGGCGGTGAAGAACAAACGCCTCGATCATTTCTCGTAAGTTTAATAGTTTCGGTTGACCTTTATGTAAGGCAACCATATTAATCCCGAAAGAAACCTGTAGTTGAGTTAATGAGAAAAGATTATTTAAAACGACTTCGCCAACTGCATCACGTTTGATTTCAATAACAATGCGCATACCATCTTTATCTGATTCATCACGCAATGCTGAAATACCTTCAACTTTTTTGTCTTTAACTAGTTCAGCTATTTTTTCGATCAGTTTTTTCTTATTAACTTGATAAGGGATCTCATTAACAATGATCGTTTCACGACCACTATGATCATCTACTTCAATCGTCGCCTTTGAACGAATATAAATAATACCACGGCCAGTTCGATAAGCATTTTCAATACCTTTACGGCCATTAATTAAAGCAGCAGTAGGAAAATCTGGACCATGAATATATTCCATTAATCCATCAACAGAAATATTTTCATCCTCAATAAATGCTAAGCAACCATTGATAACTTCTGCTAGATTATGAGGAGGGATGTTGGTTGCCATACCAACAGCAATACCTGACGAACCATTAATTAATAAATTAGGAATGCGAGTTGGCAACACGTCAGGAATCATTTCTGATCCATCGTAGTTTGGTGAAAAATCTACTGTTTCTTTATCTAAATCAGTTAATAATGCACCGGCAAACTTTTGCATGCGAATTTCGGTATAACGCATTGCCGCCGCAGAGTCACCATCGACAGAACCAAAGTTACCTTGGCCATCAACAAGCATATAACGTAATGAAAATGGTTGTGCCATACGAACAATGGTATCATAAACGGCTAAATCACCATGTGGATGATATTTACCGATTACGTCCCCAACAACACGAGCAGATTTTCGGTAAGGTTTATTCCAATCGTATCCAGCTTCATGCATTGCGAATAAAACCCGTCTGTGAACAGGTTTAAGTCCGTCGCGGACATCAGGTAAAGCTCGCCCAACAATAACAGACATCGCATAATCAAGATAAGAGGATTTTAATTCGTCTTCAATATTGACGGGGGTTATTTCTTTGGCTAGTTCGGTCATAACACCAGGTTCTCTTATTAACTTAAATCTTAAAATAGTTCATAATTATAGCATAAAAATCGCTATTAATGCAGAACAAAACTGTTTTTATTTCAACTTATTCTGTATGAATAAACAATGTATTTTCAATTAATTGGCTTAAGCAGTTTAAAATCATTGCATGCATTTCATAAGCCATCACCTTTTTATAAGATGGAATTCTAATTTCAATATCATTTTGCCCAAGTAATCCGATCACTTCTCCACCATCAAATGCAGTTAAGGCAACAATTTTCATATCTTTAATTACGGCTTCTTGAACAGCACGAATAATCGAACGGCTATTCCCTTCACAAGTTGAAATAACTAAGATATCACCTTGTTGACCTAAAGCTTGAATTTGTCGAGCATAAATTTCTTCGTGATTAGATATCGCACTTAACAATACATTATCAGAAACTAATGCAATGGCCGGAATACTCGGTCTTTCAATATCAAGACTGGTAATTAACCGAGAGGTAAAACTTTGTATATTTGCAGCAGCTGAGCCATTACCACATCCCATAATTTTATTACCATTAAGTAATCCTTCAACGATAATATTAGCCGCTTTTTCAATTGAAGAGCCTAGAGATTCAGCCATAACAATTTGAGTTTGAATACTTTCAGTAAAATAATTTTTTATTAAATCTTGCACGTTTTTCACCTGATCATTAAAACGCATTAATTATCCATTTTTGACTTTTTCCCGTTATGGCAAAAACATCAAACCTAAACTCTGTATCTTCAATATTTAAGTTATTATTTAACATCCAAAGTTGAGCTGCCTTTTTAATTTTGTTTTGCTTAGTGAGCGAAATAGTCATTTCAGCCTCGCCAAAATTAGCATTTTTTCGATATCTAACTTCAACAAAAACAAGACAACTCTTATCTCGCATAACTAAATCAATTTCACCGATTCGATATAAGCTATTTTGATCAAGTAACACAAGTCCTTGATTGGCTAAAAATTGGCAAGCAATATGTTCATAATGCTTGCCGATATCTTTAGTTTTCGTTCTGTTCCGAGGACGATTGGGATGTAACATAGGCATATTGTTGCCATGCAAGTGTTCGAGTCACTTCACATTGATTACTGGTTGATAATTTACCAGTCATTCCATCTAAAAAATTAGGTTGATAAGAGTCTAATTGATTAAAACGATTAGCTAATCGCCACGCATCGATTCCCATAGCGTATAATCGTGTTAAAGAATAATCTTTTTGAATATTGCTAGGAATCACTGCCGTTGTCTTTTCTGATGAATTAATAATCAAAGGAATGTCAGAATATTCCGTTTGATTCATATCATAATAAAAGTCATTCGAAGCATTTGCCACATGACTTTTAGAACTTGAATAAAGCGCTATTGGTGAAGAGCCATTACCTACTGTCTTACCCGCCCCCATATCTAGCATTGGTTTTATCAAGGTTAATTCGTCATAAGATGCATAAATATAAATTGCATCAAATCCAGAAGAGGAACCATTTGAGGTCATTGAGGCTGAGCCATCATCACTATTAAATACAATCGGACTACCGGTTAAACTTATTCCACTACTATGATTAATATTGGCGCGTAAAGTATTTAAATTACCAACATATTGTACATAAGCTTGTGAGCCATTAGAAATTTGCGACCATTGCTTAGCAAAGCTTTGGGCTACACGCCTACCCAAGTCATTTTGTGGTATAACTAACAATGGCTTTTGTTTATTTTGAGCAAAAATATGGTCAGCCGCATCCTTTGCTTCATCTTCAGGAGATAACGCAAAAAAGCACATTTTGTTAGCGGAAACTGTTCCATCATCAACCTTATTCAATGCTAGAACTGGGATATTAGGTGCTAACTGCTTTATTTTACTCACTTCAGACTTCAATAATGGACCAACGATTAAATCGACATTTTGTTCTTGCGCTTGCTGAATTAAATTATCCATTGGTACTGACGTTGTATCTAAAACAATAACATTTTGTTGTGGTTCTTGAGGATAGAACTTAACTGCATCAACATATCCTTGACGAATAGTATTACCAAATATTCGAGAAGATCCATTCAGAGGTAATAGTAAAGCTACTTTTTTGGCATTCACATTATCAACCGCAAGTGTTTGTTCACCTGTTATAATCGCAACAATATTTTGTGCAGGATGATCGGGATATTTTGCAGCCCAATCCAAAATAGCTTGTTTTAGTTGATTTTTACGATTTGTATTTTTCGCTTCAAGCACTTCTGAACTATCACCGTCTTGAATAGAAATTTGTCTATTATTACTTTGATATGTATAACTTAAATCAATCCAACCTTTCAATATGAAGTCATTTTCAAGTACGGCAATTTTACTTAGTTGATTTGTCGATAATTTGCTAAAGAAATTCCAGGTATTATTTAAAATTTGTTTTTTTAATTTTTCAGGTGCAAATTTTTGTAAAGACAAATAATCATTCGCTTGTTCATTAATCTTTTTAGCTTTTTTGTCTAAGGCTAATTTGATTGAATAATAACGATATGATTGTGAATCATTTAATTTCTCGATAGATAATTGGCTAAGATTAAATGGTTGCCCTTTTCTAGTTGCTATTTCACCTTGAGATAACAATTGGTCTTTTTGTTGTTCTACATTAAGATTAGCTGGTAGTTGAGATAATAATTTATTTGCTTGAGAAAGTTTATTCTCGTTTATTAATGCTCTTATTGCCAATAACTGCCAATCGATTTTAGCACTTCCTGAGCTAGTATCTACCTGCGACAAATAATAATTGGAGTCTTTAGTTTCATCGTATTTACCGCTTTTTGATGAGCTAAGATGACATCCAACTAAAAGTGAAAATAATGCTAAAATAACAATAGCATAAAAGGATTGTTTTAATTTCATAACCATTCTCTTATAATTTCTCATCCCCAAATTCGCTGTACATGTACAGTAACTTCTTCACGATCATGAAAAAGTTGCTTAGCCTGAATTTGTACATTTATTTGGCTGTTATTTAGTTCTTCTATTAGTAATTGTAAATTTTGTTTTACTTCTTCATAACGTTTTTTCATTGGTAGTTTGAGATTAAAAATTGCCTCTCTACACCAACCATTAATTAGCCATTTAGCTATTAACTCTGTTACTTTGGCTGGTTTTTCAACCATATCACACACCAACCAATAAATATTATGCTTTTTAGGTATAAATTTAAAGCCATCTTCACGATAATGTTTAACTTGTCCTGTTTCCATTAATTTTTCATTCATAGGACCATTATCTATAGCATATACCATCATACTTCTTTTGACCAATTGATAAGTCCAACCGCCTGGACACGCTCCTAAATCAACAGCGTTTAAACCACCTTTAAGTCGTTCATCCCATTCTTCATAAGGAATAAAAATATGAAAAGCTTCTTCCAATTTTAATGTTGAACGACTTGGTGCATCAGATGGAAATTTTAACCTCGGTATACCCATATAAAAAGGAGAGTTATTTTGACTCAGAGAATAGCCAACATAACAGCTATTATTATTGATAAATAATAAATGAATAACTGGTCTAGATGGATTTTGTACTTTTAACAAAATACGTTTGTTACGTAATGCCTGGCGAAGTGGAACAGTAAACTTTCGGCAAAATCCTGCTAATTGTTTACCTTCATTAGTATCTACCACTTCAACACGTAAATCACCAGCTTTATCAACAATACCAGATAAAAAATTAATTATTGGCGTAATACGATCTTCTGTTGGTAAATCAGCCAATAATTCACCAGCAACAAACATTTGTCTGGCAAAAATAAGTGTTCGAAAAGGAATTTCTTTAATCAATAATTGAGCGTCACCATCTTGATAGCATTCAAATATCACATAACCGATGTTTTCTTTGACTTTGGCAAATCCAAATATCTCTTTTTGTGCGGCTCTATCTGTTATTTCTGCTGCACATTCTTTTTCAAATCCTGGTCGACAATACAAAATTATTTTGTTCAGTTTTTGCATATTCTTTCTTTCAATTATTTGAAAATATTATAAAGTTATCAAATTAATCTGATTGGACTTTATTTGTATATAAAGGCGCTTCACCTTTAGGTCGAGTTTTGAATCGTCGATGTAACCACATATATTGTTCTGGTGCTTTTAATATTTCGTGTTCAATCGCTTTGTTCATAAAAGTAGCCGCTAGCACATCATCATCTATAGGATAGCCTTTAAGCTCAGGTGTAACGTAAACAGTATAGTGCCCATTCTTTTCTCGTTTAGGGGTGAAAGGAATAATTGCAGGCTGACTTAATTTAACCAAAATTCGAGTTCCAATGGTCGTTGCTGCTTTTTCTACCGCAAAGAGTGGCGCAAAAACGCTATTCTTAGGACCATAATCATGATCTGGCGCATACCAAAGCAGTTCACCATTCTTTAAGGCTCTTATCATGCCTTTAGTATTATAGCGATCTAACATATATTTATTCGATTTTAAACGCCCTTTTAATTGTACATAATCCATAACAGGGTTGTCGTTTGGTCGATAAACACCTACACCTGGATGACTCATACCTAAAATACGTGCACCTAGTTCTAGCGTTAAAAAGTGAATACCAATTAATAAAACACCCTGTCCGGACTGTTGTATCTGAGTGATATGTGAATCACCTTTAATTGAAGAGTGTTTTTTAAGTCTTTTGTCGGACCAGAACCATGCCATACCAGTTTCAAATATAGCAAGTCCTGTGGAAATAAAATTATCTCTTAATATTTTATCTCGTTCTTGTTCGGATTTATCAGGAAAGCATAATTTTAAGTTTTGCCTTGCGGTCTCTTTACGCTTGCCAATTAATTTCATCGAAAGTAATCCTAAACCTTTCCCTAATTGATAAATAACCGGATATGGCAGTAAAACGATCAAATATAAAATAGAAATACCAAACCAGGTTAACCAATAGCGAGGATGTAATAATCGTTTTGTAAAAATAGGATGAATTTCTTGATTTTGACTCATATTAAGATTAAATAACCATTTAAACAAAGTTAGTCATTATATACCAATATCTTCAGTTATGCGGCAGAAAAATAAAATAATCAAAGATAACTAAACTTCTTATCATGAAGTTGTTTTAAAAGATTATATAAAAAAACACATATTAAGGATTAAATTGATTAATCCCTAATAATCAATTTTTACTTATAATTTAGAAAAAATATACCCTAAAAGAGTATTTCTCAAAATTTGTTAAGCTTTAAATTGCTACTGGCGCTTTTATTGCTGGATAAGGATCGTAATCAACAATTTCAAAATCTTCAAATTCATAATCAAAAATTGTAGGTGGTCTGCGTTTAATTACAAGCTTAGGCAATGGTTTTGGCTCACGGCTTAATTGTAAATGTGTTTGCTCCATATGATTGGAATACAAATGGGTATCGCCACCTGTCCAAACAAAATCACCAACTTCTAAATCGCATTGTTGAGCAATCATATGAACTAATAACGAATAACTAGCAATATTAAATGGTAATCCTAGGAATACGTCACATGAACGTTGATAAAGTTGACATGACAGCTTACCTTGAGCTACATAAAATTGAAACAGAGCATGACAAGGTGCTAACGCCATTTGATCTAGCTCACCAACATTCCATGCCGAAACTATCATTCTTCTAGAGTCTGGATCATTTTTAATTTGTTCGATTAGTTGCGAAATTTGATCTATTTGTCGACCATCCGCAGCGCCCCAAGCGCGCCATTGTTTGCCATAAACAGGACCAAGATCACCATTTTTATCGGCCCATTCATCCCAAATTGTTACTTTATTATCTTTTAAATAATTAATATTAGTATCACCTTTAAGAAACCAAAGTAACTCATAGATAATTGAACGTAAATGACATTTTTTTGTGGTCACTAATGGAAAACCATCTTGCAAATTAAATCGCATTTGGTGACCAAAGATCGATAAAGTCCCTGTACCTGTTCTATCCGATTTAGCCGTTCCTTCGTTTAAAATTTTTTGCATTAGTGATAAATACTGTTTCATTTTTTAATAGCCTTATTGTTAAATCTATATGCATATAAAAGCATCAAGATACCACCAATGATCATAGGGAGACAGAGAATTTGTCCCATACTGATTATATTTAAAAATAATCCTAATTGTTCATCGGGTTGTCTAAAGAACTCAATTATAAACCTAAATATGCCATAACAAACTAAAAATAGTCCTGAGACTGCGCCAACTGGACGAGGTTTGCGAATAAATAAATTTAAAATAATAAATAATACTATACCTTCAAATACCATCTCATAAAGTTGTGAAGGGTGACGAGGTAAAACACCGTTTAATTGGCTGTATAAGGAAAACCATTCCGGATTTGCTTGAACAAACATAAAATCAGCATGTGATGAAGTAGGGAATAACATACCGATTGAAGAATTAGTTACTCGGCCCCACAATTCACCGTTAATAAAATTACCAAATCGGCCAAACATTAAACCAAGCGGTACTAATGGAGCTACAAAATCAGCTACTTGCATAAAGGTCTTTTGTGTTTTTTTAGCAAAGATAGCAATAACACAAATGGCACCAATCAAACCACCATGGAAAGACATTCCTCCTTCCCAAACTCTGAATAGAATAGCGGGATCTTCACAAAATGCATCAAAATTATAAAATAATACATAACCTAATCGCCCACCAATAAAGAGGCCTAAAAAACCCCAGAACAATAGGTTTTCAACTTGTTGTGATGTCCAATTGCTATTGGGTTTATTAGCTCGACGTTTAGCTAAAAACAAAGCACCAAGCACACCAAATAGGTACATTGCACCATACCAATGTAATGAAATAGGTCCGATTGAGAAAGCAATTGGATCAAAATTGGGAAATTGTAAAAATTGATTCATTTTTTAATACGCTGTTTATTTTTTCGTTTGTGAGCAAAGAAGTTAAACCGTTTTTTCTTAGAAAGATTTGTTACAGGTTCTTCTACTTCAGATTGTATAGTAAATGCAGGCAAAGAAAACTCCTTCATTGCTTTGCGATATACATCACGCTTAAAAGCAATAACCTGTCGTATAGGATACCAATAACTTACCCATTTCCAATCATCAAACTCAGGAGTTGAAGACATATTTAAATTAATAACTGACGTATCAGAAATTAATTCTAATAAAAACCACTTTTGTTTTTGACCGATACATACCGGCTGATTATCCCAACGAATCATACGTTTTGGTAATTTATACCTTAACCAACCATTGGTAACCGATAAAATTTTAACGTCTTTAGGTAGTAATCCTACTTCTTCATTTAGTTCACGAAACATTGCCTGTTCTGGCGTTTCATTAAGTTTTATTCCGCCCTGAGGAAATTGCCAAGAGTTTTGCCCATAACGCCGAGCCCAAAGCACTTGACCATACCTGTTACAAATAACTATTCCTACATTTGGACGGTAGCCATCATTATCGATCACTGACTACCTCAAAAAATTTATTTTTATATTGTTGAATTGTTTCATACATACAACAATAAATAAATAGGAAAATGATACTAATAGAATAAATATAATATCATACAGTCGATTTTGGTGATAATTTAATAATTGTCATAATAGTAATTATCGTGAAGGTAACCTCTATAGCTAAACTACCTAAAGAGCCTATCCATAAGCTATATATTATCCATAAAATACTATTTAGTAATATTAACAATCGTATATTATGTTGTTCAACATCCAAATAATACAATTTAACAATTAATTACGGGATTGTTGTATATTTTTCAATAAAATCAGAACCCAAAAACTGATACAGAAAATTTAGATTATCCATTGTCTACTATTCAGGGAAATAACTCTGAAAAATAATTAACAAAAATACATTAATCCTAGAATGCAAAAAAGCCCAGCATCGCTGCTGGGCTCGTATATTTAAAAGTCTGGCGGCACCCTACTCTCACATGGGTAATACCCACACTACCATCGGCACTACGGCGTTTCACTTCTGAGTTCGGCATGGGGTCAGGTGGGACCACCGCGCTATTACCGCCAGACATATTCTGTCTTCTCTTCTCTCAATTGCTGCGCATTATCTCATATCCACATCAATCGCTCAATCCGGAACAAACTGTTCGATTATCTATTAATCTATCTTTATCTTCGCGTATCCAAAACAACTCCGAGTTGTAAGGTTAAGACTCTCGGTTCATTAGTATCAGTTAGCTCAATGTATCACTACACTTACACACCTGA